>JBGURM010000044.1:0-3788 GCA_045132035.1 Bacilli bacterium
ACAGCATGGATTCAACCATTATTAATCGTTGGTGGTATCTTCGCAGTAATCTTCTCAATTCCATACATCAAAAACGCTATTGAAAATGCTCAAATCGATAACACCGACTACGATTATGCATATTATTCAGATCGTAAACTTAGTTTAGAAAAAGATGGAAAGGCTGAAAAACTCATTCAATATCTTGGTGATGATTCAAAAGAATCAGTTGAAACAATCAGCAAAGAATATGGAAGCAAATTCTTCTTATCATTTGTTAAGAAAGATTGTGATGCTTGTAAAGAATGTGTTGAAGGCTATAAATATTTTGAAAGCCACAAGAGTGAACTTGGTTATGAAGGAAACTTCAAACTCTACACAATCGTTGTTGATGAAACAGATCCTGACGATGAAAAGACATATTTAGCAAAAGATATTCTTAAGAGAAACATCGAATTCTTCGATAAAATCGCTGCTTCATTCGGTGAAGAATCTGCATCAGCAAGCTATGCCTTATATAAGAACGTTGAGTCCATTGCTTCAACTTATAGAAGTAACTGCAAGGATTTACCAAAATCAATCCTTGAAGATAGCAATGGCATCACCACTCCTACAACCTTCTTATTTGACTATGACAAAGCCACAACCGATGACACATGCTTAAGCGTCAGTGGAGTTACCGCAGTCTTATTCGACTACACTCAATTAGTGACAGGTGACAAAAACAATGTTACTAAAGGTCAACTCTTAAGAGATTGCTGGTCTTACGGAAAAGTCTTTGATCCAGATTACGAAGGTATCTAATTAGATAAAACAAAAACATCCGCGATTAATCAATCAAACGGATGTTTTTTTGTACTTTATTTAAGTCTTTTAATAACGCTTTCAGGAACTAATCTAGAAACATCAACACCGTTATTAACAAGTTCCATCACTCCGCTAGAAGAAATAAATGTTTTATCTCCTCTTGCCATGAAGAAGACCATATCGATTGATTCATCAACATATTCGTTAGCGGAAGCAAGTTGGAATTCATATTCGAAATCAGTAACCGCTCTTAAACCTCTAATTAAATGCTTTGCATTATGTTCTTTGGCGTATTTAACAGTTAAACCATCATAGAAATCAACTTTTACATTTTTATATTCTTTGGTGGCTTCTTTAATCATCGCGACTCTTTCTTCTGGAGTAAAGTTGAAATGTTTATTTGGATTAACCGCAACTAAGACGATAATTTCATCAAATACTTCATTGGCTCTTTTTAATATATCTAAGTGTCCATTTGTAATTGGATCAAAACTTCCTGGATAAATTGCTCTTTTCATTTCTACTATTTCCTTAACGCTATCAGTGTAATTTCACCATAATGATACTCTTTTATTTTATTAGACCAAAGTGGATTAATGTCAATCTTTCGATTAATTTCAATAACCACTATTCCGCCTTCATTTACTAAATCATTATTAAAAATATAATTTAATGAAAAATCATATCGATCTGATTCATATGGAGGATCAATATAAATAATATCAAATTGTCTTCCTTCATTTTTAAATTTTGCTAACGCAACTTCATCATACATTTTTAAGACTTCAGTTTTGTTATTAATGTTTAAAGATTCTATATTCTTTTTAATATAAGAAATTGATTCAGGATTACAGTCGACAAAAGTTGCATAACCCGCTCCGCGACTAATCGCTTCAATTCCCATCGCCCCACAACCAGCGTATAAATCTAAAAAAGATTTGCCACTTATATCTCCAAAAGAAGAAAATATGGCCTCTCTTATACGGTCTTTGGTTGGTCTAATGTCTTTATTATTTTCTGGATAGACTAGTTTACGGTGACGAAATTCACCAGCAATAACACGCATTGGCATTATCTGTTTCCTCCAGAAAAATCATCTAATAATATATTATTAATTTCTAAATATAAATCTCTTACCCTTGAATATACTTCTAAATATCTTCTGACTAAAGGATGATTATTTAATTCTTCTTTCGCGGCTTTAGCTTCAAGTCTTGCTTCTTTTACGCAAGGATCATCTTCGCCATAATATTCTTTTCTATCAACATATTTCTCTAAAGCTCGATCTTTTTTTAGATAAAGCTGATATACTTCAAAATCATTATTTAATTCTTTATCGAGTTCATTTAAAAGAATAACATCAGGATTATTCACTAACTCTTCATTTATTTCTTTTGCTAAAAAATACACTCTGTCATCCATATAAATTATTATACCTGTTTGCAAAGCAAAAATGTATCACATATAATTATCACATATGAAATTAAAATTAGTTAAAGATAGTAATCCAATCATGAGAAAGAGATCGTCTCCAGTTGAACTCCCTCTTTCAAAAGAAGATAAGGCAACTTTAGACGCGATGCTAGATTATTTAAAAAAATCTCAAGATGAAGAATACGCTACAAAACATAATATTCGTGAAGGTATTGGTCTAGCCGCTATCCAAATCGGATTATTAAAAAGAATGTTTGTTGTTTATTTTGATACCGCAGATGAACATGTTGAATATCAACTCGTTAATCCAAGAATCATTGAATCCTCTGTTAGAAAATGTGCATTACAAAATGGAGAAGGATGCTTAAGTGTTGATGATGTCCATCCAGGATTAGTCCACCGCTGCTATAAAATTAAAATGGAAGCATATGAAGCAATAAGTGGAGAAAATATCACAATTGAAGCAAGAGGCTTTAAAGCTATTGTTCTCCAACATGAATATGACCATCTTAACGGAATGTTCTATTACGATCACATCGATAGAAATAATCCAGATAAAAAATTAACAAACGAAGAAATTATTTAAAAAGGAAGCTATTTAGCTTCCTTCTTTTGTTGTTCGCCTTCTTTTTTAAGTTTTCTATATCGAGCAATTTTAGCTTCTCCATGCACCACCATAAAGGATGGGGAGAAGATGTTTTTAATTGATCCACTAATGGTGGCAGGATTGACATTTTTCAAAATATTTGTTGCGAGCTTTTTAATATTTTCGTCTTGCACTTCAATGATTGAATTAACAAAGTCCATACCTGGATTTTCACTTAATTCAAGAGAGATAATATCGCTATCTTTTGAGAACTTAACAGTGAAATATCTTGATGAAGAGAATTCAAGGAAGAAGACTCGAATGATTAAAAACGGTTCACTCTTACCGCTTAATATGAATCTTGCATCAATTGATACATCATATAAGTTTCCGTAGAAATCATAGATTTTTCTAACGCCGTTTTTAAAATTGAATTCTAATTCGTTTTCTTTTCTATTTTCGGTAACAACAAAGAAATATCGTTCTCCTTCTTGTTTAAAATAGATTCCTTTGATTCCCTTAACATATGTTCCTAATTCATTTTGAATTAATAAAGGTAAAATACCACATGAATTACAAATCTTATTAACTGGGATATATTTCTTATCTTTGATTTGGTCAAAATAGTACATTAATCCAGCTTCGTTTTGTAGATTTCTTGCCCCTGGATGAGTGCATAAGGCGAAAGAACCCATCTCTTTTGACCCAAAATACTTCATTGCAATCTTATATAAGTTACCGCCATGAAATGCTTCATTATTAGCGCAGGCAGTTACTAAAACCGTACCACTATTATGATAAATCATAATGTTTTGGTCATACATTCCATTAGCGACACAGAAATTCTTTTTATCATCAACCCATATTTGGAAACCATAATCTAAAATATGATTACATTTAGTGGCTTCAAATTGAGTGTGAGTCATCATATTAATCCACTCTTCGGATAATATTCTTTTTCCGTTATAGACTCCACCATCAC
>JBGURM010000045.1:0-5311 GCA_045132035.1 Bacilli bacterium
ACCATTTAAGCGCATTAATGAAATCTCTTAGAGGAAGCGATCCAGACGCGGCGATTTTCTATTTAGCGAAAATGCTTGAAGCTGGAGATATCATTTCCGTTTGTCGAAGAATTATGTGCTCAGTTAATGAAGATGTTGGTTTAGCCTATCCTAATTTAATTCCAATCGTTAAATCATGCGTTGATATTGCCCTACAACTTGGAATGCCAGAAGCTAAATTACCTTTAAGTAACGCGGTCATTTTAATCGCTACCGCTCCAAAAAGTAATTCCGCTTATATGGCTTACGCTAAAGCGGTGGAAGACATTAATATGGGAAGAGGATTGACTATTCCTCGACACTTACAAAATACGCACTTTGATGGAGAAGATGCTTTAGTTAAAGGACAAAATTATAAATATCCTCATGACTATAAAAATCATTACGTTGAACAACAATATCTTCCAGATGATATAAAAGACAAACATTATTATATCTATGGAAATAATAAATTAGAGCAAGCCACAAAAGAATATTGGGATAAAATAAAGAAGAAATAATATGGATAGTTTAAAATCATTATTAGATCAAAAGAACTACGAATTAGTGTTAAAGCTCACCGAAGGAAGCGAAGCTCCTAACGATCTTTTTTATCGTATTTCTGCTTATATTTATCTAGGAAAATATGAAGACGCTTTGTATGTTATTCAAGATCATCAAAAGATTTTAGAAGGTAATCTTGTTTCATTAATTAACGCTCATATTAATTTATTATGCGTCTTAGGAAGATTTGAACAAGCCCATACAGTCCTCGATTATTATAATAACCTACCTTACCAAAGCCAGGCAGTTGAGGAAGTCTTAAGAAAAATGCCTGAAGTTATTGAACTAGAGGAAAAGAAACAAACAACTTTAAAATTCTATGATGATGAACAAGTTGAAAAATATTTGTTAAGTGAAAAAGATGAAGATGTCTTAATTGGGTTAGACACAGTTAGAAATAGAGATGTCTTTAGATTTCTTCCAGTCATTCAAAAAGTGATGGTTAGTCATCCTCGACAAATGATTAGAAGTTATTCTTTAATGCTTTTAGTGCAAAAAGAAGTTGATCGAGAACTTAAGATGAATAGTAACGGAGAAATCATTGATGTTAATCCAAAACATCTTAATCCTCCATTCACAAGTGTGGTCTTTAATGATACGATTCGATTAATCGATAGTGAATATAAAGATCCAACACTCGCTCAATCTGCAACACAGTTATTTTCAGAATATGAAATGTATCTATATCCAAGAAGTTTAAAGGATTTAGCGAAAAACTACGCGGCCGCCTTTTATATCATTGCGAGAAAATACGCTAATTCACCTCTACCTGATATAAAACAATATTGTGATGCGATGGAATTAGATGAAAATCACATCTTAGGGTTAGTGAAAGATATCGAAAAGATATTATCAGATGTTTAATAGAGAAAATGACTTTAGTCATTTTTTTCTTATATTTAATAAAAACTTTACATTATAAATGTATTTCATTTGCCTTAAATTATAATTTCATTTATAATTTTTCACGCATGCTTAATTTATAAAGGAGAAATCGACATGAAATTTACATTTAAAGAATTAGAAGCTTGTCACGTTCAAGTTGATGTTGTCATCGACTCTGAAGCATGGAAAGCTGCACAAGAAAAAAGCCTTAAGAAACTTTGTAAAGAAGTTCAAGTTGATGGTTTTAGAAAAGGCAATGTCCCAGAACAAATTGCTAAAAAACACATCGATCAAGGCAAATTATTAGACGACGCAATTAATTCACTTTTACCAGATGCATATAAAGGTGCATTAGCGGAAGGTAAATTAGAACCATTTGCTCAACCAAAGGTTGATGTCACAAAAATCACCGAAACAGAACTCGAAGTCAAATTTATCATTACCACCGGACCAAAAGTGGAACTCGGTAAATATAAAGGACACGAATTAGGTAAAAAAGAAGTTAAAGTTACCGCTAAAGAAGTTACAGACGCAATTGAAGAACTAAGAAAGAATAATGCCTCATTAGTCGTTAAAGAAGACGCTGCTGAAAAAGGCGATACAGTCGTTATGGACTTCTTAGGAAAAGTTGATGGAGTCGCATTCGAAGGCGGTTCTGCTCAAAACTACGAACTCGAACTCGGTAGTGGTTCCTTCATCCCAGGATTTGAAGATCAATTAATCGGTGTCAAAGCTGGTGAACATCGTGATGTTAATGTCACCTTCCCAGAACAATACACCCCAGAACTCGCTGGTAAAGCCGCAGTCTTTGGCTGTGATGTTCACGAAGTGAAAGCAAAGAAATTACCAGAATTAACTGATGAATTCGTTAAAGATTTAGCCTTAGAAGGTATTGAAACTGTTGATGCTTTAAAAGAAAGCAAGAAGAAAGAACTTACCGAAAACAAAGAGGCTAAAGAAAAGAGAGAATATTTAGAAAAACTCTACGCTGAAATTGCTAAAGCCAGTAAGATTGAAATTCCACAAGAAATGATTGATGAACAAGCTGATTCCATGAGAAAAGATATGGAAAACAGAATGAAACAATCTGGTTTAACTCTTGAACAATATCTCCAATTCACTGGTCAAAAAGAAGAAGACTTCATGGCTAAACTCAAAGAAGACGCCAAAAGAGATATCACCAATTACTTCATTTTAGAGAAGATTGGTGAAGTTGAAAAACTTACATTATCTGATGAAGATGTCGAATTCGAATATGCAAAATTAGCTGAACAATATCAAATGAAAGTTGAAGACGTTAAGAAAGCATTAGCGGCTCAAGAACAACAATTCAGACACAATCTTCGTATGACCAAAATCGAAGAAGAATTATTAAAACTCAACAAATAATTAATTTATTAATTAAAAAGAAAAGGAGGCGAGCCTATGGCGAATAATCCGCAAACACTTACCTTG
Organism: Bacilli bacterium; assembly: GCA_045132035.1. GTDB lineage: Bacteria > Bacillota_I > Bacilli_A > RFN20 > CAG-826 > UBA2450. Next base: position 2,923 of record JBGURM010000045.1, read on the forward strand.
CCACTTCTTATTACTAAAGGATTAATTCTCTTTCCAAAAGTTCAAAGATTAATTGATGCTGGAAGAGATTTTTCCATTAATTCAATTAAAGTTAGTAAAGATAAAGCTGATTCTTTAATCTTCATTACTAGCCAAATTGAAAGTGAAGTTGAAAATCCAACCACTGATGAAATCTATAAAATTGGTGTTTTAGCAAGAGTAATGTCTATCTCTGAAAGAGATAAAAGAATTAGAACCCGCGTCGAAGTAATCGAAAGGGTGTCTTTAAGTGACATCAAATTTGACGAAGAAGATAAATGTTATATCGCTAATGGCACTCTTATCCCTTCAATTGAAGTCGATAACAAGAGTAGTGAAGCCGTTGTCAGCGCCATTAATCATGAACTCGAAAAATATCCTTCCATTATTTCTCGACTCCCAAAAAACATTATTACATTATGCTCTAATAATTTAGCAGCTTTAGAGCTTTGCTATGCAATGGCGGCTCATTTTGAAGCAGCAACCGAAACCAAACAAAAATTATTAGAAACAAATGATTTCATCTATTTAGCGGAAACTGTCACTGGTTTAATCAGTGGAGAAAACACTAAAGACGAAATCGAAAAGAATATTTCAGACACTATTAGAGAAAGTACTGAAAAATCTCAAAAAGAATATTTCTTAAGAGAAAAATTAAAAGCCATTAAGAAAGAACTCGGTGAAGATGTCGGAGGAAATAATTCTCCTGACGCAATTTTAGCGAAATTAGACAAATTCCCTTATCCAGAAAATGTCAAAGCTAAAGTTAAAGCCGAAATTAAAAAATATGAAATGATGCCTCAAGGATCTCTTGAAGCTGCATTAATCCTTTCATATTTAGATGTCATGATGTCCATCCCATGGTGGCAAAAGACTGAAGATAATGAAGATTTAAAAAATGTTGAAGACATTTTAAATGAAGATCATTATGGTCTAGAAAATCCAAAGAAGAGAATTGTTGAATATTTAGCAGTTAAGAAATTAACTGGTAATTTAAAGAGCCCAATTCTTTGTTTCTATGGTCCACCAGGAACTGGTAAAACCTCATTAGGTAAATCCATCGCTAGAGCGTTAGGAAGAAAATTCTTCAAAGCTTCTTTAGGTGGTATTTCTGATGAAGCAGAAATTAGAGGACATAGAAGAACATATGTTGGTTCTCTTCCAGGAAGAATTATTCAAGGAATGAGAAAAGCAGGTGTTAGTAACCCAGTTTTCCTTCTTGATGAAGTTGATAAGCTTGCAAGTTCATATAAAGGTGATCCTGCTAGTGCCTTACTTGAAGTTTTAGATCCAGAACAAAACTTCATGTTTAACGATAACTATGTTGAAGAACCATATGATTTAAGTGATGTCTTATTCATCTGTACCGCTAACTATTTAGAGAATATTCCAGGACCTCTTAGAGATCGTTTGGAATTAATTCCACTTAATAGTTATACAGAAATCGAAAAGAAACATATTGCTTTTGAACATTTAATTAAGAAACAAATCGAATTAAATGGTTTAAAAGAAGAAAATGTTACATTCTCTGAAAAGGCAATTGAATATATTCTTCATTATTACACCCGCGAAGCAGGTGTTCGTGATTTAGAAAGAAAGATTGCTTCATGCTTAAGAAAAGTCGCAGTAGCGATTGTTAAAGACCCAAGTATCACTCATATCGATATTGATGAAAAGAAGGTTAGAGAATACTTAGGTGTTGAAATCTTTGATTACTCTAAAAAAGACAAAGAAAAACAAATCGGAGTCATTACTGGACTTGCTTATACTGAATATGGAGGAGATATTCTTCCTATCGAAGTCACTTATTTTAAAGGTAAAGGCGGACTTGTCTTAACTGGTAAATTAGGTGATGTGATGAAAGAGAGCGCGACCATTGCTCTTGACTATGTCAAGGCAAACGCTGAAAAATATAAGATTGATCCAACAATCTTTATGGAAAATGATATTCATATCCATGTTCCAGAAGGGGCCGTTCCTAAAGATGGACCTTCTGCAGGTGTCGCGATGACTTTAGCGGTTATTTCCGCTTTAAGTAAGACCCCTGTTTCTCCAGATATCGCTTTAACTGGCGAAGTTACTTTAAGAGGTAATGCTTTACCTATCGGTGGGTTAAGAGAAAAATCTCTTGCCGCCTTAAGAAGTGGTATTAAAGAGATCATCGTTCCTAAAGATAATAAGAGAGACGTTGATGAACTTCCTGAAGAAGTGAAGAACACTCTTAAGATCAACTATATGAGTACAGTGGACGATGCTTATAAAATCGTATTTGGAGATTTGAATGATTAATTTCACTAATACCAAATTCGTAAAAAGCGCACCAAGTTTAAAAGAAGCACCTCAGGGACAATTTCCTGAGGTTTTGCTAGTT
>JBGURM010000046.1:0-2392 GCA_045132035.1 Bacilli bacterium
AAATTTCAATAGATGAGTAATGATTTTAGAAGAGAAATGTTTATAAAAAGGAGTTAAATATGGAAATAGAAAGAAACACAAGATGGATAATTGATCCTAAGTCACCCGAAGGAGTTCGAGAGTGTGAAGTACTAAGTGTTGAACCAGGCTGGACTAATGGTATATATGGTATGTTGGGATATGTTATATTTGATCTACTTTATGAAAATTATCCTGAAACTAAAACAGTTAGATGTATGAACAAACAAAAAAGAATTGTGAATACTGAAGAAGATTATATTATGTGGGAAAATGAAGCACATTATAGAAAAGAAGATGCTTTATCAGCTTATAAAGCATATTTAGCAATAAAAGAATTAGAAGAACAAAGAAATGTAGAATGAATTTGAACAAAGTGTTAGAGAAACTCCAATAGATAAAGTAAATTGGGATCAATTAAGTGAAGAATGGTGTGCTGATCTATCTGAATCTTTTATTAGATAGTATGTTGATCAACTTAATTGGACTAAACTTGCTAGATATAAAAAATTCTCTAAAGATTTTATTAGATAGTTTAAAGATAAAATAGATTGGTATGAATTATCATATTTTGGTTGTAGTGCTTTTAATGAAAAGTTCTTTGAAGAATTTAAAGATGAAGTATTTTGGAATTTTATTTTAACTAAACAAAAAGATAAAATAACTAAAAAAATCATTGAAAGATTTGAAAATGAAAGAATATGTAAAGAGATTAAATAATAAAAAGAAAGATGAGTGGTACTAATATGACTGAAGAAATAAGAGGTAAGTGTAAACCTATTTTTTAATTGTGACTTTTCTCTTAGTTTTTGTTATATTTTAATATCAACCAACAAACAACCTAAGGAGAAAACTATGAAGAACTATGTCGACAATTATAATGGAAAAGATTGGAAGAATTGGTATAATCAGCGCTTTGACGTTCTGCTGGAAGATCTTCCTCTTTGGTTTGCTGGATATAAATATTCTGATGAACGTTTAATGTGGCACGAGATGTCCAAGAATCATCTGAAGTGGTTCCAGAGAAAAGTTACTAAGATTTATGCTGCTAAGTTTGGTGAGAGTATCTATCTTTACACTGATCTGAAGCGCGAAGATCTGGAAGCTGTGAGTCTTTACTATGTTCCGCCTCGTGAATGGATCAATCTGTTCATGGATGCTAATAATATCAAATATACTGGTACTCTTGCTGATTTAGTGACTAAGAGGAAATAAAACTATGAAAACAAAATTTGTGACTGTTGGGAAAGATAAAGTTGTAACTATATCTTTCAATGATCTTTCTGATGCATGTTTGGAAATGGTACAGGATCTTTTTGTAATGAAAAGCAAGAAGACTCCAAACACTCTCCTTATTATTCCTTATGATATGGACTATGATGAAAACGTTTTTGAAAAAGTCCATTATGATTGTAGATTTACGTCCGCACCGTTCACTTTCAATGTAAATGGATTGATGGATGTCAAGGAAGGTGATGAACTAAGACTTGACATTGGAGACTTTGGTATCTTTATTACGAAGGGAAAATAAAATATGAATACTGATGAAACTATTAGTAAGCTGAAAAATGCTCGTCGTTTTCTTTATGAAGTTAGCAAACTTGAAAAGAAATATGGAGTTAAGTTATTGACTATCAGTAAGAATACACCTACTGGTGATACTAAAGATTATCTTAATGTCGTTATTGCTGATGGTGAATATGAAATTGGAATGGATAGTGGTGATATTTATCCTGGTTATTATGTTGCACTTCAAGAGGTTTAATACTATATAAAAATATGATGACTAAACAACAAGAAATTTGGTTTAGAGTAAATTATAAGAACTATGATATGTGGGGGAATCCCGGTCATTATTTGCTCAAACATGGTTCTCTTGATATGGTAAGAGAGTTTAGACACATTCTCAAGTTTGATGATTTTGAGGAGTATAGACTTGTTGCTAAGAGAGAAGATCTTCGAAAAGAATTTAGAAAAGAGATTAATGATTTTTTTAAACGTTGGGGTGATGGTAAATATATAATTGGAAAGGGTATCTCAATATAACAGAAGTTTAGTGCTTTAGTGACTTTTTCTAAAGTTTTTGTTATATTCTAATATCAACAAACACAATACTGAAGGAGAACTGAAAATGGCTATTGAAAAAGAAAAACTGATCGCTTCTGCTCGTCGTAGTAAACTTGAAAAGTATTATAATACTTATCAGGAAATGAGAAAGCGCTGGAATGAAATTGAGAAGGAAAAGAAACAGATGCTCTCTCAGTTGCAAGATATTAAAAAAGATATTACTGATAGTGATGCTTTGGAATTTGAGGTAGCTAGAACTTTGGATGTTGTGCTTATTGATTTGATTGAAAATATTAGTATGGATCCA
>JBGURM010000047.1:0-18498 GCA_045132035.1 Bacilli bacterium
TATTGAGTTTTCCCAAAGTTATTCTATAATTTTCATAATATGGCAACGAAAAACGGACTTTGTACACACTGTCAATTTAATAGAATTGAAAACCATGTCTTCCCAGTAAATCCAGAAGCAAGTGTTGCTTATTGTCCTTTCTGCATGCAGCCACTCGATCCAAAAGAAGCGATTGGTTTATATCAAAGCATCATTAATGGAATGATTGAAAAAGCAGATAACACTTTATTTGTTGCTTGTGACCCTGTTGTTGCGTATCAAGAATATGCGGATGTTTTAGATATTGAACCAAATAACTCTAAAGCTCTATTAGGAAGAATCCTTTGTTTAATTTATACTTCAAGAGTTAGACAAGCATATTTAACCGAATGTGATGAACTTCTTGATCAAATTACCCATAAAGGACAAGAAGAAGTTGCAACATACACAATGTTTTTAAAAAAGATTAATTTCGCTTTAGATGAATACGATTTAGCGCTTCTTAACAAATTAACTCATAGAAAATATTTCTATGATGAAGAATGTATTAAATTATATTTAAAACGTTTATCAGATATCATCAAATTCAAAAAAGAAATCCTTGCTAATCTAAATCAAATTAAAAAGGATTATGTTACTCAAAATAATGAAATTTTAATTAATTTAGTTGCTCATAGTATCAGTGAAAAGGAAGGACAATTAAAAACTGTTAAATACACAGTTAGAGGCCTTGGATACAAATACCAGAAGATTGCTGGAGATAAAGTGTATCTCGATGGCGTTGATGAAGTAGTTAACACCAAAGTTGCTAAAAAATATAGCACCTTCAGTCTAGATACAAAAAGAAAGAGTCGTCTTATTGAAGATCGAGTCTTTAAAGACTATACACCTGTAATTAAAGCTAAAAAAATATCGATTTATTTCTCGATATTCTTATTATTAGCTGCAATTGGATGTGGTGGCGCTGCTTATTATTTCTATTCACAGACCAATTTACTTTTATTCTTTATTTTAATTGGAGTAGGTGCTGCTGCTTTAATTGGTTCAATTGTTCTACTCGTTCTCCATTTTGTGTGGAACGGAATTCTCAAGAAGAGAAAACTAAGGATGAATTAATCCGCTTACTTTCAAATAAGTTAGTAATTTGTTTAATGCTTTACCGCGGTGAGAAACGCGGTTTTTTTCTTCTTGTCCCATCTCAGCATATGTTTTATTTAATTCATCGCAAATAAAGATTGGGTCATAGCCAAATCCATCTCCATTAGTGACACTTTTGGCGATGTGACCTGGGATTCTAGCTTCAAAACGTAGTGGTTTATCTTCAACATTAACTAAAACAATGTCACAAACAAATGTTGCGCTTCTATTTTTTCCTTCAATTCTTTTAAAGACTTCATTAAAAACAGATGGGAATCCACCATATTCTTTAGCAAAGCGAGCAGTATATAATCCAGGAGCGTTATCCATTGCTGCTATTTCTAAACCAGTATCATCAGCAATAATTGGCATCTTTGTTACTTTTTGTAACGCTAAAGCTTTAATTAAAGCATTATCAAAATATGTCTTTCCATTTTCTTCAACATCACCGATGTCAATGTTTAAATCTTTCATACCATAAACAGTGATTTTGTGTGGGGAAAGAATTTGTCTAATTTCTTTTAATTTGTGTTCGTTATTTGTCGCTACTAAAATTTCAAAATTCATATAAGAAACCCCTTATATTAAGCGTTAACAACATCAAATGTTGTGCCTTTATTGATACATCTAACATCGCCATCTGAACAATGAATAATTTGACTTTCATCAACATATACTTCGTTTTCGTATCTGTCTCTTGGCCTTCTTAATGATTCTTCAAACAAACGTTTGAGTTGTGATTTTGTGCCTTCGTATCTTAAATTATCAACTTTTAATGGTTTGTAGTTACTATTGACATCCATAGAGTTGGAATCACCACGGTGATATGAACCATATGCCCAAAAAGTAACACTCCTTGGAACTGTCATTTCACCAATAGTTGATGCCAAAGACCAATTAATGCCGAGTTCTTTAAGCGTATTTGGAAGAGTGAGTTTTTTAATGTTTGAAGACCACATTAGCTTTTCAATAATATTAACACCATTTTCGAATGTTAATATATTAACATTGCTTTTGGTGAACATGCCTTTTATTGTTTTAACAGAACCTGGAATAGTAATTTTATAAAAACGCGAATCATAAAATAATGATCCTCCGATTTCTTTGACTGAAGAAGGAATGATGAATTCGTACGATATTATATCGTGAATACACATATTATCTTTGATTTTAGTTACTCCGTTTGGAATGGAGATGATGCTTTTCTTCTTCCAATCGCCAAAATACATATATCTATCAGCGTGCCAAACGAAGAGGCGTGTATCATCTGACATATTAAAATCAATTTCAAACTTGTATCTATCTATACTAGATCTAGAATAACGAGAAAGATTAATATCAACAAGAACTCCGTTTTCTATTTTAAAAGTAGTGTCCGGGTCGTTTATTAGTTCTGCTCCACACTTTGGACAAAACCTCATACCATCATCAAAGTTTTCGCTGCATCTTTTACACAATTTCATATAAGAAACCCCCTATTTTGGTTTTCTTTCTTGTCTTGTACTGATGAAAGTTTCGGAATTTGGATTTTGCCAATCATGGTCTTTATATAATAAGCAATCCAGATTCACAAAGATCTCATTAATAATATCGTGATACATGTTATCCATAGGTACAGAATAACATAGTGGGACAACACCAAATTCAAGATAAAGAATAGTTTTTCTAGTTACTTGATTTGGAGAGCATATTGTAATTAATTTTGCATAATCGTCATCAAAGAAGATTTTTGAAGCAACAAAGCATTCGTCAGCGGTGTTATACACTCCATCGTCCCCTTTATATTTAGAGTTGATGCCTTCTGGGTAAATATCATTTTCATCAACATTATGATTCAAAAGATAATTTATTCCACTTTGAGATAACGAAATTGGATCAATATTATTTTTATATTGATGAATACTTCCAGGGACGTATATTTTAACTTCAATATCTTGAGCTTTATATTTTTTATATAATTCGATACATTTGTCTAATCTGGCTTTAAATTCTTTTCCAGGAGTGCCGTCTTTCATTAATGGGTGTTGTGCCGCTACTTCAATTAGAATTGAATCAGTGATTTCGCTTTGACTTGCCATATTTTCTTTGGCAAGAAGATATTTTTCTTTCCAATATTTTTGAGCACTTGCTTTTTCATAGAAGAATGGTTCTTTCTTACTATCAGAATTGATATTGAAATAGTCATCTTTATTTTTGGCAGCATTCATAATGCTTTTAGTGTGCTCTAAAAGAATATGTGTTAGTGTTCCTTCCTTATCTTCTCCGTTAAACACGATTGTCGGAGTACCATCTACTGTCTTTTTTGGAGGGATTGTAATTGATAAAGATCCAAAGACATCTTCATTTTTTCTAACTAAGATAATTGTTTGTCTTAGCATGTTATAAGCGCAATAACATTCAATTGTGCCAATATCTTCTTTGATTTTCTTTGCTTTTGTATAAACTTCAATTAAATAACCTAGCACTGAATTAAATTCTTCATTAAGTTCGTCAAATCTTTCTTTTGTTTGGTTTGGTCTTTCAAGTTCAGCAACGTTATATAAGAAATCTGAATACTGGTTTGGAACAATAACTTTAATTTTTGCTTTGTTTAATAAAGCATTTAAAAATGCTTCAGTTGAAAGCTTTTTAATTAAAGAGGCGCCTGTCGTGGATAAAATAATTATTTCATCTGCTTCTTTTACTTTATTTACTAACACTCCAGTATCAAGTAGAGCGTTATTAATTGATTCAATTCCATGTTTTTCACAATATGATAAAACATTTTTGTAATAAGATTCTTCCATTCCAATATAAGAGCGATCAGAAGCAGTTACATTAGTGAGTTCTTGTCTAAAAGACTCGACTTCTTGCGTGTTATTTGTCTTAAAAAGCTTTTCTATTCGACTATTAAACTCACCTTTTTTAGAAGCATCTATATAGATTAGATTTAAATGCTCAATAGTGGATTTAATTCGTGAGTATACTTTAGAGTTAGTAACGATCGGAATAATTGTTCTTTCTTTGCTATTTAAGAAAGTAGCAACATTAAGCTCATATAAACAGAATTGAGAGCGAACATAATTCTCAGTAATAACACAAACAAAAACATCACATTCCTTTATTGCATTATTTAGCGAATTAATTATTTCACCTCCAGATTCAATGCCTGTATCTGGGGAAGAGGAAAAGAATATTTTAGAGTCTTTGTCTGATTCAAAAATGTCTTTATATTTTCTAATCAATTCAGCGTCATTAGAACAGTGACTAATAAAAATCTTCATATAATTAAATTAATTATAACTTTTAGAAATGTCAGTTTCAATCTGGCTTTTTGGTGGTAATGACGCATCAGATGCTTCATTATTGAAATATATTCAATATAAATTGAATAAATACGTTATAGTGAAAAATTATGAACTAGTCAAATTTATAGACAATGATTTTGAACTTGATGTTTGAGCAGATGTCACAAACGAAACCGTATGGTTGACCCAAGAGGAAATGGCTTTGCTATTCAATTTTAATAGAACAAGAATAACAAGGCATATTAACAACATAATAAAAGATGGAGAATTGGAAGAAAAAAAGCAATGTGCGAAAAACGCACTTTCCTCATTCTGATCGACCTGTAAAGATGTTTAGTCTCGACATGATTATTTCAGTTGGATATCGAGTCAAGTCTAAAAGAGGCATTTTATTTATTAAAATTTACAGACAACGGTTTTGAGCTAGATGTTTGAATAGATGTCAACAACGAAACCATTTGGTTAACACAGGCAGAAATAGCAAAGCTATTTGGAAAATCTAGAACCACAATTACAGAGCATATTAACCACATTTTTAGTAGTAAAGAACTCGACGAAAACACTTCCGTCGGTTTTTTCGACATAAGGGTACCAAATAGACCTACTAAGTTATATAACTTAGACGTTGTGTTGGCTGTTGGGTATCGTGTTAATTCTAAACGTGGAATTCTATTTAGAAGGTGGGCTAATAAAGTCTTAAAGAATTATTTAATTCAAGGCTATGCAGTTAACCAAAAAAAGATTAGAAAATTTAGGCAAAACAATTGATATTCGAAACAGAATGCTTGCGTATTCTTTAAATATCGATAAAGAAGAGTTAACCAAAGTTATCAACGAATATACAAAAGCGTTAGATCTTCTTGATAGTTACGATCATCAAACATTAGAAAAGCCAAAAGGTAGTCGTAGCGATTATGTTATGACGTATGAAGAGGCTAGAGGAATTATTGATTCTATGAAATTCAACGATATGTCTAATGTCTTTGGAGTAGAAAAAGAGCAAGGCAAACTAAACGGAATTATCGCTCAGGTTTATCAATATGTATTCGGACAAGAATTATATCCGTCAATTGAAGAAAAAGCCGCTCACTTGCTATATTTCTTGGTCAAAGACCATCCATTCGCTGATGGATGTAAAAGAATTGCTGCCACTCTATTCATCAACTTCTTATACAAAAGTGGACATCTATATAAGAACAACAAGCAAATAATTTCTAACGAAGCATTAGTGGCAATAACCATATTGACCGCTGAAAGTAATCCAGATGAAATGGAAATAATTGTCAAACTAATTACAAACTTGCTCCAGTAAAAAAATAAACAGTGCGACGCACTGTTTTTTAATCTGTTTGGAGCAGGTGACGGGAATCGAACCCGCGTATTCAGCTTGGAAGGCTGAAGTTCTACCATTGAACTACACCTGCATTCAGCGAATGTTATTTTATAACAAACGCTAATCAAATATCAATTTATTTCTTACAAAATTCGATAATTTGGTCTTTTCTTTGATATCCTAATGTACTTCTAACGACTTTACCTTCAGAAATGAAGAAGAGTGTTGGAATAGATTGAACACCAAATTCTGCTGCTAATTCTGGAGCTTCATCGGTGTCGACTTTAACAATTTGAACTGGGAATCCTGAAGCATCTAAATCTTCTAAGACAGGTGCGAGCATTCTGCATGGTCCACACCAAGTGGCAAAAAAGTCTAATAAGACATCACCTTTTGCAGTTAATTCTTTTAATTCTTCTCTTGTTTCAATGTGCTTAATCATTTTATAAACCTCCGTTAATGATAATGAATACAATTATGATAATGACGAGATGTAGTGGGTAATATAGATATGATCCATATTGGAACCATTTCGCATTATATCCTCTTTTCCCGCTATAAAGCAAAATAAATGCACCAGAAATTGTAGCGTATAACTGACAATTTGCGTCCCAATATACACCAGATTTCCAAAAAACAGTTGTTAGATAGAACATAAAGCTCACAAGCATGAGCATAAAAACTGAAATGATATTAGCGAGTAAACGATAATTACCATTTTGTTCCCACATCTCTTTATCTAAGTGACTTGTTGGTTCACTTACTTTAATGTATGTATCCGCTAAAGAATAAGATAGATAAAAACCAATTCCTAATAGTAAGGAGAACCAGTCATATTGCATAGTTAAAAAAGCAGGGAACCAGTTAATGTCCATAAGTGTAGATGTTTCTACTCCTTTAACAACAAAACAAAGGATAGAGTAACTAATTGGAAGTAGTATAAGAAATTTCTTCCAAACTGTTGGCTGTTTAAGAAGATAAACTGATATAGCCACTAACGTTAAATCAATAAAGATATTACCAGCTCTTAATAGTCCATGAGCGTAGGCTCTAAAAGAAGAATATTCTAAGACCATAAAGAAGACACTGATTAAAGTAGCCATTATTCCTAATCTAATTAAATATTTCTTGATATCTTTAGTGTGAATAACACCTTCCACAATCATAAAAACAAATAGAGGCAAAGCAAGTCTTCCAATGATTCTAAAAATACCAGCAATTTCTAACATGTTATAGTTAGTAGCGTAAAGAGTTTGTAATAATAAACCAACATGGTCAATGGCCATGGTGACTAAAGCAATTATTTTAATAATAAAAGAAGAAAGACAAGTAAGTTTACGCATTTGTACCCTTTAAAGCTTTAAGGATGATTTGCATTATAATAGCATATAAATTGTTACCGATATGTGCGGTCATCGATCCAACAAAGCCGTAATAATAAAAAACGAACGAGAAAGCAAATCCACTAAATAAATAGCAAGGCAAATTCACTAATTCATCCCAGATATTTTTCGATACAAAATTAAAATGAATCATTGCAAAAACAATAGTGGTAACAATAAACGCTAAAACGACATTAGCCTTTTTAACTAAATTAAATAAACCAACACGATAAGTAAGCTCTTCGCATATTGGTCCAACGATTCCTAAAATGAAAATTGAGGCGACTGGATATAAATCAATAATTGAACGGACAGCGGTCTCATTATCATTGACACTAAATTTATAAAATAGGTTAACAATATTAGTGTATACAATTTCAAAAACTATGATGGTAACCGTGCAGATAATTCCTGCTACATATGGTTTCCAATTTTTAAATTCGCTTTTGAATTTTGGGAAGTCAATAACTACCACCGCCATTAAAGCAACGAATAGAATTGAATAGACGATGAAATTAGAAAGAATTGCGGCTTGATCTTTGCCAAGTGCAAATAAAAGAATCATCGAAACTATGAAGGAAAAGAAATATAATCCACCCGATCCCATGAGGAATAGATAGATTTTTTTCCAGATAGTAACTTCAAATCTTTTTTTTTCTTTTTTCTCTAATACAGGTTCGCTTTGTATTTCATTATTATTTAAATTGTCATCACTTTGTAACATTCTCTTTATTTTCCTTATGAAAAATAATACACTAAAAAAGCAGTTATTAATAGTTTTAACTCGTTAAACATGAACGAATTTACAATCAAAGAAGAAGTCTTCGCTTTAACCGAAGTAATGAAATCTAAGTTTACTGCCTTTATCATCCCATGCGGTGATGTTGACTTTTTTAAGACTCGATTAGAGCAAATCAAAAAAGCCAATCCTAAGGCAAAACATATAGTTTATGCTTATCGAATTGGAATGAATAGTAAATCCACTGATGATAACGAACCTAAAGGTACTGCAGGTAGACCATTATTAGAACTTCTTCATAAGAAGAATCTAAATTATACCGCAATTATTGTGGTTAGGTATTATGGTGGAACTCAACTAGGAGCAGGAAGGCTATTGAGAACATACGTTAATAGCGCTGTTACTGCAATTGATAAAGCTGAAATAGTTAGTTTATAGAGGAGAGAAAAATGGCAGATTGTGATCATAACTGTGAATCGTGTTCTCAAAATGGGAACTGTGGCTCGCAGATTCAAAAAGCACAAATGAATGAATTGTCACATGCTAAAAAAGTCGTGGCGGTTCTTTCTGGCAAAGGTGGTGTTGGTAAATCCTTCATTACCTCTTATTTAGCGGTCTCTTTAGCAAGAAAAGGATACAAAGTTGGTATTCTTGACGCCGATGTGACTGGACCAAGTATTCCAAAAGCTTTTGGTGTTACTGAAAAAGCATATGGAGAAAACAACCTAATTTACCCAATTAGCACTAAAACTGGCATTAGAATTATGTCAGCAAATTTACTCTTAGATGATGAGAGCGAACCAATTATTTGGAGAGGAATCATGTTAGGAAACCTCGTCAAACAATTTTATGAAGATGTTTTATGGGGAGAACTCGATTATTTATTAATCGATATGCCACCAGGAACTGGAGATATTGCTTTAACAACATTCCAAACCATCCCAATTGATGATTTGATTATTGTTACTTCTCCACAAGACTTAGTGTCCTTAGTAGTTACTAAAGCAATTAAAATGGCAAGAATGATGAATATCAACGTCCTTGGTGTTGTTGAAAATATGTCATATTTAAAATGTCCAAAATGTGAAGAAAAGATTCCTGTTTTTGGTGAATCCCATTTAGATGATTTTGCTAAGAAACTTGAATTTAATATTTTAGGAAAACTACCAATCGTTTCCGCTAACGCTACTAAAGTCGACAATGGAAAAATTGAAGAAGTTGATTTCCCTGAATTTGAAAGCGTTGCTGAAGCAGTCGCTAAAGGAGATAATGAAGCATGAGTGAATTTGAAACTCGTAGAAGAGAACTATTAAATTCTTTACCAGAAAACTCAGTTTCTTTATTCTTTTCTGGCGTTTCTAAAATTAGAAGTGAGGATGAATATTTCCCATTTTATGCGAATAGAAACTTCTATTATTTAACCGGTATCAAGCAAGAAAATTCTGTTCTCATGATTATTAAATGTCCTGGAGAAAAGAAGATGTATCTTTTCATGGACGATCACGATGAAGTGAAAGAAAGATGGACTGGAAAAAGATTATCGTTTGATGAAGCAAAAGATATCTCCTCTTTAGAAAATATCTATAGCACTTCAACATTTGAATCGATGCTTGATATGGCCTTATCCAAAGATAATAACTTCTATGGAATCATCGATTACCTTCTTTTAGATTTGTCTGATGAATTAAAGATTAAAGCCAATCAATCCACTAAAACATTTGGCGAAGAGATGAAGAAAAAATATCCTCATCTCACAATTGATAATGTTTATCCTTTAGTGGTGGAACTTCGTTTAAAGAAATCAGAATGGGAAGTTCGTCAATTAGAAGAAGCAATTAATATCACAAGTACTGGAATTAATGATTTGCTTAACTTCTATGATTTTGGAATGTATGAACATGAACTCGCTGATCGATTTGAATATTATGGAAAATCACACGGTAGAAGAGAATTGTCTTTTGAAACAATTATCGCTACTGGAAAAGATGCAGTGATTTTACATCACCCAATCAAACAACAAACTGGTCAAATTAAAGATGGAGACTTAATTCTATTTGATCTTGGCTATAAATTTAACGGATATTGTGCTGATATTTCTCGTACATTCCCAGTAAGTGGAACATTTACTGATGTTCAAAGAAGAATATATGAAGCTGTCCTTATTTGTAATAAATCCATCATTAGTGATGTTAAGCCAGGTGTTACAATCGCTGAATTACAAGAAAAAGCTATTGGCTATTTAAAAAGCGAATGTTTAAGACTTGGATTAATTAAAGATCCTGATGAAATTTCAAAACTTTATATTCATAACGTTTCCCATTTCCTTGGAATGGACACTCATGATGTCGGAGATCGTAAAAGACCTCTTCAACCAGGAAACGTTATTACTGTTGAACCAGGTTTATATTTTGTTGATTTAGGTATTGGAGTCAGAATTGAAGACGATGTCTTAGTCACAAAAGATGGTTCAAGATGCCTTTCTAGAGGTATTAAAAAAGAAATCGCTGATATTGAAAGAATGCTTAAGCATCGTAGATAAGAGAAAGAGAGAAATTGAAAATGGAAAAATTCATTCTAGCAATCGACCAAGGAACAACTTCTACTAGAGCTTTATTAATTAATAAAGAAGGTGTCGTTGTTAACATGACTCAAGAAGAAGTCATTTGTAACTTCCCACATTCTGGATGGGTCGAAACTGACGCTTTAAATATTTGGGTCAGTGTCATCAGTGTTGTTAACGCCTTACTAGTTAAGCAAAACATCACTTTTGAAAGCATTGATTCAATTGGTATCACTAATCAAAGAGAAACCGCAGTGGTGTGGGATAAGAAAACTGGAATGCCAATTTGTCCAGCGATTGTCTGGCAATCAAGACAATCAGCCTCTATTTGTGATGAATATGAGGACAAAAAAGAATATATCCATAAGAAAACCGGATTATTAATTAACCCATATTTCTCCGCCACTAAAATAAAATTTATTTTAGAAAATGTTGAAGGCGCAAGAGAAAAAGCTGAAAAAGGTGAATTACTTTTCGGCACAATTGATTCTTGGATTGTTTTCCGTATGACAAGAGGCAAAGTTCACGCGACTGATGTCAGTAACGCTAGTAGAACAATGCTTATGAATATTGAAACACTTAAGTGGGATGAAGATTTATGCGAACTCTTTAACATCCCAATGAAAATGCTTCCAAAAATCTTACCTTCTTCTTGCGACTATGGCGAAGCAACTTTCTTTGCAAAAAATTTACATATTCATGGTGTTGCTGGTGACCAACAAGCTGCTTTATTTGGACAAGCCTGTTTTGAAGTTGGAGAAAGTAAGAACACTTATGGCACTGGTTGCTTCATGTTAATGAATATTGGAAATAATATCACATATTCAGAAAGTGGTTTATTAACCACTGTTGCGTGGAAAATAGGTAATGAAGTCACTTACGCATTAGAAGGTTCGGTCTTTATTGGTGGGGCGGTTGTTCAATGGCTTAGAGATAAGATGAAAATGATTGATCACTCCGCTGATAGTGAGAAACTTGCTTCTGATTGTACCGATACTCATGGAGTATATATCGTTCCAGCTTTCGTTGGTTTAGGAACTCCATATTGGGATGATGACGCTAGAGGCGCGGTATTTGGATTAACAAGAAATAGTGATAATCGTCACTTTGTTAGAGCGGCTTTGGAGTCAATAGCGTATCAATGTAGAGATGTTTTTGAAGTAATGAAAGAAGAAACAAAACTCTCAATTCCAGTTCTTAAAGTTGATGGTGGAGCGACCGCAAATAATTTCTTAATGCAGTTCCAATCCGATATCTTAAATACCAAAATTGATTTACCAGAATGCTTACAAACAACCGCTTTAGGCGCTGCCTTCTTAGCGGGCTTATCAAGTAAATATTTCAAAAATCTTGATCATATTAAGAGCATTCATCACTGCCAAAAATTATATGAACCAAAGATGTCTCTAGAAGAAAGAGAAAAGAGATATAGTGGTTGGAAAAAGGCTGTTGAAGTCACTCGATTATTCAAGTAAAAAAATAAAAAAATCACAAAATATAAGACAAATATGGGTAATACCCATATTTGACTTTTTTTATACAAAAAAGTTATAATATATGTGCTTATGAAAGTTATTGTCGCACCTAAAAACACTCATATTTCTTTACTGCAGTCTTTAAGAAAAGATGATCCATTTTTAGACATTAAATTAGTTAGTAAAGAAGAATTATCTCATTATTTATATCCTTCAATTACTGAGGGAGCGGTTATTTATTTAATGAGCAAATATCATTACTCTTATGAAGTCAGTAAGAATTATCTTTTATATTTACCTTATGTAACTAGTGATAGTAGTGACTATCGACTTCATTTCCTCTTTAATTTAAAAGAAGAATTAAATAATGAAGGTTTTTTAGTGGATATAGAAAAAGATCTTCCTTTTAAAGAAGTTTCAATTATTGGTTATCCAAAAGAAGATTATGAATTAATTAATATCTTAAATAGTTTAAATCTTAAATATGATTTCATTACCCTAGAAAAAGGAAATAACGCGAAAGAAATCGCTTATTTTGAAAAAATGGAAGATGAAATCTATGATGTTTTAAATTCCATTAGTGGTCTAATTGATTCAGGAGTTTCCATTAAAGATATTTATATTTTTAGAAGAAACACTAGTTACGATTATTATTTAAATAAATTCTCCACTAAATTTGGTTATCAAATTAATATCAAAAGTAACACATATCTTATTTCTACTGGTGGAGTTAAACTCTTTTTAAAACTATATAAAGAAAATAAGGATATAGAAGTATCTTTAAATTTACTCAAAGAAGAGATGAAAGATGATCCTTTATATTTAGAGATTGAAGATGTTATTAATCGTTCAATTGTTGAGGGTCTTCCTTTTGATATTCAATATGATTATTTAGCAAATAAATTAAAGGAAAAGAAAACTGAGCCAGTTATCTTTGATAATGCGGTTAGAGTTATTGATTCTCCTTTATATGATTTTAATAAACATGTATTTGTTATTGGTTTTGCCCAAGGCGAATATCCTTTAAGCGGTAAAGACACTGGTTATTTAAATGATGAAGAACTAAAGGAAATTAAAATTAATAACGCGAAAGAAAGAACTAAAATTGATGAAATCAATCTTCTTTACTATTTCAATAGTAATAATGCCTTCCATTATTCATTTGCAAAAAGAAGTTCTGAAGGAGAAAAATATTCTTCTCCATTAATTAAAGTGATGAATTTAGAAGAAAAAAAGAAGAATTTAAATGATTCATTCTATTCTGAAGATGTTCTCAAATTGATCTACGCCGACTTAAAAGATTTGGATAATTTCTACAAAGAAAGAGGAATTAACTATTTCAAAGTTAGAGATGTAGTTTCTATTGATTATAATTCCTATGATAATTCTTATAGCCATAAGGCTAATGTTTATAATAATGATTCTAAAATTGTTCTATCAACTTCTTCACTTAGCAAATATATGAATTGTCCTTTCTCTTATTATTTAGAGAAGATTATTAAACTTGATGAATATGAAGAAGGATATAGTCAACAAATAGGTAATATCGCTCATAAAATGTTTGAAAAATTTAGAGATGAAGATTTTGATTTTGATAAAGCATATCAAGAAGCAATTAGTGAATACGATTTCCCTCCTAGTGCTTTATATACTTTAAATCATAGCTATAAAGAACAAGTTAAAGCGGCCTTAAACGCAATTAAAGAAAGAGAAAAAAGATATTCAAATCCAAAAATTGAAAACGAAAAGAAGTTTGTTTATTCTCTTACTCCTAACACAACTATCCTTGGATTTATTGATAATTTTGTAACTTTAAATGATAAGTATTTTATCTGTATTGACTATAAAACTGGGTCAACAAAATTTGATGATAAATACCTTCAATATGGACTAAGTAGCCAACTTCCTACATATGCTTTACTCGTAACTTCAAGTAAAGAATATAAAGATTATGTTCCTGTTGGACTATTTATTAATAATGTAATTAGTAATTCCACAAATATTGTTATCGAAGATGATGAACTTATTCCATCTCACTTAAAGTTAAATGGAAAAGTCCTTGGAGATTTATCAGTAATTACTTTAATTGATCCAACTATCGCTGATGGAGAATCTTCCTTTATTAGTGGAGTAAGAATTAAAAAAGATGGTGAATTAACTGGAGCTGCTACTGTTAGCAACCTCACCTTTGGTGAATATATGACTACAGTTAAAGAACTCTATCTTAAGATGGATGAAGAATTAAGAAAGAATAACTTCGATATTTCTCCAGTTTATAAAGGAGAAAGAGATACAGCGTGTAATTACTGTCAATATAAAGATGTATGTTTTGTTAGAAATAAACAATTCCGTAGACTAGTGGAGGATAGCGATGAGTAAGATGAAATTTTCTGATGACCAAGAAAAAGCAATTAAAGCATTAGATGAAAATTATCTCATCTCCGCTGGCGCGGGTAGTGGTAAGACTGCTGTTTTGACTGAACGCATTTATCGCTTAGCGAAAAAAGACCAATCTCTTGATCATTTTTTAGTTGTGACTTTTACAGAACTAGCAGCGGGAGAAATGAAAAATAGAGTAAGACAAAAGCTCCTAGATGATATAGAAACCCAACATTTAGCGAGTGAAGTTGATAACGCTCATATTGAAACATTTGATGCTTTTTCGTTTTATTTAGCGAAAAAATATTTTTATGAGTTAGATATATCTAAAGATGTATCGATCGTAGATAATACAATTCTTTCAATCCAAAGAAGAAAAATCTTAGATGAATATATCGAAGATCTTTATTTAAATAACGATAAAGAATTATTTGAAATTACTGATAAATATGTTGTTAAAGATTTATCAATTATTAAAAACTATATCATTGATATTTTAGAAAAATCCGATAAGAAAGCCGATAATTTCGCTTTTATGAATCATCTATATAATGATTTCTTTAACCAAGAAACGATTGATAAAGCGATTAATGATTTCGTTAAAGAAACCCATAGTAATCTCGAATTCTTAAAAGAAAAAGCTTATGAATTAGAAGATGCTAATGACGCAGATCAAATAATTAATTTCTTCGATAACTTATTATTGATAAATAATTATGATGAACTATATCGCACATTAACTGACAAAGAATTAGGTAAATTCCCACCTAAAGACCGTAAAGTTCAAACTAGTGACAAAGATTATCGTGATAAAATTGCAGATTTTTATAATAAGAAAATTAAACCAAACAAAGATTTCAATTTTGGTTTAACAGAAGATATTGTCCGTCAATATAACGAAGTTAAACCATATGCTAAAAAGATTATTGAAATCGCTATTGAAGTTGAGCATCGACTTGATAAATTCAAAAAAGAACGCAATGCCTACTCGTTTGGAGATATTTCTCGCTTTGTTTTAAGACTACTTAATAACGAAGAAATTAGAAAAGAAATTTCTGATCAATTTGACTACATCATGATTGATGAATATCAAGACACTAACGATATTCAAGAAACTGTTATTTCTGCAATTAGTAAAAATAATGTTTATATGGTTGGAGATGTTAAGCAATCCATCTATCGCTTTAGAGGAGCGGATTGTCATATCTTCCAAGAAAAATATGAAAAATATAAAAAAGGAATAGGTGGGAAAGAAATTGATTTAAATACATCATATCGTTCAAG
This sequence comes from Bacilli bacterium, assembly GCA_045132035.1. Lineage (GTDB taxonomy): Bacteria > Bacillota_I > Bacilli_A > RFN20 > CAG-826 > UBA2450. The sequence continues at coordinate 15,556 of JBGURM010000047.1, forward strand.
AAAAGAAGTCGTGGACTTTGTAAACGAACTATTTTCTCAGCTTATGGTGAAATCAATTAATGCGATTGATTACTCTAACGGACATCATTTTGGTTTTGGAAGAACTGAATACGAAGTAAATAAACCTAAATGTAACTATTTACCTGAAGTTTATAACTACACATATGATAAAGCGGAAGATGCTTTAAAAGCTGAAATTGATATCATCATCAAAGATATTCTTTATAAAATAAAGAACCAATATCAAGTTTATGATAATGAATTAAAAAGAAGTAGAGATGCTGAATATAAAGATTTTGCGATTATTATTGATCGTGGCACTTCTTTTGGTGAATATCGTCGCGCATTTACTGAAGCAAATATTCCAGTTAAAGTTGAATCAAAAGAGACACTTTTCAAAAGTGATGTCGCTATTGTTACTAGAAACTTAGTAAAAATGCTTTATTATTCACTTAAAAATGAATATGAAGGCGAATATAAGCACGCCTTTATGAGTGTTGCTCGTTCTTTCTTGCTTGAATATAAAGATGATTATTTATATGAAATCTTCAAAGATAAATCATATTTAAAAGAAGAATTTGCTCAAAAGATAGAATTAATTAAAGAATCTTTAAGATACGCTCCAATAGAAAAAGTATTACTTACTTTATATGAAGAGTTTGATATTTACGCTTCTATTAGTAAGATTACCCAATATTATCCAAACGCTCATAAATTAGAATTCCTTTTAAAGATTTCTAAAATGATGGATTCTTTAAATTATTCTTTAGAAGACTTTGTTATCTATTTTGATGATTTAAATAAGTTAGAGAAAGATATTGATTATAGCGATAGTGATTCTAGAGATAATTCTGTAACTTTAATTAATATCCATAAATCAAAAGGTCTTGAATATAGTGTTATTTATTATCCAGGATTAACTAAGCAATTTAATAATACTGAAATCAAAACTAGCTATTTAGCTAGTGAGAAATATGGAGCGATTATTCCAAGCACCATTGAAGAAGCTTCCTCTTTATTTATTCATTTAATTAAAGAAGAACTAAAGACTAGTGATTTTGAAGAGAAACTAAGATTACTTTATGTTGCAATTACTAGAGCGAAAGAAAAGATAATTTTTGTTAATGGAAATAAGCCTTCAAAGATTCTCTTTTATAAGCCAAATAATGCGAAAAACATGCAAGAAATCCTCTCAATTACTAATGTCCTTACTAAATATGACGCTCCTTATCCAATTGATAATATTGTTGTAACTGGTAAAGAAATTGAAAAGCAAGTTACTAAAGTAGTGCTTAAAAAAGTAAATGTCCCTGCTAATCCAGTAGTTCACACTAGAGCGAGTAAAGAAGTTGATGAAGATGCGATCGCAGTGACTTTAGATTTTGGTAGCGAACTCCATGCTTATTTAGAAAGAATGGATTTAGAAACAAAATCAACTGACTACGTATCTAATCGACAAATGAAAAAATATGTTTATAATGTAATAAATTCTAAATTGTTTGATGGAATTACTAATGAACAAGTTAGGCATGAATTCCGCTTCTATGATGAAGAAAGCAACATTCAAGGTTATATTGATGCTTTAATTATTAAAGATGATGAGATTGATATCGTTGATTTCAAACTTAAAAACATCATGGATGAAGAATATGATCGACAACTTAGAATTTATAAATCATATTTAGTAAAACACACTGATTTGCCAGTTAAGATGTATCTTCTTGCGGCAATTACTGGAGAAATAAGAGAGGTCAAAGATGAGTAATATAATTTCAAAAGAAAACTTTTCTATCATCATTAATAAGATTGATCCTTCACAAAGTGGTGATATTGATTTTCTTTATGATTTATATTCATCTTTATATGAAGGAATTGAAGATATCAGCAAGAATAATGAAACATTTGGTCAATTTAATGTTAATTCATTAGAATTAATTTATTATCTTTTAGGTGAATTTATTTATTCCACTAAAGGATTAAGTTCTGAACAAAAAGGAGCATTTAAAAATAATGAAAAAATTGCGGAAACTATTATCTCTGTTTCCGCTGATAAATATCTTTCATTATCTTTATATAACCATCATGAAGAGAAATTAACAAATCGATATTTACCTCCAATTTCTTCTTTAGATTTATATATCAACTTAATGCTTAATATCGTCTCTCGATATGACCGTAATAATCCAAAAAATACTTTGATTATCGATATGTTAACAAAGTCTCTTTCTATCGCTAGATGTTCAATTAAATTATTAGTGGATGGATATGAAACTGAAGCCTTAACAATGTGGAGAACACTTCACGAATGTGAATGTATTCTAATTTTATTAGAAAAATATCAAGATCTCGCCATTAATGCTTATCTTAAACATATGGAATATGGTCTAGTTTATAAAGACGCTTTAGTGGATAAAGAAAGACAAAATAATCTCTTCTTACAAATCAAATCTGAAATGAATGAACTCGATTTAAAGAGTAAAGATATGAAGAAATATATCGAATATGGCTGGCTACTTGCTATTCCAGAAGCTAAGGATAATAAAGAATTCAAACTCAATTTTAGAGATGGACTTGAAACTTTAGCGGGGCTTCACCAATATTCTCAAATTTATATGACAAGTAGTGAAATCCTTCATAGCACTCCATTACTAATTTATAGTAATAAGAAATATTTCTATTACTTAACTATTCTTAACTTATACGAATCATTCTTTAGAATCGAGGAAGTGTTTAGAAACTTATTCTTTGATCGAGTAGGGGATGAAGCAAAACAAAAATATCTCGATATGAGAAAGCTCTATTATTCTCAACTTATTAACATTCATCAAAGAGAATTATTAATATTTAGAAACATGAAAAAGGGGCTGTTAAGAAACCTAAAAGGTGATTAAGCCCCTTTTAGTTTGCGTTTTAGACTTAACAGATAAACTGTTAAGAAACCTT
>JBGURM010000048.1:0-18256 GCA_045132035.1 Bacilli bacterium
TGAAACATCAGTCCAAATTATGGACCTTTTAAAAGAGGTAGCAAAAACTCACCTTGTTATCATGGTTACACATAACCCTGAACTCGCTGAAAAATACGCAACCCGTATTGTGAGAATGAAAGACGGTTTAATCACTGATGATTCTAATCCATTTGATGGAAAAGAAGATGAACCAGTTGCCGTGGAAAACACGCAAGAAGTCGCCTCAAAAGGTAAAAAACAATCTTCAATGTCTTTCTTTACTGCAGGTGCCTTATCCGTATCTAACTTATTATCTAAATTTAAAAGAACATTACTTGTCGCTATTGCGGGAAGTATTGGTATTATTGGTGTTTCAACCATTTTAGGTGTTTCTTGTGGGGTTAATGATTATATCTACAATATGCAAGATGATATGTTAAGTAGCTATCCTCTTGAAATTGCTGAACAATCAGTGGATATGACCTCTTTATTAACTGGATTAAGAAACCAAGATAAGAGTGAACTTGAACAATTTGATACTTCAACTAAAGTTGGAGTGGATTCAATGATTGCCTTCTTACTTGAAAAATATACTGATTTTACTAACGTAAAGACTAACGAGATTAACGAAACATTAATCCAATATATTAAAGAAACTCCTGAACAATATTATTCAGCGATTAATTATGATTATTCAATTGATCCAACTAATAACTTCTTTACTGCGTTTAAGAAAAACGAATCTACTGAAAAAGAAATTATTTCTTTTAACGGATTAACCCAAAGATATATCAAGACATTAATGACTGTTGATGGATTTGATCAATACGCTCAATTCGTTGATCTTTTCACTGGATTTATGAAACAACTCCCAGCAGAAAAAGATTATATCTTGTCTCAATATGATTTACTTGGAAATTCTCATTTCCCAGAAAATGAAAACGAATTAGTTTTAGTGGTGGATGATAAAACCACTTTAACTGATTTAATTCTTGCTCAAATGGGATTCTATGAAGAAACCGACTTCTTAAACATTGCTGAAAAGGCTGTTAGAGAAAGTGAAATTAAAAAGGAAATTGAAGAATTAAAGCAAGGAACTGACCCAGATAAAGAAGCAAAAATTAGACAGTTAGAAGAAGAACTTAAGGCACTTCCTACAACTTATCCATATCAAACTACATTTAATATTGATGACATTCTTAACCACGAATTCATCTATTATCCACATCAAGATATTTATAAGAGAAATCCAACATTTGTCTCTCATAAACAAATTACCGCTAACTTTAGTGGTAAACACGGAACCGATGATTATTATTTAGCACTAACCTATAACGCTGAAAGCGATACATTAATTGGTAATGCAATCGAAGTTGGTAGTGGAGAAGCTAAAATGCATAATGTTGCTGCTTTAAGAGTTGGAACTAGAAGTAGTGATACATCTATTAGTGAACTCACTGGCAGTTGGGTTTTAGGTTACACAGATGGTATTAAATCACTTGATGATATTGCCTCAATTGAAAAATATATGATGACCATCAACTCAAATAATAAAACTGAAATTGAAGATAAGAAAATTCAATTTGATGGCACTGTTAATTTAGTGAAATTAGAAAGTATTAATCCACCAACAATGGATTTCACTGATACTGCTACTGGAGCTGGAACAATTATTGAAGTTGAACCAGATACACCTGATTTCTATTATGAAGCAACAATTAATCAAACTGACCCAATTTACACTAATATTGATTCTTCTCACGGTTTCAAAGTTCGTGTCAGTGGTATTTTAAGAGCAAAACCAAGCACTAATTTTGGTACTCTTTCTCGTGGAGTTTATTACACTAAAAAATTCTGTGATAAGTATCGTTTAGAATCAAATAACAGTGAAATTGTTACTGAGTTTAAAAAACATATCATTGAAAAGAAATATACAGTTTCTCCATTTAATGCTTATGTTCACTTTACTTATGATGACTACGCTGATCCAGATCATCCAGTTCAAAAAGAAGGATTTGCTAGTGCGCTTAATGGAGATACATCTTCTACAATTGCTTCTATCTTTGCCTCGTTCTTATCAAGCAATAATAACAATTTGAAAAATGATAAATTACATTTACGTGCTTTATCTGGTTTAAAAGTTAACGATATTATCGATGAGAATAATAAGTCAGTTATTGACCATCATGAGATCAAAGATTTACCACAAAGTATTTCTATTTATCCAAAGAATTTCCAAACAAAGTCATATATCAACGAAAGACTTGATAACTGGAACAAAGATATGGATTTAGTAATCGGTGGAGAAGTAGTCCATCGTAATCAAAGAAGTGAACTCACTTATAGTGATACAATTAGTATGATTATTACTGTTATTTCAACATTAGTTACTACAGTAAGCGCAGCGTTAATTGCCTTCACCTCGTTATCTTTAGTTGTCTCTTGTTTCATGATTGCGGTTATTACTTATATCTCTGTTATGGAAAGAGTCAAAGAGATTGGTGTTATTCGTTCTTTAGGTGGAAGAAAGAAAGACGTTTCACGTCTATTCATTGCTGAAAACTTAATTACTGGTTTAGCTAGTGGCACAATCGGTATTGGTGTTACTTATATTCTTCAAATCATTATTAACATTGTTGTGAAAACATTAGGTACTGGAGTTCCTAATATCTGTGCTCTCCCTTGGTATTACGCATTAATGATGATTGGTATTTCTATCGCACTAAGTGTCTTAAGTGGACTTATCCCATCATTCAGTGCTTCTAAACAAGATCCAGTCATTGCTTTAAGGTCAGAATAATTATGAAAAAAGTCGGAATCGTTTCTTTAGGCTGTATGAAAAATCTCGTCGATAGCGAGAACATTTTAGGCTTATTTGATCGTAATGGTTATGAAATAACAAATGACCCTAAAGACGCAGATATCATTGTTATCAATACTTGTGGATTTATTGAACCAAGTAAAAAAGAAAGTATTGAGAACATTTTAGAAATGATTCAATACGGGAAAAAAGTAGTGGTTACTGGCTGCTTAGCGGAACGTTATCTCGAAGATTTAAAAAGAGAAATCCCTGAAGTTGATTTATATATTCCAATTAGAGAATATTCTCATTTTAATGAGAAACTCTATGTTTTAGATAAAGATATTGATCCTACTATTGGAATTGATGATGAATATCGTATTGTTTCTACCGGGCCATATTCTGCTTATTTAAAAATTGGAGAAGGATGTGACAATAGATGCAGCTATTGCGCGATTCCAATCATTAGAGGAGGATTTGTTTCTCGTGATTATGATTCAATTATTAAAGAAGCAAAAGACCTTGCGGAAAACGGAATTAAAGAAGTAGTTGTTCTTCAACAAGACACGACAAAATATGGAATCGATTTTAAAGATAAAAAAGTCAATATAGCGGACCTCTTATATGGTTTACTGGCAATTAAAGAGTTTAAATATATTCGTTTACTATATTTATATCCTGATGAAATTAGTGACGAATTAATTGAATTAATTGGAAAAGAAAAAAGACTCACTCCTTATTTTGATGTTCCAATTCAACATAGTGAATCTCATATTTTAAAAGATATGTATCGTCGTGGAGACAAGGATTTTTTAATCAACTTGTTTAACAAGATTAGAAGCAAAGTTCCTAATGCGATATTAAGAACCACTGTTATGGTGGGCTTCCCAAAAGAAAGTGAAGAAGATGTCGATAACTTAATCGAATTTATGAATCAAATCAAATTTGATCATTTAGGAGCCTTTACATATTCTCAAGAAGAAGGCACTCCTGCAGCATCTTTTGACGGTCAAATTGATGAAGAAATCAAAAAGAAGAGACTTGCTAAAGTAATGAAAGCCCAACAAAAGATTTCCTATTCTTTAAACAAAAAACATGTTGGAGAAGTTATGGAAGGGTTAGTCATTGGCAAAGATGAACACGGAAATTATCTACTCAGAAGTTATTGGAACGCTCCTGATGACGTAGATGGAAAAATATATTTTACTAGCGACAAAAAACTTGATAATGGTGATATCGTCAGAGTTAAAATAACAGGTGCATTTGTCTATGACCTGATGGGTGAATTATATGAAAACTAATTATGATTTCCTTCCTCACGAATATGAGCACTTATCTTTTTTGAAAGATAACGCTCACGAATGTGCTCTGTTTTTAAAAAGAGAAGATGAATCTTTTCCTTTAGAAGAACCTTGTGAATTGGTTCTTATTGGTAATGGTGTTAGACACACTTTTATTGGAGGAACTGGTTCAGGAGCGGTCAATGTTAGATATAACGAAACCATTGAAGAAGCATTTATTAATGCTGGATTTAAAATTAGTTCTACTAGTTGGCTAGATAGTTACGACAAAGTAAATATCAAAAACGAAAAAGATTATCTAAAAACAGTTAAAAAGGAAGCAAAAGAATATAACGCTCACGCGGTAGTAAGTTTTTCAGTTGGAAAATTCCCTCCAGAATGCGACTATGAATTCCCAATTATTGGAAATCATACAACCGCAATTTATGTTTTAGCTAGAAACGCCGGAGAAGGATCAGATAGGCCATTAACTAAAGGAAGCGTTTATTTAACTGATACAGAAATTAGAGATATCTTATATCTCAATGAACATTATAAGAAATTCCTACTTGTATTAAATGTTGCTGGGGTAGTGGATTTATCACCAGTTATGACGGTAAAAAATATTTTGCTTATTTCTCAATTAGGTTCATTAACTGGAGATATTTTAGCTAATATCGTTTTAGGAAAACTTAATCCAAGCGGTAAATTAACTGATACTTGGGCAAAAACAAGTGACTATCCATACATCAATAAATCTTTAGATTTAAACGAATGTCGTTATGAAGAAGGAATATATGTTGGATATCGTTATTTTGATTCAAAAAGAATCGAACCATTATTTCCTTTTGGATTTGGTCTTTCATACACTAAATTTGACTATCAATTTATCGACGTAAATAATAATAAAGATAACATAGTGGTGAAGGTTAAAGTTACCAATAAAGGTAACTATCCTGGAAAAGAAGTAATTCAATTATATTTAAGTGGACCAATTAACCGTCCAGAAAACGAATTGGTGGCTTTTAATAAGACAAAATTATTATCGCCAAAAGAAAGTGAAATTATTGGTCTAAATTTCAAATTGAGCGAATTCCCTACATATAACGAAGAAAAAGAAGTTTATATTTTAGATAAAGGTAATTATGTTTTTAGACTTGGTAATTCAAGTAGAAACCTTAAAGATGTTTTCGCTATCTCAATCAAAGAAGATATCGTTGTTAAACAAGTAAGAAATGTCTTTAATAAAACTGATTTCACCGATTTAGTTATTGATCGACCAGAAGCAAAAATAAGCAAGAACCTACCTGTAATTGAAATTGATTCTTCAATGATTGAAACTGAAAAAGTTGTCTATCATGATAAATATGAAGTTGAGATTCCTGATTTAATTAAAGGATTAAAAGAAGATGATTTAATATATTTAGTATTAGGTGATTATAAAACTGGTGTTGATGGATTAATCGGACAATCATGTTCTCAAGTATTAGGCGGAGCAGGAGAAACTACTTTAAGAGTTGAGTCAATTAATCGTTCATTAAATATGGTGGATGGTCCTGCCGGTCTTAGAATTATTCAAGAATATATTGTTAATCATAAAGGCGCTCATAAGGTGAGTGAAGACTCTATTTGGAGAGGAATCAAAAATTATCTTCCTAAACTAATCACTTATTTCCTTAGCTATGAAAGAAACTTAAAGAAAAAAGGTAGTAGAGTTCTTCAAATCGCAACCGCTATACCAGTAGCCACCGCAATTGCTCAATCATTTAATAGTGATTTCGCTCGTGACTGTGGTAGGTTAGTTAAAGAAGAGATGGAAATGTATGGAGTGGATATTTGGCTTGCTCCAGGAGTTAACATCCATAGACATATACTTTGCGGAAGAAATTTTGAATACTATTCAGAAGATCCTCTTTTAAGTAGTGTTATGGCGGCTTCTATTATTAACGCAGTTCAACAAAATCCATTAAAGGCTACAACGATTAAACATTATGCTTGTAATAACCAAGAAACTAATAGAACAAACAATAACTCTATGGTTTCAGAAAGAGCTGCTAGAGAAATTTACTTTAGAGTGTTTGAAAAAGCGATTAAATGGAGTAATCCATTCTCGATTATGGCAAGTTATAACTTGGTTAATGGAGTTCATTCCTCTGAACATAAAGGAATGTTAATTGACATTTTAAGAGATGAATGGGGATATAAAGGACTCATTATGACTGACTGGATCAATAGTGGCCAATCATATCATAAAGGAAATACTTACCCATGCGCTTATGCTTCTAGAAATATTAAAAACGGAATGAACATTTGTATGCCTGGAAGTAAGGCGGATATCAAAGATATAAAGAACGCTTTAAAAAATGGATATCTATCTAGAAGTGACTTAGAAGTTTCTGCAACAATTGTTTACAATTCAATTCAAAAAATGAGTAAATAAAAAAATCAAATATTCACTTGTTATAACACTGATACTTATATATAATTAATCACGCTAACTAATGCCTCCTTAGTTAAGTGGTATAACGGATCCATGGTAAGGATCTATTGGTGGTCCGATTCCGCCAGGAGGCACCACATTAGTTATACAGCTTCGATACACAAAAATCGGGGCTTTTTTCATGTTTTCAAGCCATTTTTAACATATTTGTGTTCTTTAGAAGAAAACTATTCTATGAATAAAGTTGAAAAACTGCTATTTCAAGTCCTATCGGAGGCGTACCTTAAATAGTTGTCTTTAATACGGAGGTGGGACTTGAACTATCTCAAAAATCATCGTTTTTGCCCTTATTTATGTAAATAATTAATAAAACAATGATGAGAAATATTAAACATAAGTTTAAACGAGTTCCTCTCGATACAAGAAAAAGAGGGTTCGAGTCCTACCTCCCCAGCATTTTTGTATCAGAGCAATTTTTCGTGTTTGGTAATTTTTATTGATACACAATCTTAATACATTAAATATCTATTATTTTTGGATGAGAAAATACATCTTTTCTTTTAGAATATTGTTATGGTGAAGAAAAAGTATTCCAAAGATCCTAAGGTGATTCTTCTTAGTTTAGAAGATTTTTTAAATCACTGTGATTATTTTAAAGGTGGAATACCGCGTGGACATAAATGGACAGAAAAAACTGTTCCAGAAGGTTATGAAACTTATTATAAGATTACCGAGGATAAATTTATTGCTATCACATATGGTGAAACTTATAACCTTTTTGGAGCATCTATCAGGGATAGGTACAAGGAAAAACTCGAATATATTGAAGTCGCTTTAAGAGATGGCGTGACTGAATATGAATTATACGACAAAGAAATTGAAAGGCTAGAAGCGGAACGTGCGCAATTTAAAAGAAGTAAGAAATTAGATTTAGAAATCGAAGAAACTATAAAAGCTAAAAAGAAATTGTTGAAGTACAAAGCTGCACTTGCTCCAACTCAACCAAAACACTTTAATGATTATCTAATAGATACGGGGTGCAAAACAGACACAACAAATTATAAAAATAAGTACATAGTATTTGATGTTGAAACGAATGGAACAAGAAAGAACAATGACGACTTACTGTCGTTATCTATTTATAATCCATCTACCGGGATTTGCTACAACCGATATTTTCCATTAGATTTACAACCTGTAATTTTAACTTCGTTTATCCATGGCATTACAGACGAAACTTTATTAGGCGCTACACACATCACTCAAGAAGAAATGGATGAGATTATTGAATATTTTGATTTGAAGAATTGTATTCTTCTTTCTTATAGTGGCGGCAAAGGTACTTTTGATTCATCTTTTGTTATTAATTACTGTTCAAGACACAATGTCCACGGTTTTGAAGACTTACAATATAAGAACGTTAAAGAGTTTATTCCACCTGCTCCATTTGGAACTGAAGGGCAACTATCAAAGGATAATTTATGTAGAATGTTTGGAATAGAAGGCGTCACTGAACTTCACTCAGGGTTAAATGACTGTATTTTGGAATGGAAATTGTTTGAAAAGCTTGTTGGCCAACCGGTGTTTTTCATTCAAAACAATTTATACAGATATAACAAAGAATATATAATACCTATTTCTTATGTGCCTAAGCATCCGGAATTAATACGTTTTGCTGGTGTTAAAATTCCGCCAGTTCTTGGTTATATAGAGACCATCTTTGAATATGAATTTCCAAAACAATCGTTAAAATATATTAAAAAATTTCCAACAAACATTACAGGAATAACAATAGAAAATGCAATTAATTCTATGCTTCAAGTTGATGAACAAGACAACTTTAGATTTCTTTCCGATAACAAGAAACATCTTGAATATATTGGTTCATTGGATAGCAGAATTGAGGAGATTCCAATTATTACTGAAAATGATGGTACAGTAAAAACAACCGATTCTAAATATACAGAATATATTGATGAAGTTAATAAAGTTACTAAAGTAATAATGGATAATCTTGAACCAGTTATTGGCTTTATTCGAAAAAAGATTTTTATTGATTCTAAGATTTTAAGTCAAGAACTTGTGATAAGCGAAGACAAGAAAATATTAGCCTTGTGCGACTTATCTTCTCAAACAAGTGTTATGGAAATTAAAACAATGGATATTTTGCGAGATGATGAATATGGATTGCATATAACAGCTCCAATATCAAGACAACTTTATTATCAAAGAAACAACCGCGATACATATGCCTTATCGATAATGTTTGATAAGCATTATAAAGAAAAGTCATTTGAGGAAGTAGTTGATGGTTTAACTATTAAAATATATAAAGTAGATTTGAGAATCGTGGAAGTGATTCCTAGGGCTTATAAGCCTGGAATGTTCGCATCTGTTATTTTGAAAGAATTGATAAAAGATAATTCGTTAACTTATTCCCGGCTATCAAAAAATACTGGTTTTAGTGAAAGATCAATACAAAATTACATTCACGAGTTAAGAGACAATGGCTACATTATTAGAGAAGGCATGTCGAACCAACTTGGTGTATGGAAAGTGCTAAAGGATGAAAATGGCAATCCTATATCGGAAGAGAATCAGTTAAAAGTAAGAGCAATTGATTATTCTGAAACCTATAAACAAAAGGTTTTGGAAATGACAAACGTAAAGGTGATTTGTACAAAGTACACCAATAGCCAAACTGCTGCTGATTATGAGTGTCTTGTTTGTGGGCATAAATGGTCAACAAGACCAGAAAAATTCAAGCACAGACAAAAACATGGATGTCCAAAATGTAAAGCTGGAAAAGAACTAATAGGATGAAGATGATATTTCATCCTTATTCTTTTATAATTATGTTATCTAAAAAATAGGAGATTATATGACAAAAGATAAAGTGATTGAACGAGCATTTAACATTGTACTTGATAGTTATAAAATACTTGAATTAGCCAAAAGAAAAGATAAAGACATATTTGATATTCTTTATAACTGGGTTGATAAAATATCATTAAATGACCCATCTATGATTAAAGAGATTAAAGATTTTGCGATAGAAAGCAAAAGAAAAATACTTGATCCTAGAGTAGTTCAACTTGCTAAAGATCTAGCTTATGATAATGTTAGTTACTATGCTACTAACGCTGTTAGTAAGGCTGTACCTGACCTACTTGAAAAAGAACTTCGCCTATCTTCATACGATGCGAGACAACTTTGGCTTGAAATAGACAAAGAAGTTGTGGATAGAACAGGATTTAAATATTAAAGAGGAGTATATATGTACACATATTATTGTATAAAATTAGTTTTAGTAAATGGGATTGTTGGCTACGCTGAATATGGTGGCTTAACCTCTAACATTAATAATGCAATGTTTTTTGACACTTATAGTGAAGCAAAAGATTGGTATGTAAGAAATATTAAATACACTACATACAATGGAGTAGCAGTTGATACTAGTAAATGTACTATCGTGTCCGTTAATTCTAATGAAGCACTATAGTTATTGGTAAATGCGAAGATTGGGATTTAATTAGTGCTAAAAAGTAGCGAGTTACTAATCGGCGTTTCTAGTTATGAAATGCCATTTCTAGTTAATTGTATCATTCTCGTAGCACTTAGACATAATCGTATACATACTTAGATACAAAGGCTTACGATAAAAAAGCACGAGAAATGAGGAAAAATCCTCATTTTTTGTTTATTTTGAGTAGTTTCCAGGTTTGCTAGTTCGATTCTGAAGGCTGAAATTTGAAAGAAGTTTAATACCTATGGTGAGGGATATGCTTTACCTATGGAAAGGGTAGTTGATACCTATGGGAAGAGTATATCGACAAAATATGAGTAAAAAGTCTTTTTTAAAAAATAAATTTTGCTTAATGCATAAGCATTATTAAACTATAATATATTTGCTCATATATTTAGACCACAGGCGCTATGAACTAGCTAATAGCAAAGTCGACCATACGCAGGTGAACTGTGGCCAATGGATATACGGACTATCATACTACGTGTTAGGGTATGGTAATGCGGAATAGTATTGCCCAAGGGTAAAAGTGACCGTTAGGGTCTCCAGCGAGGATTAATCAAGAAGAACTCTCCGCTTAGATGCGGCGGGATAAGCCCAAGATGAATCGTGCTCATCGCTCCGCACAATTAGCAATAATTGAACATGTGGCCATCACAAGGATGATGTAACACCAGCAGTTACGGGACTTAGTCGATAACTGCAAAAAAGGTGTTTTTCATTTGGATGGTTTTTATTTATCTCCTTTTGAAGAAGACACTTATGTCCAACTAACGAAAGGGGATTTTATTTTTATGATTAAAGTTGGTGACAAAATTAGAATCATTCATATGGATGGTGAACCCTCTTATAGTGGGAAAACAGGTATTGTTGAACATATCGATGATATCGGTCAAATTCATGGTAGCTGGGGTGGATGTGCTCTAATACCGGGCGTTGATCAATTTGAAGTGGTGGAGGAATAAATAATGGAAAAAGAATTAGAATTCAAAGAAATCATAAACATCATTCAAAATCATCGCCAAAATGCTTATCGAAAAATCAATGAGGAATTGGTGACGATGTATTACGAAATAGGCCAATATTTATCAAAAAAAGTTAATGTTGGTGAATATGGAGAAGGAGTAATTTCAAAAATTGCAAACAAAATCAACGAACAATATCCAACTCTTAATGGATTTAGTAAAAGAGGGTTGTATCAAATGATACAATTTTATGAAATTTATAAAGAAAATCAAAAAGTGCGACCACTGCTCGCACAATTGAGTTGGACTAATAATTTGCTCATTTTAAGGGGCACTAAAACAATCGAAGAAAAAGAATTTTATATTCGTCTTTGCATTAAAAATAATTATTCATCAAGAGAGCTTAATAGACAAATTCAAAGTCATTACTATGAAAGATTTTTATTATCTAATGGAAATGCTTTAGAAAGTCTAGAACCAGTAGTTGGAGAAGAAGATTACCCAAACACTAAATTATTAGACGTTTATTCTCTCGAATTCCTTGATTTGCCGAACAATTACAAAGAAAAAGACTTAAAAAGTGCGATTATGAGCAACCTTAAGGATTTTATTCTTGAAATAGGCAAAGACTTTTCTTTTGTTGGTCAAGAATATCGTATTCAAGTTGGTGGCCGCGATTTTTATATCGATCTCTTATTCTATAATAGAGCGTATTCTTGTTTAGTTGCTTTTGAATTAAAAATTGGTGAATTTGAACCTGAGTATCTTTCAAAAATGAATTTCTATCTTGAGGCATTAGATAGACAAGAAAGGAAAGAAGGAGAAAATCCAAGCGTAGGAATTATTTTGTGCTCATCAAAAAATGAGACAATTGTCGAATATGCCCAAACAAGAAGTAATTCGCCTACCGCTATAAGTACATACGAAACAAAACTAATTGATAAAAAGCTATTACAAAAGAAACTTATTGAATATCAAAAAGCATTTGACGATAAAGATTAATAACTATGGTGAGTATATAACATTGAATCCTTGATACTAATTGTATTAAGGATTTTTTATAACTGTGACACTTTTGTGACGCATGTAGGTGTAATATACAAAAGATTTTTATTGGAGGTGCTTTATGCTTAAGAAAAATGTAATCTTCTTATTAACTAGCACAATGGCTATTGGAATTTTTGCTTCGGTTGCCTTATTATCAAACAACTTGGGTCGTTCTTCATTTTTGAGTGCTGCGAGCGAACCATACACATTAACAATTAACGCATCGAATAGATCTAATTTTGTTCAAGATGGTGATGTTTATAGAGGAATATTCAAAACAGGTCTTGGTAACGATGTGACATTTGTCACCAATTCAGTTAATCTTATTGGAGAAGATGTTTTTTATTGGCAAAGTAATAGTGGGTATTTAAAAAATGAAACTGCTATGACTGGTTTATACCAAATCGATATAAGCGCTTATGTCTATGGAGGGTCTTTAGGAGGTTTTAGTCCAAGCGCTGCAACTCTTAGAACTGAAACAAAGATTGATCCAAAACAAGCGAGTTCGGTTTATAGCGCAGACAAGTTGATTGGTGCAACATCAGTCCAAACATATTCAATAAATATTCCTAGCAACCAAAATCATGGAAATTATATTTCTATGAAATTAAACGAAAACGTCCAATATGCATATCGCTTAGAAGTCACATCAGTTAAATTTTATTTTAGTTGTTCGAACGTTAAAAACCTCGTAAAAGTATCTTCCACAAATGAAAGCTATGGAACAGTTTCAATCGAAGGCTATGGTAGCAACGAACAAATTGTGACCAATGGAACTCAAATCACAATTCATGCAAATCCACTTACCAATTATCAAACTGAGTTTTTTGCATCTTTCAAAGGTTGGCATTTAAATGGCAGTGAAGAAGTCGTAAGCAGAGATTTCGACATAACGTTCACCACAGAATTAAATAAATCATATGTTTACGTGGCAGAATTTGAAGAAGCTGAAACAGAATTATTTGACCAAGGTGTAGACACTTCAGACGATAAATTAACTACTTATGTAAAAAACAAAAATAACAAGTATTATCCACTTAACAGCGTGAAAGATGATGAAACATCTTTCCCAACAGCCCTAACTGACAAAGTTAACGAATTATTTATTGCACAACATTTCAATAGGGGTAATTACTTGACCCATCTTGAATTAAATATTGATCGCAAAGGCCATGGCAATTGGGAACCATTTGATCCAGACAAAATTCAAGCAGTTATCTTCTATATGAATATGGATCAACCTGCACAATACGACCCAGTTGGAATTGATCAATTTGTAACAACAAACGGAACGCTTACAACATTCAGCGGTTTAAAAGATAAAACAGATGGAAATAATGCTATGAGTAAGGTTGTTTGGACAAACTTCACATCTGATGTAGCTAAATTTTATGTTCCTGATGAGTATCGAGACCCAGATAACATCAAAAAACACAATATTTGGATTAAGAGAATGCTGGTTATTGAAAGATAATTAAGCTTTCTCTAGTGTTTTACACTTATCATTAATAATTCTGTGGTGGCCCCAAGGAACCATTGTCAATTCTCCCACAAGTTGTGGGAAAATGTTTTTATACAAAATATAAAACTTTCAATAGAATTTGAATCTATGTGGCACTTTTGTGACAGAATCAATGATATAGTAAAAATAACAAGAAGGAGTTAGATTATGAAACAAGATTTATTAAAAGGATTAAGCGAAGAACAAATTGCAAAAATTAAAGCCTGTAATAGCAGTGAAGAACTCTTAGAGTTAGCAAAAGCCGAAGGTGTTGAATTAAGTCAAGAACAATTAAATGCGATATCCGGTGGAGGCTTATTCTGTTCAACTGAAAATAATTGTCCTCAATGTGGCGCTGGATATGATGACATTATGTTCTGGAGTGAACGTTTTGCAGACGGACATGAAACCGTTCATTACGAATGCAAAAAATGTCAATGTCAATGGACCAAGGATAGATAATTTTGTTCGTGTTAACTTTTAAAAGTGTTACTCTTATCAAAAAGTGTTCCTTGTATTATTCTCGTAGTACATTGACAAAATCTTATAAAACCCTATTGATAGATAGGGTTTTATACAAAGTATAAGAGATCTAGAAAAAATATAACTAAATGTGGCACATTTGTGACAAATAGTGTGATAACATACAAATATAAGGAGAGATGAGAATATGAAAAAAGAATTATTAAAAGGTTTAACTGATGAGCAAATCAATAAAGCTAAAAATTGTAAAAACAAAGATGAATTATTAAAACTCGCCAAAGAAGAAGGCATTCAACTTACTGATGAACAATTAGAGGCTGTTAATGGTGGTGGATGTACATCTGAACCTCCTAGTGACGTAAAATGTCCAAAATGTGGATCAAATAAAACTGAATGGGTTTGGTTCCCGTTTGTTGGCTATGATCTCACTTGCAAAAAGTGTGGTTATGAATGGAACAAAAAATAATTATTTTCAAAATCCTGTAATGGTAATAACACACTCACATCTAAATGTGGGTGTTTTTACTTTGTAACTAAATCAGGTAACTAATATTTCATAATATTAGAAAAGCGAACAATATTATCAAACAAAATAAGCCTTTCCATCATGATAAAGTTAGAATTCATAAATCTAATATTGCTGTGGCACTTTTGTGACAACGGCTATGATAGTGTATAAACAAGAAGGGGATACTGTGTTTATGAAAAAAGAATTATTAAAAGGTTTAACCGAAGAACAAATTGCAAAAGTTAAAGCCTGCAAAAGTAGCGATGAATTATTAGCCTTAGCCAAAGCCGAAGGCATTCAATTAACTGACGAGCAATTAGAAGTAATCAATGGTGGCGGATGCAGCATTATTTCAAATATCGGAGATGCTATCAATCAAAGTGATTGCCCACAATGTGGTTGTAATGATGTTGTAGTAAAAGATAACTGGGCCCGCTGTAAAGGATGCGGATTTAAGTGGAATCGTTTATAGTAAAAAAACTATTTTATTGGCAAAAACAGCTTTTACGAATTTCTATATTATAGAATTTGATTTAATACGACACTTTTGTGACAGTTATTAGGAAATCGAGCGGGAATCCTCGGTTATTCAATTGCCGAGATGAAAGTGAGCCTAAACTATTAAGATAATCATCACTATATGTGATTAAAGTATGTTGTAATAATATTAATATTAAGTGGAGTTATATCCACTTTTTTGATATACTATATGTAGAGGATTTGTATATGAGTGAATTAAAGCATGGGAGAACATGTGTTTTTAACATTAACTATCATATTGTCTGGTCTACGAAATATCGAAGGAAAGTATTAACCCCTGATATTGAGAAAAGATTAAAAGAAATATTGATTAATGTTGGGAGACAAAAAGGATTTGAAATCGCTGAAATTGAAGTAGTCACTAAAGATCATGTTCATGTGTTTGTTTCTGCTATTCCAAAGATATCAATCTCGTATATCGCTAAGATGATGAAAGGAATATCTGGAAGATTATTATTAAAAGAATTTCCTGAAATATCTAAAGAGCTATGGAATGGAGAGTTATGGAATCCTTCATATTATGTAGAAACAATTGGTTCTATATCAGAAGAAGCGATTAGGGAATATATTCAAAATCAAGAAAAGGAGTAAAGATGTTACTAACTTACCAATTTGAATTAAGAGTAAATGAAACGATGTCTGTCATCCTTGGACATCTCTCTTACGCTGCTAGTAAGTTATTTAATGTTGGTAACTATGAAAGAAAAGAATATAAATCTCTTGGCTTTGAGAAGATGCCTGATTGGTATGATCAAAAGAAAAGATTAAAAGATTCTTTCTGGTATAAATCATTACCTGCCCAAACTAGTCAAGATGTTCTTGCTCGATTAGAAGAAGCTTGGAAATCATATTTTGTTCTTCACCAAAAATGGGAACATAAGAAAAGATGTAATTCATTAAAAGAAAACGAAGGAGAACCGAAGTCTCCTTATTATAAGAAAGACGGCTCGCATTCATCTTTTAAATATCTTTCTAATTCTTTTAGAATCATCGATAACAAGATCCGCTTTATGATTCCTAAAAGATTAAAAGAACATCTATTAGAGAAATATGGAATTGATAGTCGCTTCTTTTATATACAACTAAAGAAATCATTTTCCATTATTAAACAAATTGAGTTCTCATACATGGCTAAGAATAGATACAAAGTCTATATCATCTATGAAGAGGATATTAAACCATTAAAAGAAGATAATAAGCATTATATAAGTATTGATATTGGTACAAAGAACCTGTTAACAGTCTATGACAATAAGGGAAGTTCTTTTATTGTCTCAGGTCAATCTTTGTTGAACACCAATTATTTTTTGCTAAAAAAGATTGCTTATTATCAGTCTAAGTTTGATAAATGTTATCCAAATCACAAGAAAGGAGAAACCACCAAACGGATAAAAAGGTTATATGAATTAAAAAGGAAGAGAATTAATCTTATTTTACACACCGCTAGTAGAGATATAGTTAATTATTGTATTAATAACGACGTATCCAAAGTTATTGTTGGAGATCTTTCTGGATTACTCAACGCCAAAAAAGAATTTAATAACAATAAAGAAAAACACCGCTATAACCAAAACATTAGAAGTATTTGCTTTCAAAAGATTTATGAATTCCTTGATTACAAATTAAAATTAGAAGGAATTGAGTTAATTAAAGTTAATGAAGCATATACATCAAGCTGTCTACCAAATAGTAAAAATGTTTCTAAAAAATATTCAAATAAGAAAATTCGAAAAAAACGAGGATTAATCAAGTATCATGGTTTAATCTATAATTCTGATTCAGTTGGAGCTTATAACATTATGAGATTATATCGACAAAGTAATTCTCTTAAATTTGAAACCCCATTAAAAGGATTATCTAATCCTATAAGGGAATATATTCCTGTAACAAACCAGTTTTTAAATGAAGATTACATTAATTGGAATGGTAAAGCTGGGAATGTAGGGATATCGGGTAGGAACTACCCAACAGGATATGAGTTGGTTAATTTAATTAATCAATCCATAACCAAGATGCTTGGTAATTCAATTGCCGAGTAAGTTCACACTATATGTTGATAGTGATAAAAATTATCAAGGTGAATACGTTGAACTTGGTTCATTAAGTAGATTTGCTATAAAAGATTTCCTTAATTATGGAGAAACAGTAGAGTATTATGATGAGTGGGCGTCAAATTAATATATATGGACTACACTCATTTAAAAAATAAGAACTATACATTAATATCTAGAGACTGTATTGGTGGAATTTTATATCACCAATTTAATCATAGATTCTTAAGCCCAACAATTAACCTATTTTTCACTATTGATGATTTTAATTATTTTTGCAGATATTTAAAAAGATATATCAAAGCAGAGCTAGTGGAATGTAAAGACAGTGGAGTTAGTTATCCAGTTGGTTTATTGACTCCAAAAATTGGCTTTATCAAACTTAAAACAATTAAAGTTGGATTTATGCATTATGCTTCTTTTAAGTTTGCTAAAGATAAATGGGATCAAAGAAAAAAGAGAATCAATTATAAAAACCTCTTTGTTATTAGCTCATGTTGTTATTCAACAGAAGTTGATACATTAAATGAGAAGAATATAAAAGAATGGAATAAAATCAAATATCCAAAAGTTATTTTGGTCAATAAACCATAT
The DNA here is from genome assembly GCA_045132035.1 of Bacilli bacterium. Taxonomy (GTDB): domain Bacteria; phylum Bacillota_I; class Bacilli_A; order RFN20; family CAG-826; genus UBA2450. The sequence continues at coordinate 17,697 of JBGURM010000048.1, forward strand.
GGTTTTGATAATGAATTTGTCATTAAAAAACCTGAGGAGTGTACCGAATTTGCGTGGCTCTTATATCAAAACGATAAAAACGATGATTCGGTGAGAGTTTTTAATGAATTTGATTTTATCTCTTTTATTAATAAAACCATTAAGTAATGTGCTACAATTGAAAAATAGGGGATTTCTTAGATGTACCGTAACTTTATTTGTTATCGTGGTGGTAGCTCCGCTGGTTCATTTTTTGGTGAATCAATTTATCTAAAAGCTAAAGAACACGAAGAAATCGTTGGCAAGACTTATTTTTCTTTATATAAAGAAAATAGTGAAGAAATAAGAAACTTCCTTAATGATCCAAAACAGTATTTAAGTGAAATAAAAAATTTCATTATGATCCTCACTAAAGGATTTTTAGATGAATTCTTAATTAACGGAAATCCTAATCCTAATTCAGTTACAAGAATTGAAATTGAAGAAGCTCTTAAAAATAAACAATTAAGATTTATCCCAATTCAATTTCCTGATTTTTCTTGGAATGATAAAACAGATGGAATTATTAATAAAGACATCTT
>JBGURM010000049.1:0-8034 GCA_045132035.1 Bacilli bacterium
GATAACGCAACTGATTATCTAATGTTACCTAGCTATTTCTCATATAAGTTAACAGGTATCAAAACGCATGAATATACGAACGAATCAACCGGAGCGTTATTGAATGTTAAAACTGGTGATTACGACTATGAATTACTAGACAAATTAGAATTACCAAGAAGGTTATTTAATAAAATGCAAAAACCTGGTTCTATTGTCGGCGATTTACTACCTGAGATACAAAAAGAAGTTGGTGGTAATTCTAAAGTAGTATTATGTGCGTCTCACGACACCGCCAGTGCCTTTGAATCAGCAAATGTTGATGACGAATCAATTATTCTCAGTAGTGGTACATGGTCTTTATTAGGAATCAAATCAAAAACACCTATTGTTAGCGAAGAATCATTAAATAGCAATTACACAAACGAAGGCGGAGTTGGATACATCAGATTCTTAAAGAACATTATGGGAATGTATCTTGCTAATCGTGTTAAAGAAGAAACTGGATTACATTTCCGCTATATCGATTGTGTAATCTATGATTCTAAATATAAAGAAACATTCGATGTTAATGATCCAAGTTTAAGCGCTCCAAAAAATATGAACCAAGCAATCTTAGGTTTATTAAAAGACAATCCTCCTAAAAACGATATCGATTTATTTGCCTCAATCTATCGTTCTCAAGCAATCTGTTATAAAAAAGCAATTGATGAATTAGAAAAAATTACAGGTAAAACATTTAATAAAATTTATATCATCGGTGGAGGCGCAAAAAACATATATCTAAACAACATGGTTAAAGAATATACAGGATTGAAAGTTATCCCGATGCCAATTGAAGCAACCGCATTAGGAAACATATTAGTACAAATGAAAGCGAGCAAAGAATTATGAGAAAAGAAGTCAAACAAATCTATGCATCCTATGGAGTGGATGTCTCTAAAGCCCTCAAAGAATTAGCGAAAACCAAAATCTCTTTACATTGTTGGCAACTTGATGATGTAAATGGATTTGAGCAAGAGGGAAGCTTAACCGGTGGTATTCAAACAACTGGAAACTATCCAGGAAAAGCAAGAAACTTTAAAGAATTAACTCAAGACTTGGATAAGGCTCTTTCCTATATCCCAGGAAGCAAGAAGATTAATCTTCATGCGATTTATCAAACTGGCAAGATTGTGGAAAGAAATGAAGTCGGAATTGAACAATTTAAAGATTGGGTTAGCTATGCTAAAGAAAGAGGATTAGGCTTAGATTATAACCCAACTATTTTCTCTCATCCAATGCTTGTTGATGGTTTATCCTTGTCTTCTCCAGATCCAAAAGTGAGAGAATACTGGATTAAACATTGTGTGGAAGGATTAAAGATTACTGAATATTTCGCTAAAGAAACCGGCCAAAAATCTTTAATGAACATTTGGATTCCTGATGGTTTAAAAGATGTTCCTGCTGATAGACTTGGACCTAGAGAGAGACTAAAAGATTCATTAGACAAAATCTTAGCGGGATATAAATATGATAAAAAAGTCATGGACGTCTCTGTCGAAAGTAAAGTATTCGGAATTGGAGTGGAATCATATACCACTGGTAGCAATGAATTCTATCTAAATTATGCAGCTAGTAGGCATATTTGTTGCTTATTAGATACAGGACACTTCCATCCAACCGAAAATGTGGCAGATAAAATCTCGGCAATGTTTTGTTTCTATGATAAATTAGCGTTCCATGTTTCTAGACCAGTAAGATGGGATAGTGATCATGTCTTAAAGCTTAATGACGACCTTCAAGATGTTGCAGATGAACTTGTTAAATGTAATGGATTACAAAGAAGTTATATTGGGTTAGATTATTTCGATGCATCTATCAATAGAATTGCGGCGATGGTTATCGGGGCAAGAAATATGGAGAAAGCTCTTCTTAGAGCGTTATTAACTCCATGGAATTTATTAAAAAAAGCTCAAGATAACTACGATCACACTAAAGTTCTTGCTTTGCAAGAGGAATTAAAAACTCTTCCTTGGGGTGAAGTTTGGGACGAATATCTTAAACGTCAAGGTATGGTGAGCGATGCTCAAATGTTTGAAGAAGTTAGACAATACGAAAAAGAAGTTTTGTCCAAAAGATAATTGATCTATTTTAAACCTCGTGTCCGTCCAGATTTTTCACGAGGTTTTTATGTGTCCAGTTACAAATTGATTAATGTTGTATTCAAAAGACTAAATATAGCAAATAATGCCAAAAAATAAGAAAAAACACGCACTTTTTCGTACGTGTCTCGACAATCGATGATGGCGGAGGAAGAGGGATTTGAACCCTCGCACCGAGTTACCAGTCTATGAGCTTTCCAAGCCCACCCCTTCAGCCTCTTGGGTATTCCTCCAGATTAATGACTGCGATATGTATTTTATAATAATAAAAACGTAAAGTGCAATCTTTATTTATAACAATAAAGAAAATATAATAATTATTGTCTATGATTAAACTAGTTGTTAACGAAAAAGAAAGCGGACAAACATTAGAGAAATATGTTCGTAAAGCTCTAAGTGAAGCTCCTTTATCTTTTATTTATAAACTTTTTAGAAAAAAAGATATTAAAGTAAACGGACACTGGGAAAAAGAAAAATTCATTGTTAATGAAAATGATGAGATTTCTATTTATATCACTGACACTCAACTTGAAGAATTTAAAAAAGAAGCAAAAGAAGTAGTTAGTGAGAATATATCTAGTTGGATAGTGTATGAAGATAAAAATATTTTAATCATTAATAAACCAAGAGGTGTTATCGTTCAAAAAGATGATAGTGGTGACACTGCTTTAGATGAGATGGTGATTTCATATTTAATTAATAAAGGAGAATATGATCCAAATAAAGATTTAGGATACACTCCTGCTCCAAGTCATAGACTTGATAGAAATACCGCTGGGTTAATTGTCTTTGGAAAAAATATTGAAACACTTAGATATTTATCAACCATCATGAGCGATAAAAATATAATTGAAAAAAAGTATATTACTTTAGTTATTGGAAATATTGATAAAGAAGGAGAAATAGTGGCTCCTTTAAGTAAGAATAGTAAAAGTGGAAAAGTCTATGTTTCTGAAGATGGAAAAGTCGCAATTACGAGGTATAAACCTATCAAGAACCTCGATGGATTCACTTTAGTAGAGGTTCAACTATTAACAGGAAGAACCCATCAAATTAGAGCGCATTTTGCCTATATTGGTCACCCTGTTGTTGGTGATAGTAAATATGGTGATTTTATAGTCAATAAAGATATAGAAGCTAAATATCATTTTAAGAATCAATTCCTTGTTTCTTATGAATTGAAGTTTAATCAATTAGAGTCACCATTAAAATATTTATCAAGTAAATGTTTTAAGATTGATTTACCAAAAGAGATGAATGATTTATTATTAAAGATAGAGGAGAAATAATCATGGGAACAATTGAAAATTATCAAAGATGGTTAAATTCATCAAAAGTTAGTGAAAAAGACAAAGAAGTCTTAAGGAATATGTCGCAAGCTCAAATTGATGACGCCTTCTTTAAGGATGTTGAATTTGGCACCGCTGGTATGAGAGGAATCTTAGGACCAGGTACAAATAGACTTAATGAATTCACTGTTAAAAAAGCGACAGTTGGCTTTGCTAAATATTTATTAGAAAAATATCCAAATGTTAAAACTAATGGAGTAGTTATTTCTCATGACAATAGACATATGTCTAGAGAATTCACTTTATTAAGCGCTAAGATCCTTTCTGAATTTGGAATTAAAGCGTATATCTTCGATTCTCTTAGACCAACTCCTGAATTATCATTCGCTGTTAGATATATGCACGCTGATGGTGGAATTATGATTACAGCAAGTCATAATCCAAAAGAACATAACGGCTACAAAGTTTATGATGAAACTGGTTGCCAATTAGTGCCTGATAAGATTGCTAGATTAGTGGAAATTATTGGAGAACTTCCTAATGAATTAGAAGTTGAATATACTCCAATTGCTCACCCAGCAGAAGTTATTACATTAGCTAAAGATGTCGATGACGAATATGTTAAATTATGTGAATCTATCGTTATTAATAACGATTTAGATAAAAAAGGCTTCAAAATTGTCTTTACTCCAAATCACGGAACAAGCTACGTTAACGCGATGAGAGTGTATAAAGATTTAGGTTATGAAGTATATCCAGTAGAAAAACAATGCTCTCCTGATCCAGATTTCTCTGGAACATTATCTCCTAACCCAGAAGATCAAAGAAGTTATATTGAACCAATTAAACTCGCTAAAGAGTTAAATGCTCAACTTGTGGTGATGACTGACCCAGATGGAGATAGATGTGGATTAGCCTTCCGCGATAGAAATGGTGAATATCAAACATTAACTGGAAACCAAAGTGCTTCAATGTTAATTGATTACATCTTCTCTGAAAGACAAAAAAGAGGAGAACTTCATAAAGATGGAGCGATGTATAACACAGTCGTTACTTCAGCTTTAGGAGAAAAGATTGCGGCTCATTATGGAGTAAAAACAGAGCAGTTCTTGACTGGTTTTAAATTCATTGGCAATCGAATTGATTATTATGAAAAACTTGGAAGTGGTCCATTCTTTGAATTTGGATATGAAGAAAGCTATGGTTGCTTAATTGCTCCATTTGCGAGAGATAAAGATGGAATTCAAGCTATCTTAATGTATTCTGAAATGGCCTTATATCATTATCGCCATGGAAAGACACTTGATATGGTGTGGGAAGAATTAGGCGAAAGATTTGGCTATCACGAAGATGTTAACTTCTCCATTATGTTTGAAGGAAGTAAAGGTGCTTCTCAAATGAAAGCTTTAATGAATTCTTTAAGAGAAAAACCATTCATCACAGTTGGTGGGCATAAAGTTGTAAAAGTTAGCGATTTCCTTAGAAGCGTCACAACGGACGGCAAAAACGAAGACGCTATCGATCTCCCTAAGAGTGATGTTATCAAATTATATTTCGATGATGGAAGCACAATTGCGGTTCGTCCAAGTGGAACAGAAGCGAAAGTTAAATTCTATATTGGAGTAGTGGAGAAATCACTCGAACTTGCTAAAGCAAGACCAGCGAAATTATACGATGAACTTAAGAAAGTTCTTGGTATCTAATTAAGACAATAAAAAAACAGTTACATTGAATTGGTAACTGTTTTTGTTTACTTACTATTCGTTAACGTCAAGTAATCCGATAGCGTTCTTGACTCTTTTTAAAGTGACATTTGCAACTTTTTGCGCCGCAAGTGCGCCATCTTGGAGGACTTTAACATATTCTTTTGACTCTAAGATTTGACGATATTTTTCTTGGAAAGCACCAAGTTCTTCACATACGACATCTGCGACCGCTTTTTTAAAGTCACCGTATCTTGAACCTTCAAATATTTTTTCAGCTTCTTCAATGGATATATCTTTTAAAGCTGCGTAGATTGTTAATAAGTTAGAGATACCTGGTTTATTTTCTTCGTCGAATTTCACTTCGCTTCCTGAATCAGTAACCGCAGACATGATTTTCTTACGAATAACATTCAAGTCATCTTTTAGGAAGATATCACCTTTAGGATCACTCTTACTCATCTTTTTGGTTGGATCAGAAAGAGACATGATTCTTGCTCCAACCTTTCTAATTTCATATTTTGGTAAAGTTAATACATCTCCATAGCGGTGGTTGATTCTATTAACTAAATCTCTAGTTAATTCAACATGTTGAATTTGATCTTCACCAACTGGGATGATATTAGCATCATAAAGAACAATATCACACGCCATAAGGACAGGATAAGCAAATAAGCCTAAGCCAATTGCGTTCTCTTTCATTTTTGAGGATTTATCTTTGAATTGAGTCATACGACTTAATTCACCCATATAAAGATAGTTTTGCATAATCGCATTAAGCTCAGCGTGAGCGGAGACACTACTTTGTAAAAATAGGTGTGCTTTAGAAGTATCGATACCAGCCGCTAAATAAAAGCAAGCAAGATCAATTGAGTTTTGTCTTAATACTTCTGGTTCAATTGGCAAAGTTAAAGCGTGTAGATCAGCGATGAAATAAAAACATTCGCCTCTATCTGTTTCTTCTTTAAGATGTTTAAGAACACCAATGTAATTACCAAGTGTTAATTGTCCGGTTGGTTTAATTCCAGTTAAAATACGATTTGCCATAATACTCTCCTTATAGTCTCAATTATTATATGTTTTTTTGTTAGAGAAGAAAATAAAGAAAATTCTACCAATAATCAAAAATTTTGATTAATATTAATTCATGATTAAAATTTACACCGCTCCAAGTTGTCATTCATGTCGTAAAGCAAAGGAATTCTTTGAAAAGGAAGAGATCCCTTATCAAGAAAAGAATATTTTTGTTACTGTGCTTAACGATGAAGAATTAAAAGATATCTTAACTAAGACTGAAAACGGAACTGAAGACATCATCTCAACAAGAAGCAAAATCATTAAAGAGAGTGGCGCTGATATCAACAATATGACTATTAGCGAACTCATCGCATTTATTAGAAAAAATCCTAGTATATTAAAGCGTCCAATTATGGTGGACGACACTAAATTACAAGTAGGTTACAATTCTGAAGAGATTAGAGTGTTTATTCCTCACGAAAAAAGAATGAGAGAATGGGCATGCAAAAAGACAGAATGTCCAACTTATTCTAAGTGCAGTAACTAAATAAAATTAAATGTTATAAATGGCTCGTTTACTTTTAGAAACGTAGCCTTTTTTAATTATGACGCCAAATTTAACAGTCTTTTTTGCAAGATACAATTGAGCGGATTTTCTACTAAATGATTCGACTTCTACATTATAATCCACTTTATCTCTGTAGTAGTTTTTATCAATAACAAAGAGATATTTTTTATAATTAACTTCAAGTCTTTCAGTTTTTAAAGAACATACTCTTTTAAGCTTCTTTAAGTCGATTCCTTTTTCAATCAATATATCTTTAATTTTTGAATCTGGAATGATAGCGGTTTCATTGATTTTATTATATTCATCTAAGGTTAAAACAAAGTTATGCTCAAGATCACATTTATCCTCTTTGACTTTTAGAGTTAATTCATATTTCTTATCGCTAATATTTCTTGTTCTTAATACGATATGGTTATCGGTGAGATATAGACTGTCATAATCAAAGTAATTATTCGTGTTTGTGGAATAAACTTTTTTAGTCTTACATCTACCATAATAGTTCATTAAGGCAACATATTGTTCCTCAGTTATCATTGCCCGAGCTTCATATTCTTTGTTAACAAACTCTTTTTTACACATATAATAATTATGCTACAATATTTAAGTTATGAAAATTGGATTATTTATTAAGTATGAAGTAGTCGAAAAAGATTTAGAGGAAAGACTCATAAATTCTATCATTCAACATGGTTTTGAATTCGATAATGAAAATCCTCAATATGTTTTCACTGTCGGTGGAGATGGAACATTCTTAAAGGGTGTTCAAAAATATATTAATAAACTTGATTCTGTTGCTTTTATTCCTATTAACCGTGGTAATCTTGGTTATTTCTCTGATTTTACTCAAGATGAATTCGATTATATTTTGTCTAATTTAGATAAATATGTTAAAAACTCATATTCATTAGTTAAAGCAAAACTCAATAACACAGAAATCTATGCGGTTAATGAGATTAGAATTGAAAATCCATTCCACACTTTAATTAGTGATGTTTATATTAATGACGAATTTTTAGAAACATTTAGAGGAAACGGATTAGTTGTTTCTACTTCTTTAGGAAGTACTGGATATAATAAATCAATTGGGGGAGCAGTAATTGATTTGAAGTTAGAAGTTCTTCAATTAAGTGAAATCGCTCCAATTAATAACTGCTTATTCTCATCTTTAAAATCTCCTTTAGTGGTTTCAAAAGATTCCAAAATCAAATTTAAAGGCGATTTATCTAATGTCATGGTGGGATATGATTATTTAGTTAAATCAAATGAAGATTTAAAAGAAATAGTGTTCTCTTTAAGTGATAAGAAAGTCACTATTTTAAATAAAAAGGGCCGGG
>JBGURM010000050.1:0-14338 GCA_045132035.1 Bacilli bacterium
TCTTGCTTTCAATTGATTTAAGTAGTCACGATAAAGAGTCAAAAAAAGAAAAAAGAGTGGAAGACCTACTTAAATTAGTCGGTTTATATCATAAAGAAAACAAGTTAGTTTCTAATTTAAGTGGTGGTGAAAAACAAAGAGTGGCAATTGCTAGAGCAATAGCAAACTCTCCTTCCTTGCTCCTTGCTGATGAACCAACTGGAAATCTAGATAAGCAAAATAGTGAAATCATAATGGAGTTAATTAAAAAGATAAGTTCATCTTCTTTAGTTATTTTAGTGAGTCACGATGAAGAATTAACAAATCGATACGCTGATCGAATTATTAAAATGAAAGATGGTCATATTGTTTCTGATTTTTATCAAAGTAAAAGCAAACATAGTGATTATCTTCCTATTTTAAAACTTAAATATGATAACAAGAGAATGACATTACCTCTTAAATTCCTTTTCTCTCATACACTAAACTCAATTAAAAGAAGGAGATGGAGAACTTTATTTATTTCAATGTCGACTTCTTTTGGCCTCCTTGGTATGGGACTAGCTAGCACATTGAGTGAAATCGTTTCTTCTAATTTGTATAGAAGTTACTCTTCAATTATCGATAGTGACAAGATTATTGTTTCACCAAAAAGTAGTAACTCAGTAAAAGATATAATTACGTCTTCGACATATGAAGAAGCGAAAGAAACGGCCTCTTTTGCTTCTGGAGTCAAAAATATTGGTGTTTATTATTGGAACACAAATAGATTATTTACAAGTGAAGATTATCTTTCTTTAGACACTGAGATTACTAGACCAATTGGTTCATTTTCTTCTGACCATATTAATCAGTTTGATCTTTTAGAAAATAACAAGGACACTATTTATCCAAAAAATGTTTCAAAGCTAAACGACAGTGAAATTGTTTTATCGATGCCACTTATTCTAATTAATGAAATTTGTTATCAGCTTAATATTTCTAAATCTGCGAATTCATTATCAAATTATTTGGAGCACCATGAATTAAAAATGAAATATGTCTTCACTAATGATGATTGGGGATATTTAAATGAGGTCCCACTTAAATTGAAAGGGTTTACTTTATCTAATAAATCTTTGATTTATCACTCTAACCCAATGTGGAATCAGTTCATCTTTGAAGAGATGTGTAAATTGCCAACTACGCATTATATAAATGTTAATAGTGATAAACCTTGGAATTTGATTAAATCCTATTATTTAAATTTCTCTTATGGGAGAGATGAGTTTTTAAAACAGCATCGTTTCTCAATTAATAGCAACGATATCGATTTTGAATTAATGGACAAAAAATATTTACCAAAGTTATATGAAGATGTCCCAACTTATAAGTGCAATAAGTTATTAATGGTGCATCGATCAAATAAAGATGATATCCCTTCTTTCGTTGGCGATTACTGTAAAAAGACATCAAAAGGAATTTATGAAGTAACATATGGAACAGTTAATGGATATTCAATTTATGAGCAAAGCTTAATGATGGGATTTTCAAAGAGCACATATATCTCGAGTCGAAGCGATTATATTTCTGATATTACCGATAACATGTCCTATATCAAATATGAGGATTCGCTAAACGTTAAATTACCTGACGAAATAATGGAAGGACACTTCTCTAAAAGCAATTTAAATGGGTTCGTTTTTGAGCCGCATTATCAGCTAATAACAGGTAGGGAACCCGCTAATTTGGAGGAAATCCTCATTAGTGAAAGCCTTTCAAGAAGACTTGGATATGATAACCCAATTAACAAAACACTCTATCTCTCTTTCCCAATTAAAGAAGATGTTTTAACTAATGGATTTATCTCTAGAGAATATGAAACGGTGGAGTTGAAAATAACTGGAATAACTGATAGTGGGAAATTAGCAATCTCACATATGGAAGAATGGTCAATATTGTTCTTCCAAGTAATGCTTGGTGTTTCGACTTTTGATTTAAGGATTAATAATTTAGCGATTAGGATTAATGATGAAATAGAAAGCCAACTAGTTGTAAGACTTAATCGAGCCTTTCCAACCTTATCAATAACATCTCCCTTAAAAGATATTAAGAATAGTATTGAAAAGATTTGTGGTTATATCGAACTCATTATGTTAGTAGCGTCAATTACAAGTATTGTCATCGCCGGCTTAATCCTATTTATTTGTAATCACATTCATTATGAAGAAGCTAAAAAAGATATTGGTCTTGTTCGTTGCCTTGGAGTAAATGAGAAAGAAAGTAGAAAATTCGTTTATTGTCATTCTTTTACAATGGCGGGTTTGTCGTTGCTATTTTCATCGGTAGAGTTAATCTTTGTGTCACTTGTTCTTTCGGAAGCTCTATCCGGAACATTAATGATTGAATCAATGTTCGTGTTTAACCCAATCTCACTTTTATATATGTTCTTACTCGCTGTTTTTATTTCTTTAGTTACATCAATATTTATCTCGATGAAGACCAAAAAACTGAACGCTTTAGAATGTTTGCAGTAAAATAACAATTTCTCTTTGTAAAAGAGTGATAGTTGATTATAATATTCTTTGATTAAAATCAAAAAGGAAAATATTAAGATGGGTTTAAAAGCAGGAATAGTTGGATTACCAAATGTTGGAAAATCAACACTTTTTAACGCGATTACAAATTCGCACGTTGAAGCTGCTAACTATCCATTTGCGACTATCAATCCAAACACTAGAATTGTTGCTGTTCCTGATGAACGATTAGACTTTTTAGTTAATGTCTTCAAACCAGAAAGAACAATTCCAGCAACGATAGAGTTTTACGACATTGCAGGTTTAGTTAGAGGGGCATCAAAAGGAGAAGGATTAGGAAACCAATTCTTATCTCATATCCGTGAATGTGATGCGATTGTTGAAGTAGTCAGATGTTTTGATAATTCTGACATTATACATGTAGAAGGTAGCGTGGATCCGATTAGAGATATTGAAGTTATCAATCTCGAACTCGTTATGGCGGACCTTGACACTGTTACAAAAAGAATTGAAAAAATTGAAAACAAGGCACGTATTTTAAAAGACAAAGAATCTGTCTTAGAAATGAGCGCTCTTACACCTATTAAGGAAGCATTAGAACAGGGTCTTGCTGCTCGAACAGTTAAACTTACTGAAGAGCAAGAAGAAGTCTGTAAGAATTATCATTTATTAACAAAGAAATCTATCATCTATGTTGCTAATGTTGGTGAAGCAGATTTAATGGATATTGATAGTTGTGATTTCTATAACCAGGTTAAAGAATATGCTTCTAAGGAAGGAAACGAAGTTATCCCAATTAGTTGTGAGATTGAGTCACAATTATCTGAACTTTCAAAAGAAGACAGAATTGAATTCTTAAAAGATTTAGGATTATCCGCTAGCGGACTTTCTAGATTAATTCAAGCAACTTATAAATTACTAAATTTATCAACATTCTTCACTGTTGGTGCTGATGAATGTCGTGCATGGACATTTAAAAACGGCATGAGCGCTCCTAACTGTGCTGGAGTGATTCACACTGACTTTGAAAGAGGATTTATTTGCGCTGAAGTTTATACCTATGAAGCAATTCATGAATTAGGTTCTGAAGCAGCAGTTAAAGAAGCTGGTAAATTACGTACTGAAGGAAGAGGATATTTTCCAAAAGATGGAGATATTATGTTCTTCAAGTTTAATGTTTCGGGTAAAAAATAATGGATTACCGTATTGGCTTTAGTAAAGATATCCATCGCTTGGTGGAAAATAGAAAACTTATCATTGGAGGAGTGGTTGTTCCTTTTGAAAAAGGAGAACTCGCTCATAGTGATGGTGATGTTCTTTATCACGCTTTAGCGGAATCTATCTTAGGCGCTCTTGCATTAGGTGATTTAGGAAAACATTTCCCAGATACTTCTGAAGCAACACTTAATATGAATAGTGCGGATATCGTTAAAGAAGTAGTGAAGATGATGGAAGAAAAAGGATATGAAGTAAATAACACTGATATCTTTGTTTCTTTAGAAAAACCAAAATTAAAAGATTATATCGAAACAATGAGACACAATATTGCAACTTTATTAAAAGTTGACATTGATAGAGTCTCGGTTAAAGTAGGGACAAATGAGAAAATGGGACCTGTTGGTGAGGGGCTTGCTATTGAAGCAACCGCCACAACTTTATTAGTAAAAAATAAATAATTATTGCTAATTAATTAGTAATAAGTATAATAAAATGTTCAAAAATGGAAATTAGAGATTTATTAAAACAAAATATTCAAACCGCTCTTAAGGAATTAGGAGTTGATTTATCTTTGGATGAAATCGTTGTTGAAAACTCCAAAGATCCTACTCACGGAGACTACGCTTCTAACGTTGCTCTTAAATTTAGTAGAAACTTCCAAAAGCCACCTCGTGATGTAGCTAATTTAATCGTTTCTAAATTAGATATGTCTTCAATTGATAAGATTGAAATCGCAGGACCAGGATTCATTAACTTCTATATGAAGAGTGATTCTCTCACAAACATCATCTCTCGAATCATCAAAGAAGGTGATGATTTTGGAAGAAGCGAAAAAAGAGGAATCAAAGTTAATGTTGAATTCGTTTCCGCTAACCCAACAGGAGATCTTCACGTCGGTCACGCTAGAGGGGCCGCTATTGGAGACGCGATTAGTAGAATCTTATCTTTTGATGGCTATGATGTGACTCGTGAATATTACATTAATGACGCCGGAAATCAAATTGATCACTTAGGAGAATCTTTAATTGAAAGATATAAAGAATGCTTAGGGTTACCATTTGAATTACCTGCGGATGGATATCATGGTGAAGATGTTAAAATCATTGCTCAAAAGATTAGAGAAAAATATGGAGATGAACTCCTTAAAAAAGACAATCCGCTTGAGTTCTTTAAGCTTATTGGCCAAGAATTAGAACTTGATAAGATTAGAGAAGACCTTAAAACTTTCAACATTGTTTTTGATGTTTTTAGTAGCGAAAAAGCTATTAGGGCTAATGGCGCAATTGAAAAAGAAATTCAATTCTTAGATAAATATATTTATGAAGATGATGGTGCAAAAGTACTTAGAACCACCGACTTCTTAGATGATAAAGATAGAGTCATTGTTAAAAGAAATGGTGAATATACTTACTTCATGCCAGACATCGTCTATCACGTCAATAAACTTTCTAGAGGCTTTGACCAATTGATTGACGTTCTCGGCGCTGACCATCACGGATATATCAACCGTATGAAGAGCGCTCTTATGATGCATGGCTATAATAGCGATGTTCTTGAAATCGAACTCATCCAAATGGTGAGAATGATGAAAGACGGAGAAGAATTCAAGCTCTCCAAAAGAACAGGTAATGGATATACATTACGTGAACTATGTGAAGACGCTGGAGTTGACGCTGCAAGATACTTCTTTGTTATGAGAGCAGCTAGTGGTCATCTTGACTTTGATTTAGACTTAGCGGTTAAGCAAAGTAGCGATAACCCTGTTTATTACGCTCAATACGCTCACGCGAGGTTATGTTCAGTTCTAAGAACTGCAAGTGATATCAAAATTGATGAAAGTGGAACGTTATTAAAAGAATATAGCGAACTTGAATTAGTTAAGAAACTCTCATCATTTGAAGATATTGTTAAGGTTGCTTCTAAAGAAAGAGCACCTTATAAAATTACTAACTACATTCACGAATTAGCGGAAAAGATTCACGCTTTTTACACTGAATGTCGAGTTATAGATAGAGATAACGTCGAAGTTACCTCTGCTAGATTAGGCTTATGCTTAGCTAGCAAAATTGTATTAAGAAATGCACTTTCTCTAGTCGGAGTTTCCGCACCTGAGAAGATGTAATGGAGGAAAGAGTGATGCCAAAATCATTAATTGAAATCGCCTACGAATTTGTCGCGGGCAATGAAGGTTCTGTCGGATTTAGCAAAATCTGGGAACATGTCAAACAAGAAGCGGGATTAAGCGAAGAAGAAGCAAACGCTAAAGCGGGTATGTTCTTTACAAATTTAATGCTTGATGGTCGTTTCGTTACCTTAGGTGAAAACATCTGGGATTTAAGAGAAAGACATACTTTTGATAAAGTTCACATCGATATGAGAAATGTCTATAGTGACGTTCAAACCAGCGATGATGATAAAGAAGAGGATGATGAAGAAGAATATAACAAGATCTTCGATGAAGAAGAATCTAAGGAAGATGATGAATCAACCGATGAAGAAAACGAAGATGGAGATAGTTCTTCTGATGAAGGAACCAACTTCTAATCAAAATGTTTGAACAAATAGTTGACCTCATTAAGAAATATGATTCGATAGTCATTTTTGGTCATATCAATCCAGACGGGGATTGTTATGGTTCACAAATTGGATTAAGAGAAATCATCCACGCTTTATATCCAAATAAAAAAGTGTACATTACCGGAACTGGCTGTCCACGTTTCTTCTCTTTCTTACCTCGTACTGATAATGTCAGTGACGAAGTGATGAAAGAATCATTAGCAATTTTAGTAGATGGAAACGATCTTCCAAGAATGGAAGATAGCCGTATTTCTACTTGCGCTGCATGGGCAAAAATTGACCATCATATCGACACTAACTCATTTACTGAGGGTCCACAAGTAGTGGATACAAATGCAAATTCTTGCTGTGATATCCTTACTGGAATGGCAGAAGAATTAGGTGTTGATATTTCTCCTTTAGGAGCTACAGCTTTACTACTTGGAATAATTACTGACTCTGCCAGATTCCAATTCGTTACCGATTATAGCGTTTCATTTGGAAGAGCAAAATATCTTATTGATCACGGTGCTGATACAGAAAACATCAACAGAGCATTGTCAAAAACCGACGAAAAATCATTAAGAGGTAGAGGTTATGTCATTACTCATTACAAAAAGAGTAAAGGCGGAGTAATTTATATCATTTATTCCAAAGAAAAACTTCACCGCTTAAAATTATCTGCAAACGCAATGAGCAATAATATTAACTTATTGAGTAATATTGAAGGATATCCAATTTGGTGTTCATTTGCTGAATATGATGATGGAAGAGTGAGAGTGGAAATTAGAAGCAATGGCCCTGTCGTTCAACCATGCGCTGCTCGTATTGGCGGGGGCGGACATGCATACGCTTGCGGTGCCACCTTACAAAAACTAGATTATAGTGTTATTGACGATATCATTAAGGATTTAGATAGAGTCTTAAAAGAGTGGAGACAATAATTATGTGGGAAAAAGAACTACAAGAAGCAATTAACGCTGGATTAAAAGCAAAAGAAAAAATCATGGAGATTTATCATCAACACTTTGATGTTGAAATCAAAGAAGATAATTCCCCAGTAACAATCGCTGATAAAACCGCTGATGAAATTATTCGTAAACATTTAAGTGAAGCGTTTCCAACACATGCTTTCTTAACAGAAGAAAGTACTGACAATCTTGATAGATTAAATAATGATTATGTTTGGATTGTCGATCCAGTTGATGGAACAAAAGACTTCGTTGCTAAAGACGGTGAATTTACTACCAATATTGCTCTTAGTTACAAACATAAATTAGTTGTCGGAGTCGTCATTGCTCCTGCTCTAGATATTATGTATTTTGCCAGTAAAGACAATGGTGCATATTATCAAAAATTAGGTGAAAAACCTGTAAGAATCCACGTGAATGACAAAACAAGTGACTTAACAATGCTCATTTCTGTCTTCCACTTTAACGAAGCTGAAAAGGCATTTATTGATAGACACAGCGATGTTATTAAACACGTTGAAAGAAAAGGTAGTTCACTTAAACCATGCGCAATTGCTCATGGATTAGCAGAAATTACATTACGTCATTCACCAAATACCAAAGAGTGGGATACTGCGGCTTGTCAAATAGTAGTCACAGAAGCTGGTGGAGTATTTGTTGAACCTGACGGAAAAGAAATTACATATAACCGTAAAGATGTTTATAACCGTAACGGATATATTGTAGTTAATAGAAAAGAAAATATTCTTGAATAAATATTCTCAATTGAGAATATTTTTTCTTACTTAAAGGAGATACATCATGTTTGATATTGTTAAAGATTATAGCGCTCAATTAGTAATTATTGATCAAACACTTACAGCTTTTGGAACTGAGTTTTACACAAAAATATGTGTTGATGTAGAAGTAGTGAAAAACCAAAGAGATAATGATTTTAGACATTATATCTTTAACACTGTTAATGCAAAAATCAGAAGTTATTTAACTAATACTTCTTATTCATTAGATAAGAAATATGAATCCGCTAACTTTATTATGATGTCAGCGATTTTAGAATTTTTTCATAATCCAGAATTTGAACTAGATGATGAAGACATTTCTCTTATGTCTAATAATTTAAATCTAGAAAACGCTCACAATACTTTAACTGAACATTTTAAAAACAAATATGGTGAAGATAAAGTTAATCATTATTTAAAACTTTATGATGAATTTATTTCTCCAATGAGTTTTGCTTTAAGTGTTTATACAAACTATAAATCCGCTAAAGGAAATGGCTTTTTAACACAGCAACATCTTGACACTTTTAAGATGATTATGGGTAAGGAATTTATGGAGTCTGCATATGAAAATAGCGGGGAACCTACAAGTTCTGGCTCTCAAAATACCTCAAGTTCAACTTCTTCTACTAAGGCAGGATGTTATGTAGCAACTTGTGTATATCATTCATATGATTGTCCAGAAGTTTGGGCGTTAAGAAGATATCGAGACTACTATTTAAAAGAACATTTATTTGGAAGATTATTTATTAAAGTCTACTATGCGATTAGCCCAACTGTTGTTAAATGGTTTGGAAAAACCAAATGGTTTAATAACGTTTTCAAAAAGTATTTGGATAGAAAAGTTAATAGACTAATTGAAAGTGGTTATTCAACCAGTCAATATTACGATTAAAAGAAAAACGAGATTCAAATCTCGTTATTTTTTTATAGTGGCTGGGGTACTTGGATTCGAACCAAGGAAGTGTCTGGTTCAGAGCCAGATGCCTTACCGCTTGGCTATACCCCAATTAATATGCAAAGTCGTCAGAAAGACGAACTTCAACTACACCAGGAACTTCTTCTTGGAGAATTACTTCCACTAAATCTTTGATGTCATTATATGCATAGGAGCATCCTTGGCATGCACCTTGCATTCTGACATAGACAACTCCATCGACGAAAGAAACAAATTCACAGTCTCCTCCATCTTTTCTTAAGAAATGTCTAACTTTATCTAATGTTGAAATGATTAATCTAATTGTATCATCTTCAACTTCTTTATCTTTGACCTCTAAATGATATCCGTCATAAGCATCTTTAGCATTTGCTAAAAAGTGATTTGCTACTTCTAAGAAGCTGAATTGATGTTTTTCTCCTTCACCACGATAGTGTTTAGTGATAGCGACGTTATACCATTGTAGAGAAACAAACATTCTCCAAAGATAATATCTTTTGATTTGATCTTCAGTAGGTTTGTTGTCGAAATAGTGGTCTAATAGTTTTCTTCCTTCAGAAACAACCCCGTTACCGAAAGTAGCAATATCATAGATTTCATCGTTATTACCAACGAACTCAAAATCGATTAAGAAATAATTTCCATTTAAGTCTTTAACAATATTACTTCTTTGAGCGTCGTTATGTGATAAGGATAATAATTGTCTTTCTAAATAGCTTTGTTTATCAAAGACAAATTTTCTAAGTTCTTGATAAATTGGAGATGCTTCTTGGAAAGAAAGAGCTTCTTTTTCATATCCAATAAATCTTTCAAAAGGATTATAGTCTTCTCTAGAAAGCATAATGGATCTATGAAGTTTCTTTAATAATTCAGCAATTTTCTTATAATCAAAATCAGCAATCTTATCGATTGAACTTCCTTCAATATAACGGTTCATTTTAATACCGGTAGTGGTGTCAAAATAAACGTTTTCACTAGTGATACCTAATTCATAGGCAATTCTTTGATTTTCTTTTTCAAGAGGACGATCGACCATTTCGTTAGCCTGTTCGGTTGGAATATATAAAATATATTGTTTTCCTTCTTTATCTTTAACAAGGTAGGAAATGTTCATCATTCCGCCTAATACTTCGTGGACGATTTCCGCTCCGTCACCGAGTATTTTATTAATTAAATTTTTAATTTCTTCGTTTGTCATAGAGTTTATTATAGCACTTAGATATAATTTTCATATAAAATTATTTCTATCTATGAAAAAGAATACTATTTTATTTTATATATTTCTTGTCTTAGCGGTTGCAATTAACGTCTTTATTATTGTTGAAGGAGCGACCGCGGGTGATAGGAGTGCTTCTCAAAGTTTTGGGTTTACTCAAATGTTTATTGATTTTGTTAAAACATTCGCTCCAGACTCACCAATAGTGACTGATCCAGACACTACCCACGCGGTAATAAGAAAATTAGTTGGTCACTTTGGACTATTTGGAGTCAGTGGAATTATCACAACAGTGGACTTCCTACTTATTAAAGACGCTTTAAATAGCAAAAAAAGAATAGTAATTATTGGATCTTTATCAGTGGGACTAGTTGTTGCTTTTGTTTCCGAATTAGCACAGCTATTTACTCCAGGAAGATATTTCTCAATGATTGATGTATTAATTGATTTCTCTGGTTATTTATTATTTGGAGGAATCACCTTTGCTATTTTCTATTTAGTAAATAGACACAAGGAGAAGAAAAATAATGTTTCTACTATGGGGTAAGTACATTAGACAATATTATCCAAGATTTTTAATCTTCTTTTTGATTGGTCTTGTTGCTTTAGTAACCGTTGACTATTTCCAATTAAGAATTCCAGAGATTATTGGAAATTTAGTTACTGAATTATCTACATATGGCACGATTGACTTGCAAAGTCAGTTCTTTATAGAAACGATTATTGAAGTTGTCGTAGTTGCAGTAGTGCTTTTTCTTGGTAGAGTCATTTGGAGATTGTCTTTATTTTATGCTTCAAAAAGAATTGAAGAGAATCTAAGAAAAGAGATGTATTTAAAAGCTGAGAAGCTTGATGTTACTTATTATCACAATAACAAAGTTGGTAATATCATGAGCTGGGCCACTGATGACTTAGAGATGCTCCAAGAATTTTTAGGATGGGGATCATTAATGGTGATTGATGGTTCTTTCTTAACCATTTTAGCGTTAGTTAAAATGTTCCAACTCAATTACTCTTTAGCGATTATTGCTTTAGTTCCTATTCTATTAATCGCACTCGCGGGCGCGTTATGCGAAAAGCATATGTCGCTCAGATGGAGATTAAGACAAGAAAGTAATGACCGTTTATATGATTTTTCACAAGAAAGTTTTACTGGAATTAGAGTTATTAAAGCCTTTGTTAAAGAAAAACAACAAATTCATAATTTTAGAAAATTAGCAGAAAGCAATCGTGATGCGAATGTTAATTTCACATTTGTGTCTGTGTTCTTTGATGTTTTGATTGAAATTATTATTATGCTTGTTGCTTCAATTATTGTTGGTTTTGGTGGGTGGTTTGTTTATGCAACAGTAACCGGAAATCCAATTAATATTTTTGGCACTGATATTATTTTAGAAGCTGGACCTCTAGTGACTTTCCAAGGATATTTCTTCTCACTAGTTTGGCCAATGATTGCTTTAGGTCAAGTGATTACAATGTTTTCAAAAGCGAGGACTTCCTATCGAAGAATCGCAAATTTCTTAGACTTACCAATTGAAATTAAAGAACCTGAAAATGCGATTAAAAAAGATATCACTGGAGATATTAGATTTAATCATTTCTCCTTTACTTATAAAGAGGCTAATAAACCAGCGTTAAGCGATATTAGTTTAGAAATTAAAAAAGGTGAGTTAGTTGGTATTGTTGGCGGAGTTGGTAGTGGAAAATCAACACTCGTAAATACTTTGGTGCATCTATATAACGTTGACAAAGGACAAATATATCTTGATGAAACAGATATTATGGATTTATCTAATGAATCAATTAGAAATGCTTTTTCAATGTCTCCTCAAGACAACTTCCTATTTAGTGGATCAATTAAAGAAAATATTACCTTTGGTAATATCGATGAAGATAAATTGGAAGACGTGATTTTAAATAGTGATATCTCAAAAGACTTAGAGCTATTTGAACAAGGAGAAGATACAGTTATTGCTGAAAATGGGGCGACTGTTTCAGGTGGACAAAAACAAAGAATATCTTTAGCAAGAGCCTTTTATAAAGATTCTCCTATTTTAGTGTTAGATGATGTTGTTAGTGCGGTCGATTTAAAAACAGAAAAGACTATTCTTGCTAATTTAAGAAGAGCAAGACAAGGCAAAACCACAATTATTGTCGCTAGTAGAGTGTCTACTGTTATGGGCGTCGATAAAGTTATTGTTTTAAATAAAGGAAAACTAGAAGCTTTTGGTAGTCCAAAAGAATTAGAGAAAACTAGTGAAACATTCTCAAGAATGGTTCTTTTACAAAAATTAAGTACAGGTAGGAGGGAAAAATAATGGCGGATTTATTAGAGCATAAAAAGATTCCTACCAAGACCTTAATTAAGAGAACTTGGAAATATGTAAGATGCGAAAAGAAGGCGTTTCTTATATCGTTATTGTTTGTTTTTGCTAATGTAATGCTCGGAGTTTTAACTCCTCGTATCTCTGGATTTTTTACCGATTATATCATTCAAGACAATATCGTTTTAGAAAACATTATCTTTATTGCATTAACATTATTCTTTGTTTCTGTTTTATCACAACTTTTCTTATTTATTGAAAGCATGATTCTCACTAAAGCTGGTCAAAGAATTGTCTATTCTTTAAGAATGGAAGTTTTTGAGCATGTTGTCAGCATGTCTCAAAATCAATTTAATGATATGGCGGTTGGTTCACTTGTTACGAGAGTTTGTTCTTATACTTCTCAGTTAAGTGAATTCTTTACTGGAACATTAGTTAAGATTATTAAAGACTTATTAACTGTCACAGTTGTTTATATTTGGATGATTGTTTTATCTCCTAAACTTGGTTTAATCCTTTCTGGAGTAGTTATTATCATCTTTATTATTTCATTCATCTTCTCTAAACAAGTCCATAAAGTTTTCACTAAAGAAAGAGCACAGCTCTCAGATTTAAACTCCTTCTTAAATGAATCTTTATCCGGAATGAAGATTATTCAATTATTTAAAGAAGAAAAGAAATATGAAGATATCTTTAATAAAAAGAACCACGAATTCTTTAAAACTAAATATATGGTCACGATTGCTTTTTCAATCTATCGTCCGTTAGTATCTTTAATTTATATATTAACAGTCGCTTTAATTATTTATTTTGGAGTGAGATTTGAATTATCGGCAGGAGTTATTGTCAGCTTCTATTTGTTCTTAAATTATTTCTTTGAACCTGTTCAATCTTTAGCGGACGCTTTAAATCATGTCACTAGAGCAATTAGTTCGATTGAAAGATTATATAATCTTTTCGACATTAAACCAGAAGTCGTAGATAAAGAAGGATCGATTGATGTCTTTGAATTTAAAGGAAAGATCGAATTTAAACATGTTTATTTCTCTTATGAACCAGATGTTTGGATTTTAAAGGATGTTTCTTTTGTTATTAACCCTAAAGAGACTGTCGCTTTTGTTGGGGCTACTGGAGCAGGCAAAACTACAATTCTTAATTTAATTGTTAGAAATTATGAGATTCAAAGTGGTGAAATACTTTTGGATGATATCAATATTAATGATATTAGTCTCTCTTCATTAAGAAGAGGAGTGGGACAAATGCTTCAAGATGTCTTCTTATTTACAGGCTCTATTAAAGATAACATCACTCTATTTGATGATTCTTATACGGACGATGAAATTAACGCGGCAATTAAATATGTAAACGCAGATACGTTTATTGACAAATTAGATCATGGATTAAATGAACAAATAGTGGAAAGAGGAGAAAACTTCTCTACTGGACAAAGACAATTATTATCTTTTGCGAGAACTATTATTCATAAGCCTCAAATAATGATCTTAGATGAAGCGACCGCTAATATTGATACTGAAACCGAATTAGTTATTCAAGAATCACTTAACAATATTAAAAATATTGGAACAATGTTAATTGTTGCTCATAGATTATCAACAATTCAAAACGCTGATAAGATTATCGTTTTATCGCATGGAGAAATAATTGAAAGTGGTAACCACGAAGAGCTTGTCGCTAAAGAAGGCTATTACTTCAATTTATATAAATTACAATTTGAAAATAATTAAACGATAAATTAAAAGGGGCTGTTAAGAAACCTAAAAGGTGATTAAGCCCCTTTTAGTTTGCGTTTTAGACTTAACAGATAAACTGTTAAGAAACCTT
>JBGURM010000051.1:0-7730 GCA_045132035.1 Bacilli bacterium
TTATATGACGCTTTTACAAAGAAATATGGGCTAATCAATAGCAGAGGTAATAACTCTGCTTTTTCTAACGATTCAAGTTATTATTTATTATGTTCTCTTGAAATATTAGACGAAAATGGAAACCTTGCAAGAAAAGCAGATATGTTCACAAAACGAACTATTAAACCTAAAACAGAAATAACATCAGTTGATAATGCGAATGACGCTTTAATCGTTTCACTTTCTGAAAAAGCAAGAGTTGATATAAACTTTATGCAACAATTATGTGGCAAAGATATGGACGAAATGCTTAAAGATTTAGAAGGAGAAATATTTAATGTTCCAGAATATGGAGAGCCTAACCATTGGGTAACGGCAGACGAATATCTTTCTGGAAATGTTAGAGAAAAATTAAGAATAGCAGAAAAGTTTGCAGAAACTGATGATAGATTTAATGTTAATGTGAAATATCTTAAAGAAGTTCAACCGAAAGATTTAAGTGCAAGTGAAATAAGTGTAAGGCTTGGATCAACTTGGATACCACCAGAAGATATAAAAGTATTTATAGAATACTTATTAAATCCTAATTATTATGCTAGTCAGAATATTAGAGTTCATTATATGGAATCAACTTCTGAATGGTATATAGATGGTAAAAACTATGACAAGTATAATGTAAAAGCAACTAACACTTATGGAACAAGTAGAGCCAATGCTTATAAGATTATTGAAGATAGTTTGAATTTAAAAGACACAAGAATTTATGATTATTATGAGGACGAAAATGGTAAGAAAGTCGCAGAATTAAACAAAAAAGAAACTGCAATAGCACAAGCAAAACAAGAGCAAATAAAACTTGCTTTTGAAGAATGGATATGGAAAGACCCAGAGCGTAGAGAAAGATTAGTAAAATCTTATAATGAAAGATTTAATTCTATTAGACCTCGTGAATATGATGGAAGTCATATTTCTTTTGATGGAATGAATCCAGAAATAACTTTAAGAACACACCAAATAAATGCAATAGCAAGAATACTTTATGGTGGAAATACACTACTTGCTCACGAAGTTGGAGCAGGTAAAACTTATGAAATGGTAGCAGCAGCAATGGAGTCAAAAAGATTAGGATTATGTAATAAATCTTTATTTGTAGTTCCTAATCATATAGTAGAACAATTCGGTCAAGAATTCTTACAATTATATCCAAGTGCAAACATTTTAGTCACAACTAAAAAAGATTTTGAAACTGCTAATCGTAAAAAATTCTGTTCAAGAATTGCCACAGGAGATTATGACGCAGTTATAATTTCACATTCACAATTTGAGAAGATACCAATGTCTGTTGAAAGACAAATTGCAATTATTCAAAAGCAAATTGATGATATAACTTTTGGTATTCAAGATTTAAAAAATAGTAATGGCGAAAGATTTTCTATCAAACAAATGGAAAAAACAAAAAAGAGTTTAGAAACAAGACTTGCTAAACTTAATGATACTTCAAGAAAAGATGATGTAATCACTTTTGAAGAATTAGGTGTTGATAGAATATTTGTAGATGAAGCACATTATTATAAAAACTTATTCCTTTATACCAAGATGAGAAATGTAGGAGGAATAGCACAAACAGAGGCACAAAAGTCATCAGATTTATTTATGAAATGTAGATATTTAGATGAACTAACTGACGGAAAAGGTGTAGTGTTTGCGACAGGAACTCCGGTTTCTAATTCAATGGTAGAGTTATACACTATGCAAAGATATTTGCAATATGGAGAACTAGAAAAAAGACATCTTCAACAATTTGACGCTTGGGCTTCAACTTTTGGAGAAACTGTGACTGCAATAGAATTAAGTCCAGAGGGTACAGGTTATAGGGCAAAAACTAGATTTGCAAAGTTCTTTAATCTACCAGAACTTATGGCAATGTTTAAGGAAGTAGCAGATATACAAACTTCTGATATGCTTGATCTTCCTGTACCAAAAGCAAACTATCATAATGTAGTTATTGAGCCTAGTGAGATACAAAAAGAATTAGTTAAAGACTTATCTGAAAGAGCAGAAAAGATAAGAAATAAAATGGTAGATGCGTCAGTTGATAATATGTTAAAGATTACAAATGACGGAAGAAAATTAGCACTAGATCAGAGATTGTCTAATGATATGTTAGATGACTTTGAGCATAGTAAAGTAGCAACTTGTGCAGACAATATTTATGATATATGGAATAAAACAAGTGATGATAAATCGGCACAATTAGTATTCTGTGATTTATCAACACCACACAATGATGGTAAGTTTAATGTCTATAATGATTTGAAAACAAAACTTATAGACAGAGGAATACCAGAAGAAGAAATTGCTTTCATACACGACGCAAATACAGACGCAAGAAAGCAAGAGTTATTTAATAAAGTCAGACGAGGACAAGTTAGAGTTTTAATGGGAAGTACACAAAAAATGGGTGCAGGAACTAACTGTCAAGATAGACTAATTGCACTACACGATTTAGACTGTCCTTGGCGACCAAGTGATTTAATACAACGAAGTGGAAGAATAATTAGACAAGGAAATAAGAATCCAGAAGTAGATATTTATAGGTATGTCACAGAGGGAACTTTTGACGCATATTTATATCAGTTAGTAGAAAATAAACAGAGATTTATTTCACAAATAATGACTTCAAAAACTCCGGTAAGATTTGCAGAAGATATAGATGAAACTGCATTATCTTATGCAGAAATTAAAGCACTTGCTGCCGGTAATCCAGATATTATAGAGAAAACAGAACTTGATACACAAGTAGCAAAATTAAAATTATTAAAGCAAACTTATTTAAGCGATAAGTATGATTTAGAAGATAAAGTTATAAAGTTCTATCCTAATGAAATTAAAAGATTAGAAAACAGAATTGAAGATATGAAAGAAGATTTAGAATTATTTAAAGCCAATGAAACGCCAGATAATTCATTTGTAAAAATGATTATTAAAGGAGAAACTTTCACAGAAAGAAAAGACGCAGGAGAAAAAATCATTGAAATATGTAAGTCAATGACTAATCCAGAGCCAATAGAAATTGGAGAGTATAAAGGCTTTAAAATGATGTTATCTTTTGATACTATGGATAGAAAGTTTTATATGGGTATGAAGAATAATCTATCATACAAAGTAGAACTTGGTAGTGACCCTAGTGGAAACATTACTCGTATTGATAATGTATTAAATGGTATAGAAAACAAACTATCAAATACAGAAAACAATTTAGAAGATACAAAGAAAAATTATGAAAACGCAAAGATAGAAATTGAAAGACCATTCCCACAGGAAGAAGAATTAAAAGCCAAATCCAAACGATTAGATGAACTTAATATTAAATTAAATCTTAATGAAAAAGATAAAGAAATCGTTGACGACGGAGGAGAGGATGTAAGCGATAGTCAAGTATGCAAAAGAGATTATGAAAGATAAATCGCACATTCGCAAATAAAAAACTTTTAGTATAAAATTGCTAAAAGGAGGTGCGAATGATGGTAAAATTATTTGACTAAACGTTTATTGAAAGTTATTGTAATGAATACTTTGATGAGTTCATTTCTAATTCAACAATGTTTCTAAAAAATAAGAATAGTGAGTATCAAAGGCTTATAGATAAAAAGCATAAGATATTAAAAAAATGTCCTAATCTTGAAGAAATATTAGATAACGGAACTAGAATTGCTTTATCAAAATATGAAGCAAAGTATATTCGTGAATATGAATTAGTTATGATAGATATTACAATAATGGAAGAAAAAGAAATGTTTTTACGAGGTATGAGAGAAGCATATTATTTATTTAAAAAAATGAATTTGATTAAGTAGTAGTAAGAGTGATTTTAGGTAAAACTATTATCACTCTTTTTTTATTTTATAAAGAAAGGATTGATATTATGGAAGAAAAGATTAGAGAAGAATTGTATCAAAAATTATCACTTGAATATGATAGTTTTATTGAAGAAATAAAAAAACTTCCACCAGAAAAAATCATTGATAAATCTTATGAAAAAGTTATGAAAGAAGAATTAGTTTCAATGTTTTATCCGGAAAGTGACCAATATGATATTAGTGATATAAAAGCACTTAATAAGAGTGAATATCCACTTGAAGAATTATATCAAGGTTGGATGGATGAAGATAGTGGAATCCATCAAGCACTTGAAAGTAGTGTAGAAACCACAATAGATTCTTTAAAACAAGAGCAGAGAAATAAGAATAAAGACAAAGAAAGGTAGGTAATAAATTATGGCTTATTATCAACCGGAAGAAATACAAAAGGCAAAAGAAATGGACTTGTTTACTTATCTACAAAACTATGAGCCAGATGAATTAGTGCATTTTAGTAGAGGAACTTATATGACTAGAACACACGATAGTTTAAAGATAAGTAATGGTATGTGGTATTGGTTTTCAAGAGGAATTGGTGGGAAAACTGCATTAGAATATTTAATTCAAGTAAGAGATTATACTTTTATTCAGGCAGTAGAAACTATTTTAGGCTATTCAAAAGAAAGACCACCAATAACATATCAACAACCTAAAAAAGTTCAAAATATAAGACTTATTTTGCCAAAAAAATCAGAAACGACGGATAGAGTTATGAACTATTTATTAAGTCGTGGAATTGATAAAGATATTATAAGTGAGTGTATTGATAATCGTTTAATTTATGAAGATTTGCCTAATCATAATGTTGTATTTGTTGGTTATGATAAAAATAAAGTTCCTAGATATGCAGGAGTAAGAGCAACAAATAATAGTAGATATATGAAAGACGCTTATGGAAGTCATAAGGCTTTTTCTTTTAAACTAGATTCAATAGAAAAGAATGATACAGTTCATTTATTTGAAAGTGCTATTGATTTATTATCATACGCAACACTCAATAAATTAGACAACAAAGAGTGGTATAACGATAACTTACTTTCACTTGCCGGAGTATATCAACCGGCTAAAAAAATTGATGAAAGTAAAATACCACTTGCGTTGAATTACTATCTAAATCAGAATCAAAATATTAAAAAAATATATCTTCATTTTGATAATGATAGTGCAGGAAGAATAGCAACAATGGCACTTAAAACTGTTCTTCCAAAACAATACGAAGTCATTGATGATCCACCGAAAATTGGAAAGGATTTCAATGACTTTTTATGTGCCAAAGTAGGAATAAATTATAAAAAAAGATATGAAAAAGAAAGGTGAGAAAATTATGAAATTTGATTATTTGAAGTTAGCAGAAATTATTAAAAGTAGGAGAAATGAGTTAGGTATTTCTACAAGAAAACTAGCCGATAAAATAGGTATAAGTCACGCAGAAATATCACGATTTGAAAATGGATTAAAACCTAGTTTTTATTTAATACCATTTGTAAAAATGTGTAATGAATTAGATATAGATATGGAAGCATTATTAAAAATGGTAGGACTTTTAGAAGAAAAACCAGAGAAAAAATATGTGGTTAGAGTTGTAAATGCCGATGAAGATTTTTTTGAAATAACTGCAAAAAATGAATTTGAAGCAGCAGAAATTGTATCAAAATTTGTAATTCAAAACGATTTTGTTGATTTAGATTTTGATGAAGATTTTGAAGTAGAAGTTGAAGAAGTTGATGAAGTCAAAGACGATAAAAATGAAAAGTTTAATCCAGATTATTCTGTAAAAGTTAATTGTGAAGACTGTGAATATTATTGTCCATATTGTGGCGAGTGTACTTTTGGGGAATAGAACTTATGTCTAGCCAGCACTGAATTCATACTCCCGTACGAATTCGTTTGTGGGGAAATCCCCAATCCCCTCGCTAGACAAACTTGATATTAAAGAAAGGAAGATGATAGAAATGAGTGAATTATTATTTTTTATTTTAGGTTTAATTATAGGAGGACTTGGTATGACAACTTTAATGTGTTGCTTACAAGTAAATCGTGTTAATGAACTTGAAAGACAAATAGTATTAACTAACCACGAAGATGATTCGGGGGTGGTTGAATGCGAAGTAGAAGAATAAAAAAACAAATATGGCTTAATGATGATGAAGATTATATTATGAAGTGCAAATCACAAGCAGTTGGTATGAACTCATCTGATTATATTAGACATTTAATTGTAGGTTATAAACCAAAAGAGAAACCATCAGAACAATTTTATGAAGATATAAAAGGTATTCGTAATATAGGAAACAATATAAATCAGATAGCCAGAATTGCAAATGCAAAAGGTATAATAGATGTACCACATTTAAAGAAAGAAATTGATAAGTTAGACCAACTTATTATTGATATTAAGAATAAGTATCTTCGTCCAGATAAAGAAGAATAAAGGAGCGTGAAATGGCAACAACAGGAATATGGAAAATTGAAAAAAGATTAGATAATGTTTTAGACTATACAACTAATATTGAAAAAACAATAAATAGTGAATATGGTAAAGATAGTTATTATGATTTGCATAATGTTATTGATTATGTGGAAGCAGATTATAAAACTGAAAAACAATTTTATGTGTCTGGTGTTAATTGTAATCCTAAAACTGCACTTGAAGAAATGACTATTACAAAAGAACAATTTGGAAAGACAGGAGGAATACTTGGCTTTCACGCATTCCAATCATTTGCAGAGGGTGAAGTCACACCAGAACAATGTCACGCAATAGGTGTTAAACTTGCCGAAGAAATGTGGGGCGATAGATTTGAAGTTGTTGTCAGTACACACCTTAATACTAATCATTATCATAATCACTTTGTTATAAACTCTGTATCATTTAAAGATGGTAAAAGATATTATGATAAAAGAGATACTTATGCAGAGTTAAGAAGATTATCAGATTCTTTATGTGAAGAATATGGATTATCAGTTATACAAGAAAAACCTTGTAGAAATAGTAAAATTAACTTTGCTAATTATCAAAAAGATTTTAATAATAAAGTTAATTATTATTCTATTGCAAAAGAAGATTTAGATAGAGCAATAGGTATGGCTACTTCATACTATGACTTTGAAGATTTAATGAAAGCAATGGATTATGAACTTATTTATAGAGGAGATAAGTTAAGTATAAAGAGAAGTCCATATAAGAAAAACATTCGTATTGAAAGATACTTTGGTAGTGAATATTCTATTGATAGAATTAAACAAAGAATTGATGAAGAATATATCAAACGAGTACCTTTCATAGAAGAATATGGAAACAAGAAAAGATATAATGCTAATTATTATAAAAAGCGAAAGCCAAAAGGATTTTATGCTTTATATATTCACTATTGTTATCTATTAAAAGTATTCCCTAAAAAATATCCTTATCAAAAATTATCTCCTGCAATTCGTGCTGATGTAAGAAAGATGGAGCAAATATCAAATGAAACAAGACTGCTTGTCAGAAATAATTTAAAAACTGATGAGCAGTTTTTTTTGTTTAAAGAAGATAAGGAAAAAAGACTTAATGACCTTATGGATCAGAGAAGTAAACTCTGGTACAAACATAAGAAGTCAAAGTCCAAACAAGATAAGGAAGAAATTAAGAAACAAATAGATGAATTGAATAAAGAAATAGAGCCAATACGAAAGGAGGTGGTGCTATGTAAAGATATTATAGAGAGAAGTAAGAAGATGGAACAAAATCTTCAAGAATTATCTGATGAAAAAGACCAGACAAAGGAGGTAGAGAAAAATGAACACATCAGGTGACGCTGCTGAATCTATTGTAAGAATGAGTTTACAAGG
>JBGURM010000052.1:0-13169 GCA_045132035.1 Bacilli bacterium
TATTTTTGTTACAATACAACTGTTCTATGGAGGTATTGTATGCCTTATTTTACCACAAAACAGTTGGGTTTGTTTTCTTCCTACCAACTAAACAAGAAGGAAGAGGAAAAGTTGAATAGATTTTTACTGTTTCTTGAAGATTCTGGAGTTGGAGAATTGATACATCAAGAATGTTATAAAGATCATTCAAAAGGAGGAAGACCTCCATATAACTATTACAATTTATTTGCTGCTTCAATATATGCTTTTTCTAAACATCCAGGAACACTAAGAAAAATAGAAGAGAGTTTTAAATACGATGTTAGATTTATGTATTTGATGGATAACGAAGTACCATCATATGCAAAGATTGGAGAGTTTCTTAACAATTTATTTGTTAAGTTTCATCATAAAATATATTCGCTTTTAGTCTCTCAATTTATTAAAGAAACAGACATTAACATCGATGACTGTTTTCTAGATGGAACTAAAATTGAGGCTAACGCAAATAAGTATAAGTTTGTTTGGAAACCTACAACATTTCATAAAAAGTTAGATGATAACATTAAGAAACTTTTGAATAAGTATTTCACTATTAACAAAATCGAACTTTTGAAGTCAATTGAAGTTGCTGAATATATTACAAAATTAGGTGACTTCACTTTAAATAAAGACGGCAAAAAGGATTATAAGCAACTTGAAAAATATCTTCTTAAGTTACTTGAATATGAAGAAAAAGAAGAGATATGTGGCCCAAATAGGAATTCCTATTTTAAAACCGATAAGGATGCAACCGCGATGACATTAAAAGAAGACTTTTATTCTGGAGTAGGGAGCAATATGCATGCTGCATACAATATACAAATTATTGTTTCTAAAGGAATTGCTTTAACTTATTACGTCGGGCAAGAAAGAACAGATTTTTACGCTTTTATACCAACTGTTGAACAATTTCATATAGATTATGGATTTTATCCCAAAAATTTATGTGCTGATGCAGGATATGGTTCTTGGAAGAATTATGTTTATATGGCAAAACATGATATTGGTAACTACGTTAAATTTCAGGATTGGGAACAATTAAGAAAAGGGAACGCAATAGATTTATATTCATTTAATGATAAGGAGGAGCTTGTTTGTTTAAATGGCAAAACCGCTACAAAGTGTTCAGAATATAATGGTCGCCATCCTAAACATCATGGTTATTTATATGTCATTGAAAACTGCAGAAGATGCAGATATCAAAAGGTTTGTAAAGAAGGCGTTAAAGATAAAAAAGCGATATTTAGGTGTTTTGATGTTTCATATGAATTTTGGAAAGGAAAAACAGTCGCAAGAGAAAACCTATTGACTGCCAAAGGAATAGAAATGAGAGTTAATCGAAGTTCTCAAGTAGAAGGTGTATTCGGAATAGTCAAACAAGATATGCAATATGATCGCTTTAGAAGAAGAGGATTGGACAAGGTACATGTTGAAATTTGTCTAATTCTAATCGGCCATCTCCTTAGAAAATTATTCACATTCTATGATGGAAAAGCAAAATTTGAATATTGGATTGCTCCATCTGATTTGAGTGATGAGGAAATGCCAATTGTTGACGCTAAATCATTCAAGAAAACAGTTCGCAAAAAAGATATTAATGAGTCGCTGAGATTAGAACACCGAAAGAAGAAAAAGGTTTCTTAACAGTTTATCTGTTAAGTCTAAAACGCAAACTAAAAGGGGCTTAATCACCTTTTAGGTTTCTTAACAGCCCCTTTAAATTTTGACTATTTCACGTATGTATTTAAGAATAAATTAAGAATTGGACGATGTCTTTCTACTTGAGCGGAGTTATCTGGATATCTCCATCTTCCGATTTCATCATTTTTAAGAGCAATTCCATCAAGAACATATTTATCGCCTGTTCCTTTAAGGAAATTCATTTTACTAACTCTAGTAGCAGTGAAGTATGATTTAACTACGTTATTAGTGCCACTTATAAGTGAATCGTTTAGGAAGACCGCCATATCGTCAATAACGTTTCCTTTACGATGTTGGAAGGTAGGAACAGCGCCTGTACTATATCCAAAGTTTGGATTTCCTTCTTCACATAAACCATATTTAATTTTTATATTTTGATAGATTTCATTTTTTTGATTATATTCAATGACATCTTCACGAGCGTTATAGTGTTCATCGCTCTCGCCTTCTGCTCTTTTTGGCTTTGATCCTGGATGATAATTTTGAATATCAAGGATATATAATGGTTTTTCAACTGTAGCAACTGATGCGTTCCAATCTTTTAAGATTGTTGAATTAACTGTGTTACAATCTCCGCATCCGCTTCTACCAACATAAAGACTAAAATCTTTGCTTGATGCAATATAGTCATCAGTAGTGGTTTCTGAAATGTAATACATCTTTGGAAGTTCAGCGTTTTCAAAGAAGAATTTTTCAAACTCTTTTCCAGTAGTGTCGGTAAAGATTGGTTTTGACGCTCCTCTATAGATTGCTTGTCTCACTAATTGTCCATTAGAGAAAAAGGCAATACTAGGAGTTTCTACTCCAACAATATGTAGACCATATTTATTTCGACCTTCTTTTGTGAATTCAGTATAGTCAATATGTCTTATATCTAATTTATATTTATAATTAAATTCTGCGAGTACTGGCTCAAATGATTTCCAGCATGTGCATCCTTCATTTGAAATAGCGAAAACAAAGTTAGGTTTAAAGTCGCCTTCAACATAACTAGAAATCTCATCATAAGCAATCTTACTAACGATTTCTGGTTTAGTGTTATACACTTTTCCAAACTGCAAAAAAACCTTTCCAGAGTTACCACCGTTTTGACAAGCGGTTGGTCCTAAAAGTAATAGTGGAATTAATGTAAATAATAGTATTTTTTTCTTCATATTTTCTTCGCTATTTGTTTAAGTATAATTCTTGCGTGTTTTTCTGTCAAAAAAAGTGATAAAAAAATCACAAATTTTAAAATTGAAAAAAATTAGATACAGTCAAGAAAAACAAAATATTTGCCCACCTCAAAAAACGAATTTGAAAATTGATGCAAAAATTTTTGTTTGTTTTTTCAAATTTTTTTATATATATTTTTTCACGAAATATTGAATAAATATTCTCACTAGTTTTATGAAAGGTTAGGGATAGATTATGGCAGAAAAAGACTATATTATCTCACTTCAAGGTGTTACGAAATCATTTGGCATTAACACAGTCGTTGATGATTTCAACCTTGACATTACTAAGGGTGAATTCGTTACATTCTTAGGACCATCAGGTTGTGGAAAGACCACAACGCTCCGTATGATCGCAGGTTTTGAAACCCCAACCAGCGGACAAATTTTATTAAATGGTGAGGATATCACTCGCATTCCTCCACACAAAAGACCAATTAATACGGTCTTCCAACGTTACGCTTTATTCCCACATTTAGATGTTTATGATAACGTGGCGTTTGGTTTAAAACTTAAAAAGATTCCTTATGAAGTAACTAATAAAAAAGGCGAAACAGTTACTAAATATCGTCATTACACTCGTCAAGAGATTGATGAAAAAGTAATGCGCGCTTTAAAAGTTATCGATTTAGAAGACTTAGAGAATCGTGATATCTCTACTCTTTCTGGTGGGCAACAACAAAGAGTCGCTATTGCGAGAGCAATTGTTAATGAACCAGAAATCCTCCTTTTAGACGAACCATTAGGGGCATTAGACCTCAAAATGAGAAAAGAAATGCAACTTGAATTAAAGGATATGCATAAGAAAATTGGTATTACCTTTATTTATGTTACACACGATCAAGAAGAAGCTTTAACCATGAGTGATACGATTGTCGTTATGAAAGATGGTGTTATCCAACAAGTTGGAAATCCAATTGATATTTATAACGAACCTGTTAACGCTTTCGTTGCTAACTTCATTGGTGAAAGTAATATTTATAACGCGACTATGGTGGGCAAATTAAAAGTTAAATTCCTTAACCATGTCTTTGACTGTGTTGATGATTTCCCACTTAATGAAAAAGTTGATGTTGTCGTCCGTCCTGAAGATGTCGAAATGACTCCAGTTAAAGGCGAAGGCGATTCAAGTAAACTTAAAGGTAAAATCGTTACCAAAATCTTTAAAGGTATTCATTATGAATACGTATTAATGATTGGCAAGTCTGAAATCGTTGCTCAATCAACAAAAGATTATGAACAAGATTCATTTGTTTATATTGATGTTGAACCAGCAAATATTCAAATCATGAAGAGAAGCTCAACTGAAAATATTTATCCAGAAGCTTATCTTGATAAGAATAACAAACTCATTATTTCTGACGCTGAATTTGATGTTGATATTACTCAATTACTCAAAGGAAGCCACGTTGATGATCAATTATATTTAATTGGTCCAGATGGAAAGAAATATGATTTAGATGATGCAGATGTGATTGCTTCTATTGATTTCAATGATGTTCAAATCGTTGACGGCTACGATAACGGCGCTGTTAATGGTGTAGTTGTTGAAACCATTTATAAAGGCGACCACTATGCAGTTTTAGTTAGAACCGCTGAAGAAGAAGACTTTATTCTTGCTACCGATGATACTTGGAATGAGGGAGACCTTGTTTCTGTTATTGTTGATCCAAGCAAGATTCGCTTAACCTTGAAAGGTGATTTAAGTAAATATGAAGTCGAATAAGGCGAAGCGCTTCTTCGCTTTACAAAGAAAATATCTTTGTATTCCTTATATTGTCTTCTTCATTCTCTTCATCATCGCTCCTATTTTAATAATTATATTTTATGCGATTACATATGAAGTAGTTGACCCAACCACCCATGTAGCGCATATCGAATTAAGTGGACAACCATTCATTAATTTCTTTACTGACCCTAGTAAGATTAATGTCTTATTTGTCTCCTTATTTATCGCCACAATTACAACATTAATTTGCTTATTAATTGGTTTTCCTCTCGCTTATTTCTTAGCGGATAAGAAAGTCAATAAAAACGCAGTTCTTGTTACTTTATTCGTCGCTCCAATGTGGATTAACTTCGTGTTAAGAACTGGTGCGACTAGAGATTTATTAACCTGGTTTGGTATTAATGGTGGAACTCATCCATATTTAGCAACAATTATCGGTATGGTTCAAAACTATTTACCATTCGTCATTTTGCCTTTATACACAACAATGACAAAACTTGATAAATCTCAAATTGAAGCCGCTCGTGATTTAGGTGCTAATCCAGCACAAGTGTTCTTCAAAAACATTATTCCTCAATCAATCCCAGGTATTGTTTCTGCTTGCTTAATGACATTTATGCCAACGATGTCTAGCTATGTCATCTCTGATGTCTTGTCAGAAGGTAAGATTACATTATTTGGTAATTACATCGAACTCGAATTTACAAACAAAGCATGGAACGATGGCTCATTCATGGCGTTAGTTATGTTGCTATTCATCGCTCTTGCTATGTTTATTTCTCAAAAATTCGGTAAAGACGATGAGAAGGAGGCTGGTTCATCATGGTAAAGAAAATTTTCGGCCAATGCTATATCTGGCTCATCCTTATTTTAATGTATTTGCCAGTCCTCGTTTTAATTGCTTTCTCTTTTACCGAAGCCACTAACGTGGGAGAATGGACTGGATTCTCATTTAATTTATTCCCACGCTTATTCCAAAGCACTGAAATTTTAACTGCTTTAGCGAACACTGTTATTATCGCCATTACTTCTGCTTTGGTGGCGACAATCTTAGGTACTTTAGGCGCTGTTGGAGCGTTCTATTCCAAAAAGAAGATGAGAAACGCGATTGATTTAGCAACTCAAATTCCTGTTGTTAATGCTGAAATCGTTGTTGCTTTCTCTTTAACAGTGATGTTTGTCTTTATTGGTAACATCATTAATGCCTATATGTTCTCTTTCTGGACATTATTAATTGGTCACGTATGTTTATCAATTCCATTTGTCTACACATCTGTTAAACCAAAATTACAACAAATGGATCCAAGTTTATATGAGGCTGCTTTAGATTTAGGAGCTTCTCCAAGCCAAGCTCTTGGTAAGGTTGTTGTTCCTGAAATTATGCCTGGTGTTCTTTCTGGATTCTTATTATCCATCACATTATCTTTAGATGATTTCATTGTTACTGCCTTTACTCGTGGTAGTGGTTTGTTATCTGGTGATAAGAAGATTGAAACATTATCAACCTTAGTTCAAGCCAAGATTAAAAAAGGACCAATCCCACCAGAAATGAGAGCTTTAACAACTATCTTATTTGTTGTTGTTATTATCGCAGTTATTGGTGTGACAATTTATCGCAATCAACAAGCAAAAAAAGAAAAAGTTAGGAGGGCATTCTAATGAATAAAAGAATTAAATGGTTAGCGTTATCTCCTATTATTCTATTAGCTTCTAGTGGATTAACTAGTTGCTCTAGTGACAGTAATGTCCTTCTTTTAAGAGTTATCAATAGTGAAGATTATATTTATCTACAAGAAGATGAATCTGAACCAGAAGACATGATTGTTCAATTCGAAAATAGTGACATGGTTAAGGAATTCTTAGCCTCCACTGGAAACAAATATAGTGGTGTTAAAGTCATTTATGACACGAGTGACACGAATGAGACATTATATAGTGAACTTCAAACCGGTAAATCAAAATATGATTTAATGAATGTCAGTGACTATATGGCTCAAAAGATTGTTTCTGGTAAGATGGCGGTTCCTTTATATGAAAACGGATGTACAATTCCTAATTACGAAGCTTATGCAAGTGCGAGTGTTAAAGGAATTTTAGATGCGATTAAAGCCCCTCAAATTGATAATCCTGATGTCACTTTAGACCAATATGCGGTTGGATATATGTGGGGAACATTAGGAATTCTATTTAACCCAACTTATCCTGGGTTTAATGGTCTTGAATTTGATGAAGTCATTAGTGACATGCAATCTCTTGACGCTTTATGGAATCCAAAATATAAAGGAACAATCTCTGTTAAGAATTCAATGCGTGATACTTACGCTTTAGGTGTCTTATATACATATAAGGATGAATTTAAAGAAATCCAAGACAAATATAAAAACGGAACGATTTCTTTAGAACAATATAAAGAACAATTCTCAGCCATCTTTAATAGATGTGAAGAGAGTCAAGTTAATGAAGTTAAAAAGTCTTTAGATAGCTTAAAAGAGAATGTTTTCGGTCTTGAAGTCGATAGTGGTAAACAAGATATCATCACTAAGAAAATAGGTGTTAACTTTGCTTGGAGTGGTGACGCAGTTTATTCGATGGATCAAGGTGAAGACTTAACTCAAGTTAGTGAAGAAGTTGAACTTTATTATTCAGTTCCTGAACTTGGTTCAAACGTCTGGATGGATGTTTGGGTGATGCCAAATTGTGAACGATCCGCTGATCAATACAAATTAGCACATATGTTCTTGGACTTCTTAGCGGACCCAGTGAACGCTGCTCAAAATATGAATTACACTGGCTATACCTCTTTTACCGCTGGTGATTCAATTCTTGAACTCGTTCGTGATTGGTATGATTACCGTACTGAAGAAATTTATGTCGACGAAGAATATCAAGTATATTCTTATAACTCTACTAGTGAAGAAATTCTCGCTATCGATTATCCTGATTTCATTAGAGATAATCATGATAGAGATGATGAATTACTCTATTATTATGATGGAGAAGAGGAAGAACCAACTTCAGTTGATGATTTAACTCCAATTTATTTAGAAGATGAAGAAGGCAATCCTACTGAAACTCAAAAGACATATGGTGATTTATCTAATGTCACTGAAATGGTAGCAGCAGGTGAATTAGAATCTGTTGATCTCTCCTATTTCTTTAAGGACACTCTCGATGAATATGTCATCGATGATGGCGATGCGATTTTCTATAGTGATTGCTATTTACCATTCACCTATGAAGATGAAGAAGGTAATGAGCAACATAACATCTCTGTTGGTAGACAATTCTTCTGCCAATATCCTGATGAAGAAACATTAAATCGATGCGCTGTAATGAAAGATTACGGTGAAAACAATAAATATGTTATGAAAATGTGGGAAAACTTTAAGAGCAATACTCTTCCTACATGGGCAACAACATTATTTATAATAATCATCGCTGGAGCGGTCGCTCTAGTTGCCTATTTCGTCATTAATTCTCTTATTAAAAAATCATTAAAAAAGAAGAGAATTGAAAATAAATAAATCTTTTCTTGATAGAAATATTCTGCAGTGATACAATACATAACGCTGCAGATATGGTTCCATAGCCAAGTTGGTAAGGCAGTTGACTGCAACTCAATAATCGATGGTTCAAGTCCGTCTGGAACCTCCAATTCTATCAAGAATTGTCGGGTTGAAGATTCAAATCATCAATCCGGCTGCATGCGCTAGTAGCTCAGTTGGATAGAGTATCACACTACGAATGTGAGGGTCACGTGTTCGAATCATGTCTAGCGCGCCATTATTCGGGATTTAGCACAGCTTGGTAGTGCACTAGTTTTGGGAACTAGGGGTCGTGAGTTCGAATCTCACAGTCCCGACCAGAATAACTAAAATAGTCTTTCTTAGGAAAGGCTTTTTTTGTAATTAAAAGCCCTCTTATCTGAGAGGGCAATTAACTATTTATCTTCAGTTTCTTCTTTCACTTCAGCAGGTTCTTCAACTACTTCAGCTTCAATTACTTTTTCTTTTTCTACTTTAGCTTGTTTTTCTTCTTCGATTGCCTGAAGTAGAAGTGGAATTGGTCGATAGTAGTGATATATTCCTTGGAAGAAATAAGCACAAGAAATATAGAAGAAGGCGATTGGAACTCCTATTTGATAATATTCATAAGGTCTAGCAACAACAAATCCTGCAATATCAAATGAATATAAATAAATAGCAAGTGGGAGCATGATGATTTTATCTAAGATGTCATTGTTCGCTCTTTTCTTTGGGCTTAAAAGCGTCCAAAGGAAGTCAACCACTAACCAAGTCGCACCTACTAAGGTGACGATTTTAAATATTAATTGGAAACGATCGCTTAAATTGATGATCTTGAGTAATTCAAGAACACCTAAAATAAGAAACGCAACCGCGAATAATATTAATTCACCTGAGTATATAAGTTTATTTTTCTTTTCAATTGTCATTATTTGTTTGTCCTATTTTTCTTATTATACACTGGCCAAAATGAGATTAGACCGTAATCGATTGAATTTAATTTCATTAATTCTATCATGTCTTCTTCAGAAATGGTGAAGCCAAGCATAGTGTTATCTCTAATATGTTCTTCGCTTGACGCTTTTGGAATGGAGACTGTTTCTAATTGAAGAGTGAATTTAATGCAAAGTTGAGCGACTGAAACGTTATATTTTTCCGCCATCTTTTTAATCGCATCGTTATTAAGCGCTCTACCATGAGCAATAGGAGAATATGCTTCAACAACAATATCATTTTCTGAACAGAATTTAATGATATCAACTGGAACCTCACCAATATGAATCAAGATTTGGTTCGCCATTGGTTTAATTTCGCAATTATCTAAGATATTTTGAAGATCTTCAACATTGAAGTTTGATACTCCAATAGCCCTAACTTTTCCTTCTTTATATGCTTCTTCTAACGCTTTCCAAACTTCGATGTTTTCTTTGAAGTATTTGTTACTTCCTCTAAAGAGTGCCCACGGTTGTGGACAATGGATTAACATTAAATCAATATAATCTAAGCCTAAATCTTTTAATGATTTATCAATTGAAGCTTTGGCTTTCTTGTATGACTTAATTTCTGCCATAACTTTAGAAGTGACATAAATCTCTTCTCTTGGGAGTCCTGAAGCTCTAATACCTTCTCCAACTCCTTTTTCATTTCCATATGCTTGCGCTGTATCAATATGACGATAACCATATTTTAAAGCTAATTGGACGCATTTAGGAGCGTCTTTATTGCTGATTAACCATGTGCCGTAAGCTAATGATGGGATTTTTTGGTCATTGTTTAAAATTAAATATTCCATACTTTTTTCCACCTATATTTAGACATTGTATCAAATTAGAAAGAATATTTTTATATTTCTTTGAATGAAGGGTCAATTCATGCAATAATATTGCATAGGAAAATAGTAAAAATATGCCTGTTTGTAGAAATTGTAATTCAAGAATTGATAAATTTAATAAAGATAGATGTCCAATATGTGGAGTTGAGCATCCTTTTGATGGTGTCAGTAGTGACACAGTTGAAGTAACTTCAAGAATCGATTCTGATAATTTAGAAATCGATTACCATCCACGAAAAAGAAAAACTCTTTTAACTCTATTTATTTTATGTGGATTTACTGGAGTTCCATTCTTCTACTTAAGAAGATCTGTTGTTGGAATTGTATATGGAATTATTAATTTAGCGCTTTTAGCGACTTCTATGATTCTATTAATCCAATTTACTCCTTTACATATTGCTGTCTCTATTATTGTTCCATTAGTGGTGTTTGTTTTTGTTAACACTCTTGTGGGATTATATTATTACAACCTCCCTAACATCAAAGATGGTCACGGAGTCTTTTTAGTGTAATATGCAAAGATATTTTGCTTCTATTATTAATAACCAAGTCATCTTGCAAAAAGATGATATTTTTCATTTAACTAAAGTGATGAGAGTGAAAAATGGTGATTATATTGAAGTCGTTGATGAAAATCAAAAAGCGTATCTTGCAATTATTAGAAATACAAACCCTTTAGATATTGAAGTTCAAGAGCCAATTTTAAAAAATAGTGAACTTCCTACAAGTGTAACTTTATTTTTTGGTCTTGCTAAATCAGACAAAATTGAATTTGTTATCCAAAAAGCAACCGAATTAGGAGTTAGTAAAATCGTTTTATTTCAAGGAAAACGTTCGGTAGTGAAATATAGTGAAGATGACTTTAATAGAAAACTTCCTCGCTTTAATAGCATCGCTAAAGAAGCAGCGGAGCAGTGTCATAGGGAAAGAATTCCTTCTATTAGATATGAGAAATCAATTGAAGGGGTTAAAAATCATCTTTGTGAATTAAATTTATTCGCATATGAATTAGACGCTGGAGAAACTAATAATTTTGCTAATTATTTAAAAGACAATCATCAATCGATATCAGTTATTATTGGACCTGAAGGTGGGTTTGATGAAAAAGAAGCTGAGTTCCTACATGATAATGACTTTAAAACAATATCTTTAGGAAAAAGAATTTTAAGATGTGAAACAGCAGCAGTGTACGCTTTAAGCGTTATTAGTTTTAATTTAGAGAAATAAAAAAATGAAAAGCTATACAACTATTTCTTTAGGATGCAAGGTTAATTCTTATGAGATTAATTCTTTAATCGCCTCTTTAAAAGAAAGAGGATATGTTGAAGATAATATTAATCCAACAGTGGCGATTATTAATACTTGCTCAGTCACCGCGACTGCAGATCAAAAATCAAGACAACATATTAGAAAATTAATTAATAATTACCCAAATGCAATCGTAGTGGTGATGGGTTGCTATTCCCAAGGGCAACACAAATTCATTTCGAGTGAAATTAAACCAAATATTGTTACTGGCACTTCTAATAGAAATAAACTAGTGGAATTAATTGAAAATTATAAACCAGGTGAAGTGATTGATATTACGGATGATAAACCAAGATTATATCAATATGAAGAATTAGGTATCACTACCTATTCAGAAAACGTTAGAGCGTATCTTAAAATTCAAGATGGATGTGATAACTTCTGTAGTTATTGTTTAATCCCATATCGAAGAGGAAGATCAAGAAGTAGAAATCATGACATTATATTAAAAGAAGCGGCCTCTTTAGTGGAAAATGGTTATAAAGAGATTGTTTTAACTGGAATTCATGTTGGAGGATATGGCAAAGATTTAACTAATGATTCCTTCTCTAACTTAGTTAAAAATCTCCTTGATATTAAAGATTTATATCGATTAAGAATCTCTTCTATTGAAGAAAGTGAAATAGATGATGAGATGATTGAATTAATTAATAATCGTGATAATCTCGCAAATCACTTTCATATTCCTTTACAATCAGGAAGTGACACGGTTCTTAAAAGAATGAACCGCAAATATGACA
This sequence comes from Bacilli bacterium, assembly GCA_045132035.1. Lineage (GTDB taxonomy): Bacteria > Bacillota_I > Bacilli_A > RFN20 > CAG-826 > UBA2450. The sequence goes on from JBGURM010000052.1 coordinate 12,069, forward strand.
AAGAACAATTCTTATCTAAGATTAGAATGATTCAAAAGGCTTGTCCAAATGTCGCAATTACAACAGACGTAATAGTGGGATTCCCTGGAGAGAGTGAAGAAGAATTCTTAGAAACTTATGAATTCATCAAAGAATGTGGATTTAATATGTTACATGTCTTCCCGTTTTCAAGTAGAGAAGGCACAGTAGCGAGTAAAATGCCTAATCAAATCGATCCACGAATCAAAAAAGAAAGAACATTAAGGCTAATTGAATTATCTAATGAGCTATGGAATAAATACACGGACCAATTCATCAACAAAGAAGTCGAAGTCTTAGTGGAACAATATGATAGTAAAAACAAAGTAAATATTGGTCATACCTCTAACTATATCGAGGTTAAAATACCTGATTTAGAAAATAAAACAGGAAAAATAGTGAAAATTACATATAAAAAGTAAGACCAAATCAAGAAAAATTTGGATTTTTTAGAAGATGTCCAAAAAATATTGATTTAGTTTCATTAAATGAAATATAATATTCACCGGTAAAAACAAGGAGGAAGTCCAAATGGCAGTCCCACAAAGAAGAATTAGTAAAACACGTAAAAGAATGAGAAGAACTCACTTCAAACTCAACGTTGAAGGATTAGTTACATGCCCAAACTGTGGCGAAATGATTAAATCACATCACGTTTGCCCAAAATGTGGATATTACGCTGGTAAAGCACAAGTCTTAGATGGCAAAGTTGTTAAACCAGAAGTCAAAAAAGCTCCAGCAAAGAAAGCTCCAGCTAAAAAGACAACAAAAAAGGCTACAACTGAAGAAGCAAAATAAGGTCGATATGACCTTTTTTGTTTGCTATAATAATAGAAGGAGAAAAATATAAAATGTCATACAATAAATTAATTGATCACACTCTTTTAAAACAAGATGCTACACCAGAACAAATTGTTAAACTTTGTGAAGAAGCTAAACAATTTGATTTTATGTCTGTTTGTGTTAACCCAGCTTACGTTCCTTTAGCGGCAGAATGCTTAAAAGGAAGCAATGTTAAAGTTTGCACAGTCATCGGATTCCCTCTTGGAATGAATTTAACAAGAACTAAAGTTGATGAAGCAA
>JBGURM010000053.1:0-14865 GCA_045132035.1 Bacilli bacterium
AATCAAATCTAGCTAAAAGAATTGGTCTCAATTGTTTAACATAAATATCAATATCTTTTCGACATTCATCACTAAAAGGAACAATTCTAACTTTTCTTCCTTTGCCCATGACTCTCGCTATTCTTTGAGGAATATTAACGGATTGCATAGTTAATCCAACAAGTTCGCTAGCACGCATTCCTGTGTAATATAAAGTCGATAAGATTGCTTGGTCTCTAAGAGCCAATTCATCGGTTCTCTTGCGGTTTAAATCAAGAATTTGCCTCACTTGGTCTTTATATAAAAAGTGTGGAAATTTCTTCTCTACTTTTGGTGAATCCACAAATAAAAATGGATTGCTTTCAACTAATTTGTTCCTTAAAAGGAATTTATAAAAATGTTTTAACGCAGAGAGTCTTCTTTTGCAGCTTCTTTTAGTGTTTCCACTATTGAGTTCGTCAGTCAAAAAGTTACGAATAACAATCTGATCAACCTCGTTATATTCGACTCCTTCTTCGGAAAGAAAATCAAAAAACTTTTCAATATCTCTTTGATAAGAAATGATTGTCTGTTCTGTATAGTTTCTTTCGTATTGAAGGTAATCAACAAATTCCGCAATTAATCTATTATTAGCCATACGATAAGTATAACAAAAAAAGACATCAGCTGTGTCTTCTTTTGCCTAACTTTTCCATATGATTACATTCTGGATAGTTGGTACAACCTAGGAAATATCCGTATTTGCCACGTTTTTTAACAAGATTACCTGTTTCACATTGCGGACATTTCTTTACAATTTTAACTTCTTCATTCTCTTGTTTTTTGTCTTTGACTGTATAATTGCAGCTTGGATAACCACTACAAGCAATGAATGTTTTATTCTTTGAATAAGTTCTTTCCACTAGTGGTTTGCCACATTTTGGACACATCTCACCAGTATAAACGACAGGTTTTGGCTCTTTTTGGACATAATTACAATTTGGATAATTGCTACATCCAATGAATTTACCATTCTTTCCTTCTTTATACACTAAAGGGGAACCACATTTTGGACAAATGTCTCCAGTATAAACCACTTCATCAACGTACATGATTTGATAAGCGTGTTCGATTTCTTTGATGAACTCATTGTAGAAATCAGAAAGAATCTTATTTGATTTTTCTCCACCTTCAGAAATAGAGTCTAATTTATTCTCCATGTCAGCGGTATATTTAGCGTCAACAATATCAGGGAAATATTTCTCTAATACGTGAGCGGTCTTCTTTCCTTGATCAGTGACAGTTAAAATGCCTTTTTCTTCAACAACATATTTTCTCTTCTTTAAAGTAGAGATGGTTGAAGCATATGTTGATGGTCTACCAATACCAACTTCTTCCATAAGTTTAACGATTTTAGCTTCGCTATAACGTGAAGGAGGTGTGGTGAATTTTTGTTCGACACTACTATTGGAGATTATAAATTCATCACCAACATTAATCTCTGGTAATTCCTTATAGTGCTTAACTTCTTCTTCATCTTTATAAACAACTTCATAACCTGGGAATAAGGTTCTAACAAAGTCACTCTTAAAGGAGATACCATTAACATCAAATGTAATTGTAAGAATTTCTTCTTTTTTGCCTTTGAGTAAGGATGCGATTGTTCTATTATAAATTAATTTATAAAGATTATATTGATCAGGTGTTAAATATTGTCTCACAGACTCTGGAGTACGGTGATTAGAGGTTGGTCTAATCGCTTCGTGAGCATCTTGAGTTAATTCAGTAGCCTTAAATTGTTTAGGCTTACCTAAATATTCTTTACCATATGTCTCAATGATATAGTTTTTTGCTCTTTCGATGAAAACAGGAGCAAGTCTAGTTGAGTCGGTTCTCATATAGGTAATCAAACCAACATGTTCGCCATTAACTGAAATACCTTCATAGAGGGATTGCGCCACTCTTTGAGTTTTGTCGGTTTTAAATTTAAGTCTTGAGAATGCTTCTTGTTGAAGAGTGGATGTGGTAAATGGTTCTTTGCTATCGATTGTTTTGATGTTTTTATCGACTGAAATAACCTTTGCTTTACCATTTAATAGTTTAAGAATTTTCTCCGCTTCTTCCATGGTGTTAACTTCTTTATTTCCGTTAACATCACTTAAGAAAGTAAGCTCATGTTCCTTACCTTTTAATAAAATTAAACAATTAATTTTGTAATATTCTTTTGGAATGAATTGATCAATTTTTAATTCTTGATCATATGCGAGTTTTAAGGTTGCAGATTGCACTCTTCCAGCGCTCTTAGAATGAATCTTTTTATTGATTAATGCAGATAATTTAAAACCAATAATTCTATCTAACATACGACGTGTTTCTTGTGAAGAAACGAGTGCTAAATCGATAGTTCTTGGATGTTTCATTGCTTCACCGATAGAGTCACGTGTAATTTCGTGGAATTCTAATCGCTTATTTGTTTTCACATCTAAATCAAGCACTTGCGCTAAGTGCCAAGCAATAGCTTCACCTTCTCTATCAGGGTCGGTTGCAAGAATAACTTCATCAGCTTCTTTTGCTAATTTTTGTAAGTCGTAGACAACCTTTTTCTTATCTTTATTAATTATATACGCGGGCGTAAAATCATTTTCGACATCAATACCAAGTCCGCCCTTACCTCTAGTGGCTAAGTCACGGATATGACCATAGCTCGCTTTGACGACATAATCCTCACCGAGGTAGCGTTTGATAGTTTCACATTTTGTTGGAGATTCGACAATAACTAACTTCATAGTGCTTAAAATTATGGTCTTGATTCTGGGGTTTAGTCAATAACAAAATACTATATTGTTTCTTAAATATCATTTAACTTTATATATGTTTTTTTAGCCCATTACTTCAATGACGTGTTCACTATTTTCAACAAGGGTTGCTCCTTCTCTTAAAAACATGTTACAACCTGAATCATTGTAGTCGTTAGATGGTACACACATAACTTCTCTTCCATATAATAAACCATATTCAACAGTAATAGATGTTCCACTTCTTCGTTTAGATTCAGTCACTAATATTCCTTTAGAAAATTGAGCAATTAGGCGGTTTCTTATAGGAAAATGCTCCGACATAGGTGGAGTTAAGTCTGGATATTCAGAGACAATTAGATGTTTTGAACTATTCTTTATTGAAACATATAAATCTTCATTTGAAGTTGGAAAACATGTCTCGATTCCACACCCTAAAACCGCAATCGTTCTGCCTCCTGTTTTAATTGCGGATTGATGAGCAACACGATCAATTCCCGCTGCTAAACCAGATACAACTACATATCTATGAGAAATATCAGAAGTTATTTCTTCAGTAATCATTTTGCCTTTACTGGTTGGTTTTCTTGTTCCCACTATTCCAATATTACAGTTTGGATTATTGATTAAAGAAATATCACCATAATAGAAAAGTACTAATGGGGGCTGATACATATGCTTTAAATATTCTGGATATTCATCATCGAGAATTGTTAAAACTTTGCTTTTGATTTTGCGATTAATCCTTATAACTTCTTCTGGAGGTAAGAATTCTCGTTTGTTAATTGCCGTGACAATGTCTGACCATTTTCCAGAGTAATGGACAGCTTCGGCGATAAGTAAATCTCTTGTATTCATAAAAAAGTCCTCTCACTTAAATAAGAGGGCGATTTTGCGATTTTCTTAATTATTTTCTTAAACTTTTTTTAAATATTTTATAGTTATTAACCTTGTTAATAAAAATTTTTATTAAAACAATGAGACTTTCTCAATAAAGAACTTTTTAATCGGAGCGTAACTCATTCGATAGATTTCTTTATTTGGACCATATTTTTCTAATAGCTCAAGGTGGAGTTTAGTTCCATAGCCTTTATGTTTGGCAATTTGATATTCCGGATATTTTTTATCTAGTTCATAGCAAATATGATCACGTGTTACTTTCGCCATAATTGATGCTGCAGCGATGCACATTGCTTTAGCGTCACCTTTAATAATTGCTTCAAATGGTAAATCCGTTTGTATTTTGACTGCGTCAGTTAAAATCATGTCATAACGATGATTAAGCTTTTTCATAGCTTCCACCATCGCTTTTCTTGAAGCGTTTAAAATATTAATCTCATCGATTTCTTGAGGAGATATCTCCGCTACAGCCCACGCAATAGCGTTTTCTTTGATGATTTGATATGCTTCTTCTCTTTGCTTCTCGCTTAACTGTTTAGAATCATTAATTAAATCACACTTAAAATCTTTTGGAAGAATAACTGCTCCAGCAACAACTGGGCCTAATAAGCATCCTCTTCCAGCTTCATCACAACCAACGATGAATTCAATTTCATCACTATAATATTGTTGTTCGTAATCTAAACTCATTGTGCTTTTTCTAATGTGACACGTCCTAATTTTCCTTCTTTAAATTCCTTAAGAATCAAAAAGTTAGCACGGTCTAAATCATAACTTCCATTAGTGATTAATCCACGTTTTAACGCTACCTTATTAGCTACTTCAATTGGGTCACTTAAATCACTTATATCGAATCTTTCAACAAGAGCATTAGGGTAGTTTTTCGCCAAATATTTAATGAGATATTTCACTAATTCATCGTTAGGTAAAATCTCTTCTCTAATAGAACCAAGTAACGCTAAATTGATAGCGTGTTGTTTATCATCATAGTTCATTGGAAGGACGCCTGGAGTGTCCAATAAAATGAAATCATTATTAACCTTAATATATTGTTCGCCTCTTGTATATCCTGGTTTATTTTGTACTCCTGCTGCGTTACGTTTAGCAAGTCGATTAATTAAAGATGATTTGCCGACATTTGGCACACCAATAATCATTGCTTTGATTGGCTGAGGTTTCATTCCTTTTGCCTTCTCTTTCGCGTGTTTCTCTTCACCTAATTTAGATACAGAATCACTTATAATTTTAGACGCTTTATCATTATTTAAATTCAAAATTAGCAGGGAATTGACCTTGTTTTTGAAGTAAAACTCCCATTTTTTTGTTTCAATTGGATCAGCGAGATCGCTTTTTGAAAGGACCACTAATCTCTTCTTGTTTGCAATTCTTTTTTCAAATTCTGGATTGATTGAACTTAAAGGTGCTCGCGCATCTAAAATTTCGATAACAACATCTACTAATTTTATTTTTGCCTCAATTTCATTCAAGGCTTTTTTCATGTGCCCAGGGAACCAATGTACTTGTGACATATTTAACCTCTAAAAGTTATAGATAGGGGAGATAGAAACCTTGTCGACAATCTTATAAACATTTGCGTCTTGTCTGTCTACTTTTCCATATCCTTGGATGCAAATAACTCTACCTTGAATATCACTTCTTGTGAGCTTCTCCGGTTGTGACATTTTGGTGTAACAGTCAGTGCTATCAACCCAGTTATCGCCCATTACAAAATATTGATTTTCACCTAGTGTCAAATTATTGATATTTCTTGCACCAGCTGTAATCTCTGTGACATTTATTTCACCTGTCTCTGTTTCGGTGTACTTACCATTAAAGTGGGTATTGAATTCTTTATTTGGAAGCACATATTGATAGACAAGCATTGTTTCAATTGAAGAAATTTTATTTACTTGCTTTTTTCGGATATGAGCCTGAACTGTATAAACAACTTCTCCTCCGTGAGAAACTGTAAAAGTTGATCCATTTAAATCGCTTACAAGATTAATTGTTTCTCCAGGAAAACCCCAAACTCTTTTAACAATGAGTCCATCTTTTGCTCCCCAACTACTTGGGTAATATGTGATAACAACATCAAATCTTTTTAGGCTATCAATCGCTTTACTAGTGGTATCAGCAATTCCATAATGATGAATATTATGAGCATCATCTCCAACTAGAGTAGGTAACATACTTGGACCACTAACAAAGATATTAGTGTAATAATAGCGAGAAAAAATAAAACATCCGGATAATGTTATCGCTGCGGAGAAAAGAATATAAAAGATTGGATAAAAAATTTTTTGAAATTTTTCGCTTTTGAAAAAACTCATGTAGTTATTATATTTAATAATAAGATAAATATAAAGAAAAAAGGAATCACAATGGATTCCTTTAAGCTCTTTTTGATCAAAATTACAAGATTTCTTTAATACGAGCAGCTTTACCTGAACGTTTACGGATGTAGGTAATTTTGTTTCTTCTGACCTTACCTCTTCTCACAACTTCAATGCTTGCGATACTTGGGGAATGGACAGGGAAAGTTCTTTCCACACCGATGCCGCTAGACATCTTACGAACGGTAAACGTAGCATTAACACCGCCACCTCTTCTTTGAATGACAACACCTTGGAATACTTGGATTCTGGATTTGTTACCTTCAATAATACGAACAGCGACTTTGACTTCGTCACCTGATTTGAAATCAGGTAAATCTGTTCTGAGTTGGGATGCTGTAATTTCATCAACTAATCTGTTGTTCATTGTTACGCCTCCTATAGATATTTGGTCTCTTGGTGTTCATTCTCGAATTGACAGCGGAGCACCCGTAGCACTTTGACATGCTCGATAATAATACCAACCTTTGAAGAAACATGCAATCATTAATTTATATAAAATTAGAAAGAAATTTAAATATGTAAAGCAAAAATGCTTGACACCACTATTATTAAAAGATTACTATAGTAAGGCAATTTAGGAGGAAAACTAATATGGCAGTTAAAATTAGATTAACAAGAATTGGTCGTCATAAGGATCCATTCTTCCGTATCGTTGCTGCAGACAGCAGATATGCAAGAGATGGTCGTTATATCGAACAAATTGGATACTTTGATCCAGAAAAAGGTGTTGAAAACGCAGTTATCGATGAAGAATTAGCACTCAAATGGTTAGCCTTAGGTGCCCAACCATCTGAAACAGTTAAAGCTATGTTCAATCGTAAAGGCATCAACGCAAAAGCAGTTGAAGTTAAAAAAGGAAAATAAGTAATGGACTACGAGAATATCATTCATACACTAATCGATAGTATCGTCGAAGATCCTAGTTCAATTCTCATTAGAGTGACCGAAGGAAATACCGCAAAAGATGTTCTCATTATTATCGCTGCTGAAAAAAATGACACTGCTCGCTTAATTGGACATAAGGGACTTATCGCCAATGCCCTAAGAGAAGTCGTAGGCATTGCTGGAAAGAGCGAAAATAAGCACGTTCATCTAAAATTCGAATCATTCGAAGACGACAAAATGGGGGACTAACCTCCATTTTTTGAAATTATGGAATACTTAAGTTTAGGAAAAATAGTTGATTCATTTGGAATTGATGGCACAATCAAAATCTACTCCACTACATCATTTGGCGAAAAGAGATACAAGAAGGGTGCTAAAGTTCTTTTGGTTAACCCACAAGATAATTCAATGAAAGAGCTTGAAGTAGTCAAATTCCGTCACAGTGGATTTTTTGATTTTGTTAAATTCGTTGAATATGATAATCCTGAAGACGTTAAAACTTTAAAAGGATATGAAATCCAAGTAATCAAAGATAATAACTTCTTAAATAAAGATACTTATTTCTATAGTGATTTACGCGGATGTAAAGTTGTTGATAGTGACAATAATGAACTTGGAATCGTTAAAGAAGTTGAAGAATTTCCTGCTCAAGTAACATTAAGAGTTTCTAAAAAAGGAAATAAAGATTTCTTTGTACCATTTATTAAAGAATTCATAAAATCAGTCGATATTTGTGGCAAAATTATCGTCATAAATGTAATTGAGGGACTTATATGAGAATAACAATATTGACTCTTTTTCCTGAAATGTTTGATGGGTTTTTGACCAACTCTATTATTAAACGCGCAATCGCAAAAGGTGTTGTCGAAATCAAAATAGTTAATATCAGAGACTACACCAAAGATCGCTATAATAGAGTGGATTCCGCTCCTATTGGCGGTGGCGCCGGATTAATTATGAAGTGTCAACCAATTGTGGATTGCATCGCTGATAATAAGTCAAATAACTCAAAAGTTTTTATGCTTTCTCCAAGAGGAAAAACTTTTAATCAAGCTAAAGCAATTGAATTGTCAAAGCAAGAAGATATTATACTACTTTGCGGCCACTATGAGGGAATTGATGAAAGAGTCAATAAGTATGTTGATGAACAGATTTCCATCGGTGATTATATCTTAACCGGCGGAGAGCTTGGCTCAATGATTATAAGTGATTCTGTTATCAGATTACTCGATGGAGCAATCACCAAGGAATCAATTGATGAAGAATCGTTTGATAATGATTTATTAGAGTACCCTCAATATACTGAACCATATGATTTTAACGGAGATAAAGTTCCAGATATTTTATATTCCGGTAATCATCAAGCAATTAATAAGTGGAGAAAAAAGCAATCTCTTCAACTTACTAAAGAATTAAGAAAAGACTTGTTTGATAAGCATCAATTCACAAAACAAGAACTTAAGCTTTTACAAGAAGGGAAAGAAAAAGCGAGTTGGGAACTCGCTGCTATTGAAAAGGGAAAGAAGTTTATTAAGAAGTAATTCTTAGAAGCCTCCAAAACCTCCAAGTCCACCCATACCAGGCGGTAGTTTACCGCTTTTTTTGTACTGTTCCATCTTCTTCATCATTTCTTTCATGGATTCATATTTCTTTAAAACACGGTTAACATCACTAACTTGCTTACCGCTTCCTTTTGCAACACGAATCTTTCTAGAATATTGGAATATTTCAGGATTATGTCTTTCTTCAAAAGTCATTGAATTAATAATAATCTCGAAGTTTTTCATCTCTTTTTCAGCATATGCTTGTTGCTCTGGAGTAACCTTAGGTGCACCTGGGATTAATTTCAATAAACCCCCAAGAGACCCCATCTTTTGCACTTGTTTCATTTGCGAAAGCATATCGTCTAAGTCGAATTTACCAGACATCATTTTGTTAGCTTGACGTCTAGCTTCTTTTTCATCAATCTCTTCTTGGGCTTTCTCCACTAAAGTCATGACATCGCCCATGCCTAAGATACGGTCCGCCATACGGTCAGCATGGAAAATATCTAAATCACTAACTTTTTCACCAATACCAGAGAACTTGATTGGAACTCCAGTCATATGTCTAATACTTAAAGCAGCACCACCACGAGCGTCACCATCAAGTTTTGACATGATAATACCAGTAAGAGCAAGTAAATCATTAAATGCATTAGCAACATTAACTGCGTCTTGACCACTCATTGCATCAACTAATAAGAGTATTTCATCAGGTGATACTTCTTTTTTGATTTCACTTAATTCATTCATTAAAGCTTCATCAATTGCAATACGACCAGCAGTATCAATAATTAAAACATCATAATGCTCATTAAACGCTTCCTTTTTAGCTTCGATCGCTATCTGAACAGGAGAAACGTTTGTTCCTTTAGAAAAAACAGGGACATCAATTGATTCTGCAATTTGTTTTAATTGATCAATAGCGGCTGGACGATAAACGTCGCCAGCAGCAAGAAGAACTTTTTTATGAAGTTTGTTCTTCATTAAATACGCTAATTTACCAGCAGATGTAGTTTTACCACTACCTTGTAAACCAACTAACAAAATAACAGTTGAACGATTATTTTGATATTTGATTTCGTTCTCTCCACCACCAAGTAATTCCTCAAGTTCATCATGAACAATTTTGGTAATCATTTGGCTTGGATTGAGCTTAGTTAAAACATCTTGGCCAATCGCTTTTTCTTTAACATTAGCAATGAATTCTTTAACGACTTTGTAGTTTACATCAGCTTCTAATAATGCAATACGAATCTCTTTTAACATTTCATCCATATTGGACTCAGTTAAACGAGCTTGACCACGAAGCTTTTTAAATATTCTCGATAGTTTTTCTGTCAGGTTTTCAAATGCCATTATCAAGCTCCTCCAATATCTTTTTGACCATATCTATTTCTTCTTTATCATCGCAAATTCGCTCTAATTCTTCGAGTTTTGCGCGTATTTTTTCTTGTTTTGCTAGAGATTTTAAATTCTCTTCATAGTAGTCCAACTTCTTTGTTCCTTTAGATAAAGCGTCTTCAACTGCCGCTCGAGAAATAGATCTATTTTCACTTATTTCTGATATCGATAAATCAGCAAAGAAGTAGTCTGATAAAATCTCTTTTTGAGTATCAGATAAAAGCGAACCATATAGGTTAAATAATTTAGTGTATCTGATAGTCTTTTCAATCTTTTCCATAACTATTTATCAACGCATAATCCATAGATGTAACTTTCAAGATCAAACTCTTTTAAGTCATCCATTTTTTCACCTAATCCGATAAATCTAACTGGGACCCCAAGTTCATCTCTAATTGCTAAAATTATTCCGCCTTTACTAGTGCCATCCATCTTTGTAATAACAACACCAGTAAGTTTAGTTACTTCCGCAAAAGCCTTCGCTTGAACAACACCATTTTGACCAGTTGTCGCATCAATAATTAAGAATGTTTCATGTGGTGCTTCAGGTATGACTTTCGCAATTACTCTATTAAGCTTTGCTAATTCATCCATTAAATATTGCTTAGTTTGAAGTCTTCCAGAGACATCAACGATTACTAAGTCAATATTATCATTTTTAGCTTTGACCATTCCGTCATACGCTACAGAACTTGGATCAGAATTATATTCACCTTTGACAAGATTAATACCTAATCTATCAGCCCATATTTGAAGTTGTTCAGTAGCTCCTGCTCTAAATGTATCAGCGGCAACTAATAAAACGCTCTTATTTTGATCTAAATATCTTTTTGCTAATTTAGCAATTGTTGTTGTTTTACCAACTCCATTAACTCCAACTACTAATAAAACAGTTGGACCATTATCAACAAATCTAACATCTGTAATTGAATCACCTTTTTCCATATATCCTTCAAACATATGGTCGATGACTATTTCATTTATTTCTTCAGCGTCAGTAATCTTTTTCTTTTTTGATTCTTCTAATACTTCATCAATAATTCTTAGAGTTAGCTTAACTCCTACATCGCTTTCAATAAGAATCTCTTCTAATTCTTCAAAGTATTCTTGATTAACTTTTTTATATTTCTTAGATAGGGAGTTCAGTTTATTAGAAAAATTCTGGCGAGATTTCGCCATACCTTCTGTATAAGAATCAGTATTTTCTGTTTTCTTTTTTGAAAACTTTTCTTTTAAAAATGAGATTAAACCCATTATACACTCCTCTTACTAAGAGCGTCTTTTGCCGCAGCTTCTTCAGCGGCTTTCTTGCTCTTTCCTTTTCCTTTTCCTAATACAAGTCCATTAAATAAGACCTCAACAATAAATGTTTTGTCATGAGCAGGACCAAATTCATCAATAACGACATATTTAACTGCTTCACGATATTCGGATTGAATTTCTTCTTGAAGTCGAGTCTTACTATCAACAATATCATCGATTCCGGTATTTAAAATATCTTCATATAGTATTTCTTTAATAACTCGATAAGCAACGTCAATTCCTTGATCTAAATATAACGCTCCGATAAGAGCTTCAAAGACATCTTCCAAGATTTTATCGCTTTTATATAATTGTTCAGGCGTAATTGAGTGGCCGATATGGATATATTCATAAAAGCCGAGCTTACGAGAATAATTCGCTAATGATTTAGAACACACCAAATAAGAACGAAGCTTACTCATTAGACCTTGGTCCATTTCTTGGTGAACTTTAAAAATTAAGTCCGCTGAAACAAAGCCAATAACTGAATCTCCAACGAATTCAAGCCTTTCATAATCTTGATGTTTAGTGTTTCTTTCAGAGTTACAAGAAGGGTGTGTTAAAGCAAGTTCATAATACTCAGAACTTGTAGGTGTCACGCCGAATTTAGAAAAAACAGTAATAATCTCCACTATTAAATGCCTTCCTTAATTTTATTTCTAATATCCTTCTCGACTAACTTCTTAGCCACTCTAATCGCGCAATACATTGAATAGTCATCAGTGTTTCCGTGTACTTTAACAACAACACCATTAACGCCGAGTAACATCGCGCCACCAGTAGATTTATAATCCATAATTTCACTTATATTCTTAATTCCTTTACGGACATGTAAATATCCTAGCATTGTCCATAAGTTCTTTTTGAATGCATCTTTAAAGAAACCGCTCATCATCTTTGCCATTCCTTCACTGCTTTTAAGGAAAACGTTTCCTGTAAAGCCATCAGTAACAACAACATCAGCTTCTCCACTTAATGCGTTTCTTGCTTCAATATTGCCTTTAAAATTAGGATTGCCTTCTAATAATTTATAAGCTTGTTTACTTTCTGGAGAGCCTTTTCCTGGTTCGGTTCCATTTGATAATAAATAAACTTTAGGATCTTTAACATCAAGGATATATTTGGAATAAAGCATTCCCATAGTCGCAAATTGTTTTAATTCTTCTGGAGAGTTCTCATTACTCGCTCCAATATCAAGAATCACAACATAATGTCCTTTAATTTTAGTTGGGAAAGGAGCAATAAAGGCTGCTCTATTAACTCCAGGAATAGTTTTTAAAAGTAAAGTTGATGAAGAAAGGAATCCTCCAGTTGAGCCACTAGAAACAATCGCATCCACTTTTCCTTCTTTTGCAAGCATGACTGTCTTATACATTGATGAGTTTTTCATTCTCATAACTTCAAGAGGTCCAGCTTCCATAGGAACAATCTCTGGAGCGTCAACGATTTCACAAATTCCTTCAAGTTTAGTTAATTCTTCCTTTTTACCAACAGCGGTAATGGCGACATCTTTATTATCTTTTAAATAAGAAATAATCGCTTCTACGATAGGAGCGCTTCCGTTATCTCCGCCTAATGTATCAACTGCAATTCTAATCATATCTATAATAATATACCAAATTATAATGAATTATAAAACCAATAGGTTTTCAAAACATTATACTTTGACTATATCCTCCTCCTGAATACTTCTTTTGCAATAATCTATTATCCATTTAAATTCTGGTTTATCCTTATTCTTTAATATTTCTCTCGCGTCATCTCTAGCAACCACAAAAATCTTTATATCATCAATCATATTAATAAATCTAAAATCAGGAATACCAGATTGTCTAATTCCAATTAACTCTCCTGGCCCTCTCATTGACAAATCTTTTTCTGCAATTTCAAAGCCATCATTTGACTTCACTAAGATCTCAAGTTTTTCTTTATCTTCACTATTTGCAATTGCAAGTAAGCAGAGTGACTTATGGCCGTCTCTACCAATCCTTCCTCTTAATTGATGAAGTGACGCTAAACCAAAAGAAGAGGCATCATAAATCACCATTGTTGAAGCATTTTTCACATCAATTCCAACTTCAATTACTTGAGTGGAAACTAAAATATCAACATCGCCAAAAGCAAATTCGTTTAAGACATTTTCTTTCTCTTCCGCCTTCATTTTTCCGTGCAAAAGACCAACTTTTTTACCAAATTTAAGTACAAAACGTGCATATAACTTCTCAGCGGAGTATTTGCCGTTTTCCACAAATTCAATCAAAGGAGCAACGATATAAACCTTCCTATTTGCGTTAATTGTTCCTTCAACAATCTCCATGATTTTTTCAGATTCAGTAGAGATGATTTTAGTGGTAACATCCCTTTTAACATTTGGGAATTTATATAAAGTTGAAATCTCTAAATCACCATAAATTGATAAGGCTAAAGAACGAGGAATTGGAGTTGCTGACATCATAAGTAAATCAGCGTGATCACCTTTATTCATAAGCGCTTTTCTTTGGTTAACACCAAAACGATGTTGTTCATCAATAATAACTAAGCCCAAAGAAGAATAAACAATTGACTTAGTAAATAAAGCGTGAGTACCAATAATGATGTCGTAATATCCTTCTTCGATTTCTCGATATATTTCTTTTTTCTCACTTGCTGGAGTTGAACCCACTAATAAAGCAATTTTTAATTTTGTGTTAGCAAATAATTTTTTAGCGTTTTCATAATGTTGCCTTGCTAAAACTTCAGTCGGTGCCATTAAAGCTCCTTGGTCTCCTCTAACATAATTCGCGTATAAAGCAATAAAAGAAACAAGAGTTTTTCCAGTTCCAACATCACCTTGAAGTAATCGATACATCAAAGAAGATTGATTCATATCTTCGATGATTTCACTGGCAGCGACTTCTTGATCTTCGGTTAATTTGTATGGAAGAGTTGATAAGAAATCATTACAGCTACTTAAATCAATTGGTTCTTTTTTTATTTTGGATAAAGACTTGTTTTCTTCTTTAATGATTTGGTTTTTTAAAGAGAAGAGTAAAGCTTCTTCATATTTTAAATGTCTTAAGCTTTGTCTAACTTCCTCATTACTTTTTGGGAAATGGGCATATCTAAGCGCAGTTTCTTTATTCACTAATTTATATTTCTTTTGATAAGTTAAAGGAACTAAAGAATAGATTTTACCTTTTAATTCATTAAGTGATTTGTTCACTAACTTCACAAAATCTTTATTCGCGTAATCTCTAGGAAGACTATAAATTGGTCTTAACGCTGCGTTTTTATTAATCTCCCCTTCAACAATATTAATCATATTAATTGTGTTCTTTTTCTTATCGTAAACACCAATGATCGTGTAATAATTATCAATCTTTACTGTTTTTGGTAAATAGGGGCGATTATAGGCAATTATTTTAAAATAAGTGTTACTAGGTGTTAAAACATCAAAAGACGCTACAGAGACCCTTTTAAATGAATTAGAGATTAATACTTGTGAAACAACTTTCGCATATATTACAACACGCTCTTTATCTAATAAATCTCTTTCTTTAGTTAAAGAATAATCATCATATCTTCTAGGAAGATGATTAACGACATCATAATAATTAAAAACACCCATCTCATATAGAAGGTGATTTAATCTAGGAGAATTAGTGAGTTTATTATTTGCCATAGAATAAAAATAACAACCTTAAG
>JBGURM010000054.1:0-4662 GCA_045132035.1 Bacilli bacterium
AATGCTAACTACCAACTACTATCACACCAATAACCTTTATACCAACCTTTCTTTCCTCTTCCTGCACACCTTTTGTAACCACCAGAATGATTTCTTTTAGCAGCTTCAGATATTTTTCTTCTTCTCTATTTCTACGTTTCTTCAGTTGCTCCCATACCTGTATAACCAGGTTTACCTTGTTTTTTCAATTCTTTTATATGCTATTTTAATTTCTATGCTTTTATAAAAAGTATTTCATTAGTTTCTTTTGTCAATCCCTTACTCCAACTAGATCCTCTCTTCTTTTTATCTTTTCCTCTTTTATAGATTACTCTATTAGGATTTAAATGACATCTATTCTAATGTGACTTCAATGAACCTTTATTTAAAATCTATTTTCCACAAAATATACAATTCATAAACAAATTCCTGATTCGATTTTAATATTATTTATTAATCGAATCAGGTGCAATAAGCCAGACTCTGCCAACTCTCCAATTAAATATAACAATTTATTTATTAAATGTCACTCAATTTATTTTCAAATTCATGTACAATTCTATAAGTTAATTTAACATAATTTCTTATCCATCCCCAATCTACTCTATCCTAATATTCTCTTAAAAAATCAATCATTTCTTGTTCATTATAATAGGCAGTTGGAAACCAAATATAGAAGAGTTTCATGTTTTTATTTAGATCATTCTCTCTAATAAATTTAGCACAATCTCGAACTGTAATAGTTTTAAAAATATCAATTTGTTTATGAATTATTTTTTTTTTTTTGAAACTTGAGTTTAATATTCTCAATTAAAGTACGAAAATATGTAATAACATTATTTAGTAAATAAAAATCCATTAAAATATCTCCTTCTCTAGTTTAGTCAACATAGCAGTTTCTTCTTCCGTTAAAGTACGTTTTGGAACTTTAGGTTGAATGAATACTTTCAAATTACCTTTATTAAAACCTTTATTAGGAATAATTAAAGGTTCATCAAATGTATATCTGTAAGGAATCTTGAGGTCAATATTTTCACCCCATAAATCAATTGTGATAGTATTACCATTAATAGCATCACTATAGTTAATTCTTTCCATAGTTATAATATCATCACCCATTCTAGTAAACTTAGGATCTTGTTCAACTTCAATATCAATATAAAGATTTCCATTAGCACCACCATTAATTCCAGGCATACCATAGTTAGCTAATCTTAATCTTAATCCATTTGGACAACCTTTTGGTACATTAATCTTCTTTTCTTCAATAGTTGAGGTAACACCTTCTCCATTACAAACATCACATCTTTCTTTAATAGTATATCCTTTTCCACTACATGTAGGACAAGTAGTGTTCATAATCATATTACCTCTAGTATTTGTAACCATACCAGTACCATGACAAATTGGACAATCTTGAATAATACCACCGAATCCATGACATTTATGACAAGAATCAAGTTTCTTTATCTTAAACTCTTTTTGACATCCATGATAACTTTCTTCAAGAGTAATGTTTAAAACGAATCTTCTATCTTTACCATCTTGTGGCATGTCTTTTCTATTTCTTTGAGGTCTATTAAATCCACCATTACTACCAAAAGGATTACCCCCAAATAAGTCTCCAAAAATATCAAAAGGACTTCTACCACCACCAAAGTTAAATCCACCCATTCCACCCATTCCTTCAAATGGATTTTGTGGTCTACTATTAGGATCACCAAATTGGTCATAATTAGATCTTTTAGTCTAATCACTTAAAATATCATAAGCCTAAGCTATCTTTTTAAACATCTATTCAGCATGTTTATCACCTGGATTTTTGTCTGGGTGATATTTAATAGCTAATTTTCTATATGCTTTCTTAATTTCATCTTGAGATGCATCTTTTGATACACCTAAAATATCATAAAGATTTTCTTCCATATTTTTGATACCTTTCTCATGTTTAATATAACTATAAAAGTGAATAAATATAGACAAATATGTGAATTGGTATTAAAAATGAAACTTGAAAAGACATATAGAGACTTTGTTAACTAGGTAATTACAGAAGCTGGTAAAAAACATGGTCCAGCTTTTGAAAAACTAATGAAAGGTCTAGATGATAAATTAACAAAATGGAAATAGGATAGAAAAAAAGACAGAGAAGATTTAACTCCAAACGAACTTTAGAAATATTTAGTTGCTTATAGTGAAGCATTTTTCTTATAGAATATTGAAGAAAATTGGAATGGTCTTAATAAGTATATTGTTAATTTTGTAAGAGATAAAGAATCAAATTAGTTAACACCATATCAATTTGTAGCATTATACTTTAAATTCTTTTTCTAGGAAGTATTTGGAAAGAGTATAGATAATTTCATCAAGTTTTTAGATCAAGCTTCATAGATTATAGAAATGGATGAAAGTTATTATAAAAAGAATACAGTTAAAAAAGTTTTTAAAGCATTAGGAGATGCAAAGAAATATAAAACTGCATTTGTTGCATTCTTTAATAGATTTAAAAGAAATAATGAATGTTATGAGTTGTTATAGAATTCTATTACTGAAGGATATTTTACTATTAAAGGTTTAAAGATAGAAAAAAGACAAGAAAATAACAATACTCAATCAAAAACTGGAGAAAAGAATCATAATGTTAGTAAATTAACTATTGCTTTATTAGATACCTTCAATGAAGCTGCTAAAACAAATAATCCCATTGATATTGATAGTAAAGGATTTAGAGATTTTTTAGCTGATGATGGATTTGAAAAAGGAAATATAACTAAAGCTGATTTCTTAAAAGCTGTATATTTGTGGGCCACAGGTAAACAATTAACAAAATATACTGATACAGAATTAGAAAGAAGTTTCAATTAGATTGTAAAGTATTATCCAAAAAGAAAAGCGTTTTTCTAGAAGCTGATAGCAACAGATGATAAGGATAAAGAAATAAAAGTAGTATAATAAAAAAGCCTTTAAGATTAAATCTTAAAGGCTTAATTTTTAATTAAGAATCAGTGAATTATGGATTTTCTGGATCTGGAGTATTTCCACCTTCGCCAGAGCCTCCGCCACCTTGGCCACCATCATCAGGTGTAGTACCGCCTTGATCGCCACCTTCTCCGCCTTCAGAGCCGCCTTCTTGTTCTTCTTCCTTAACTGTAGCAGTACCAAGAGAGAGTTCTTTGATTTCGCCTCTGAAACTATCAACGAGCTTGAGTTCGCCAGTTTTTGTATCATAGACAAAGTTAACGTAAGTGTTGATACTATTTGCAAATTTCATAGGATCAGCATTGTTTTCAAAATAAAGTTTCTTTTTCATAATTTGGAAATTTCCTTTAAATATATATTTGTGTATAATTATTTATTCTTTAATTTAGTATTTATTATGGTTCAGGAGTTTCTCCACCTTCGCCACCTTCTTCTTCACCAGAAGATTGAGCAGCTGTAGTACCAAGAACGAGTTCTTTGATTTCTCCACCAAAATCAGCAAAGAATTTTAATTCACCAGTTTTTGTATCATATGTGAAATTGACATATGTATTGACTTTATTAGCATCTTCCCAAATTGGATCAGCATTAGTAAAAGTAAGGATCTTTTTCATAGTTGTAATTCACCTTGTTAAGTTTACATATATTTATTAAAAAACCTCTATCAAACTTTTGATAGAGGTCTTAATTCACATATATATTTATTCTTATTAATATCCACAAAGTCTATCTATTTTATCAATATTCTTCCAACTCTGTTCAATCTCACCATCAGTTAGTTTCCAATCAAAGAATTCATGTGGTGTATCAATTCTCTTATTAATACTGTTATCAAGTGGAATCTCTTGATCTTTATAAAGATAAGCAATACAGCTATCAATACTCTTAATTAGTGGGAAATTAGTGAAGAAAGAGATTTCAACTGGATTATTACAACCTAAGATATGAATAGGTTTCTTTATTTGAAAACCTTCTTCATTAATCTTCATAAAGCATGTAACTCTATCAGTAAATGGTTTAACTGAAACAAACTTACTAATACCAATCCAATTAATATCTTTACTTTCATTAAAGTATTTGAATGTTTCAATATATTCTTCTTCAGTTTTTCCATGAGGAACAGCCATAATTTGAAGTCCTGGAATTTCATTCTTAATCTTCTTAATGAATCTCTCAGTACTCTCAATTGTCTTTTTACCATCAAAAATAACATCTGGTGCAATAACAACATTTGGATGCATTAGCTTAACCTTTTCAATTAGAGCTTCATCATTAATTTGACTATTCTCAGCAGCACCATTATCGAGTAGAGTCCACTCTCTAAACTTCTGTGTTTTGTTATAATACTTTACATACTCACTACCTTCATCACAAAGGTGAGCAAGAATCATAACATGTGATCTAGAACGGTTAAATGGTTCAAATTTATTCTTAGCTAAAACATCAATTGGTGCAATTGGACAGTAGTTAATACGCATTTCTTTTCTCCTTTTATTATACTATTAATATAATTGTTTTCTATTAAATAATAAATAATAACAAATATAAATTAATAGGATACTATTATGTTGAATAACAAATTTGACAAACTTTTTAATACAATAATGGAAGAAGTTAAATCTTCTAAGAAACATCTTATCAAAGAAGACTGGGATGTTGAAAAAGATAAGTATGATAGATATATGGATAACCATAAAAAGACTT
>JBGURM010000055.1:0-40791 GCA_045132035.1 Bacilli bacterium
GATTTGAAACTGTCCAAGAATTTATTGATGCGATTAATGACTTTGAAGATTACTATGGTGTGGCGTTTGAGCAATATCAAGATTTAATGCCAATATCATTAAGAGCATCCATAGGAAAATATAATTGGAAAATCAGTGGTATGAGAACCGCTATTGCGTGCAACTTACTAAAAGAAATTGGATTTGAAAATTATATTAAACCAGATACGCATATAAAGGCAGCGTTCGATGCGGTTGAAATACAATATACAGATGATGACGATTGTTTAAGAATCGGTAGACAATTAGCGGCTTCATATAATGTCACTCCATATGCATTTGATAGAGTGATTTGGTTATGTTGTTCAGGACATTATTATCGTCATAGTCAAAGTAAGCTTGGCGGTGGCTCTAATAAGCTAAAAGAACCGTATCTAAATTACCTAAAACAAAAGAATAAAGAGTAATAAATAGATTGAATAAGTTGGGAAGAATATTCCTGCTTTTTCTTGTACCCCTTTGAGTACATTTTTCATCGTTCAAACAAAAATGAAAAATAACGTTTTATGATGTAAGCGAAAGTGGGGGAAATATGTATAAATACGAACTAATTAATAATCATTACATTGTTAACATCAATGATAAGAAATATCTCATTGATACAGGATGTCCGTTCTCGTTCTGGATAGGTGAACAAAATAGAGAAATTGAAATTGATGGGATTAAGTATCCATTAGTTAATACTCCAACAAATTTCAATATTGAAAAATCATTTAAACTTGTAGGAACTGAGTTAGATGGTTTCATTGGGATGGATATCATTTCAAAAACATCACTAACGATTTATAAAAATAACAATCTTGAATTTAACTCTAATGATGTTAACGGAAGAGAAATAAAAATGACCAAGAGCTGGCCGTTAATGGTTGATATTGGAACTAACTTATTAGTGGGAAAATATATCATTGATACAGGTGCTAGATATGGATATGGAATTAATAGTGCCTTCTATAATAAAACCCCATTTAGTAGAGTCAGCGACTATAACCCATCATTAGGGGAACTTGAAAGCGATATTTATCATCTAGATGTTGTTGTTGGAGGAGATAAAAAAGTAGTGGATGTTTGTAATAACAAAATCGTTGGAGCAACCTTACTTCGTCAAAATGTGATTATGATTGGTAATATTACATCTTTATTTAAAGAGGTATGTGTGATTAACACTAAGAAAGGAAAACTAATACTAAAGTAATTATGACTTTAGTTGGAAGCGACTAAAATGTTAATCTTTTATATGAAGAAGCTATACATTCACCAACATATAGACTTTTTTAATCGAGCAAAAATGTACTGATAAATGAACAAAAGATAAATAGGTCACAACTATAAAAAATAGAAACATATAATAGAGGCAGAAAGTGAGGAAAACGATGGAAAATAAATCAACCAATTACGTTAAATTGATCTCCTTAGCCCTATTTAATAAAAGTAGATTATCTTTTAGATACTATAAACCTGAATTAGTTGCCCAGGCCCGTTTCTTTTCTCCTACTTATCAAGAGTTCATATATAAAGTTATCAAAAATGGTTCATTAAAAATAAAACATCAATCTAAAGAAGGATATATCACCCCAGATAATTCTTTTAGTGGAACAACATTTGGTAAAAGAAGTCATAACCAAATTGTTACCGACATCAGAGAAGTTGATTATCTTCCTCATGAATTAGGCCACGCGGCAGATTTCTGGTTCAACTATCCTAAAACCTTATCAGCGGATGTCATATTATCTAATGGCTACACTTTACAAGAAACATTTGATAAAGAATTTAAATCAAAACAAAAAGAAATATATGAAGAAATAATGAATGAATATAAATCAATCATTAATTCAAATATCAATGAAAAAGCTTTCGATATATTAATGAATAACCAAGATTTATATAAAGAGCTAATGGGTTGCAAAGATAAAAAAAGAAGAAAAGAAATCCATAAAATCCTTTATGAAAATGGTTTTGTGGAAGCGTATTATGTTTTTCATCAAAAAAAGTGTTATAGCATCTTAAACAAAAAATATTCTCCAGTTCTTGATGCCTTATCATCACTATATGAACTTAACTGGTTATTCATTGAATGCCACACTCCCGCGTATTATCAAATACACAAAAATAGACCAACAGAAGAGTTCTTCGCTAACATGTTTGGAATTAAAGTAACTAATCAATCACTTCAATATGAATATTTAGAAAAATATCTACCTGAATCTTGTAAAGCCTTTGAAGAACTATTTCAAATCTTCTACGACAAAATACAAAATAACAAAAACTTAAATAACTTAAAGATTAAAGAGGAGGAACCAGATGATGAATAATTATAATGAATTTATCAACCAACAAGTCATTAATAAAAATAGTGAAGTTGGTGTTATTATCTCTTTTGATAAAGAACATGTTGTTGTTAAATATCAAAATATAACAAAAACATATAAACCAGATGTCGCGTTTAATTCAGGTTTCCTTACCTTCAAAGAAGATAAATATAACGAGTTAATTCATCAAGATCTCTCTAATCAAAAAGAGTTAGAAGAAAAGAAGAAAAAAACACACATTGATAACAACCGTAAATCAGTTGTTAGAAGAAAAAGAGTTACTGAAGTATATAAAACTCTCTTAAAAAAGAGCTATGTATTAAAGTCTTTGTTTGGTAGTGACTTTGTCTACCCTCCACTTAAAGAGTTTGAAGAGAAATATAAGGGCCAATTTGATAAAGATGATTTCTTTGATTTTGAACGCATCTTCGTTAAATATAGTAAATACCATTATTACTACTATTATTAATAAAATAAGTAAGAACCTACTTATAATTAAACAGAAAGGACAAATATGGATTTAGATTTAAATGTAATTTTAAATGACATAAAAGATAAAAAAACAGTCTCTATTTCTGATATACAAAGAACATATTCAATTGGTTTTAATAAGTCCTATTCATTCTTTAAAGAATTAGTTGATAAAGAATATATTTCTTCTACTGGAGAAGTAAATACTAAAAAGATATATAAAACTTTAGGATTAAAATATCACCAAGGAGTTAAAATCATCTTTTTAGATATCGATGGAGTGCTTAACTGTTCTACCACTAAAGATAAATGTGGACCATATACTGGAATCGAAGATGAGAAAGTTAATATTCTTAAACAAATAATAGATCACACTCACGCGAAAATTGTTCTTACTTCTTCTTGGAAAGAGCGTTGGCATAGTTCAGAATCACTCAAATATAAGCAAGATGACTTAGCGAACTATCTTGATGAAAAATTAACTAAACAAGGATTAAAGGTAGTTACTAAAACTAAAGACGAAGGATTAAATCGAGGAGAAGGAATTCTTAACTACATTAAAGGAATAGAACTTAAAGGAGTTAAGGTTGATAAATTTGTTATCGTCGATGATGAAATGTTTGACTATAAAAAAACTAAACTCACTAAATATTTAGTTCAAACAAGTTACTCTAGTGGTGGGCTCTCTAAAAAGCACATCGATAAAGTGTTAGAAAAACTCTCATAGGAGGACAATAATGTGTTAGGCGCAATTATTGGAGATATGGTGGGTTCCATTTATGAATTCCATCCATGTAAAACCAAACAATTTAATATTTTCAATCAAAGAATGAGAATGTCAGATGATTCATATTTAACAATCGCTGTCGCTAAAACTTTGTTAAAGCATTATTCAATTAAATATGACGAAGAATCAGTTAAAGAATTACAGTCTGATTTAGCTAAAGAATTCGTTGATATATGGGAAAAACACAAAAACGCTGGATGGGGCGGATATTTCTTTAAGTGGTGCGAAACTTGTAGGGATTCAGGTAAAATCGCTGAACCATATAATTCCTTTGGAAATGGAAGTGCGATGAGAATCTCTCCAGTTGGTTGGATTGCCTCCACCGAAGAAGAAGTTAAAACACTCTCTAAAATTGTTACTGAAATCACTCATAATCATCCTGAAGGAATAAAAGGAGCAGAAGCGATTGCTATCTCAGTCTTTTTAGCACTTCATGGTGCTTCTAAAGAAGAAATCAAAGAGAGGATGATAAAAGATTATTATCCTGAAATTAAAGATTTTGATTTTGATGAATTAGTGAAATCATATCGCTTCAATTCATCATGTCAAAAGTCAGTTCCTCAAGCGATATATTGTTTCTTGGTTTCTGATAGTTTAGAAGATGCATTAAGGAACTGTGTCGCTATTGGAGGGGACTCTGACACAATTGGTGCGATGGCGGGATCAATCGCTGAAGCTTTCTATCAAAAAGATAAAGCATCAGAATTTGAAGATAAGTATTTATATTTTATGATTGATCCAAAAGTGGAAAAATTAGTGAAAGAATTCCATAAAACAATCGGAAGTAAGAAATTCGACTAAATTATTGTTCATATATGAGTACAAAAAGACGCTCTAACAACATAGAGTGTTTTTTTCTGGTCATAATAGTTACGAAAGTGAGGGAAAACCATGGAAGATTTGATTAACAAAATTGATGATGAGCAAGAAAGTTTGATTGAGGATTATGAGAATTGGGTAAGTGAAGAATATCACTCAATTCATGGTCGAAAAGAAGAACTTCCTACTAAAGAAAATACACCAACATATGAAATTGTTTATGCTTCAAAGCTTAAAGAAGGAGAAACTCCTTTATCAAGAGTAGTGGGACATGAAAATCAGAAGAAAGAAATCCTTTCTGTTATTGATTGGTTTAAGCGTTCTAAAGAACTTAAAGCGAAAGGTGTTTCAATCCCAAGAGGTGTCATCTTATTTGGTGAACCAGGGAATGGAAAATCATTAATGATTAAAGAAATCATCAGATGCTGTGATTGTCCAGTATTCATTTTCCAAGGTGAACAAAGTAATGTTGTTGAAGGGATTGTTGAAACCTTTAAAAAAGCAAGAGAAGCAGAACATGCGATTATTGTCTTTGATGAATTAGATTTATTAATTAATAAAGAAAGAAGAGTGGTACGCGCTCTTCAAGAAAACCTTGATGGGGTTGAATCTGATGATGACATTTTAGTGCTTGCCGCCACTAATTTTATTGGAGAGATCCCTGAACCATTATTAAGAAATGGTCGACTTGAAAAACTCATTAAGATTCCTTATCCAACCGGAGAAGAAGCGTTAGAACTTCTTAAGAAACATTTTAAAGAATTTAATCTTAAGTTTCCTGATGACTTTGATGATGAAGAAGTGGCCTTATCTCTTAACGGAATTAGCTGCGCTGGAGTAAAAGCTGTTGTTAATGATTTAGTGTTAAGAAATGGTTTTGAAAACATCACTTCTGAAATGATTGATAACTCTATTTATAACATCACTGATATGGTCAAAGACGCTCCTGAAGAAGATAATATTGAAGTTGCAATTCATGAAGCGGCTCATGCAGTAGTTGCCCATTCATTTCCTAAGTATTTTAAAATCAATCGACTCAATATTTCTGGAGCAAGTGGACAGTTCCACGCTAAAGAGGTGGAAAGAGGATTTTGGCCATATGACAAAGTTATTGCTGATATCAAAATCTCAATGGCGGGAGTATTAGCTCAAAAGATTATTTGTGGTAGAGGTTCTAGAGGGTGTGATAATGATTTGCAGAACGCAAGAGCGTCCGCGTATAACCTCTACAATATTTGTGGTTATTCTTCTTGTTGGGAGACTCTTCCTGCAATTAAACAGAAATCAAGAACTGAAACTTCAATTAAAAGAAGAAAAATGGAAAGAAAGATTGAAGCGTTACTTAGAAGATGCGAGAAAGAGACCATCAGATATATTAAAAAACATAAGACTCAAATCTCTTCTCTTGGTGGTCTTCTTTATGAGAAAAAACATCTTAAATCAAGTGAGATTCTATCCTGTATTGGATAGAGTCTCCTAGTTAGATTAATAGAAGAAAGTGTATAATTAATAAATGGAACATTATTATGAAAAATCGTGAAATGAATTATAAAAAGATTTTTGAAGATGCAACATTTGATGAATCAAAAGTTGATGAAGTATCTTTAAAAATTAATATTAAGCCAGAATATAGTCTTAATGGTGTTTATGATTGGCTTAAAATACCAAAAGAAAATCAAATTAATGTTAAAGCTGTCATAGTAGGAACATTCACCCCTTTAGCGGGTAGAGAAAGAGGGATGTATTATTCCACTAAAGAGAATAATGTATATAAATATCTTGATCGTTATCTTAATGATGGCAATCGTTTACAATCTTTAAAAGAAGAATTTGAAACTAATAAAAGAAGCAATAAAGATATCGCTACAGATATTGCTACTTATGTTATTAAAAATAAACTCATCTTTATTGACGTGATGAAAAAAAGAGCTGATGGATTAGAAAGTTCTCCATCGGATGAAGATATATATTATTTCTGCTGTGATAAAGACTCATTTATTCCATATATTAATAGAGGCATAAAGTTCTTATGCACTAGTAGAGAAACTGAATATTTATTAAACAAAATATTTATTGAATTAAATGCACACAATGAAGAGATTATTTATGTCCCTCAAATTGTAAGGTCATTAAAGTTTAAAGGAAATGATGATAGGCTCCCTTTAATTGAATATTGGAATAGAAAACTAATAGAGGTGTTAGGAGTAAGAAAAAATAATGATTAAAGTATTTGATAAAGACAACTTAAAAGAAACATTAAATAAAAAACCTATTATTTGTTACTACTCCGAAAATGGAGCGTGTGGTCCTAGTGGATTATTCTTTGTAATCTTTAGTGATGGGGACTGTTACGCTTATAGCACTTTATATAAAGAATCTGATAAAGAACTAATTCGTCATATTCTTGAACATGTTCCTGAATTAAGACAATTAGTCCATGTCAGTGGTGATATCAATCCTTTAAGAGAAAGAAGTAATGATACTTATGAATCAATTTATCTTGGTTTAGGTAATTATGGTTTGCTTAGAGAAGATTACGCTTTAAATTTAGATAAATATGAAGGAGATTATGTTTTCACTCGTTTTGGAAATATGGTTAATGAATATATTAAAAAGGACACATTCGATATATTTAATTTAGTGAAGAACAAAATTAGAGGAGTGGATATGAAGATTTATCTAGGCGATAGAAATAAAGAATCAATTTATATCGAGTTAGGCGACCTTAATAATGTATTAATTTCTGGAGGTATAGGAGGAGGAAAAACAGTATATTTCTCTAGGCTCATTAAAGAATTAACTTCTAAATATTCTCCTAATGAAATTAAGTTTGTTATTCATGACAGTAAATCAGTGGACTATTTTAAATTCAAAGACTCTCCTTATTTACTATTTCCAATCACAAATGATGACAAAATTGAAGAATTTAAATCACAATTAAATGAACTCAAAAATAGACAAGATACAACACCAGTGATTGTTCTAATTGATGAATTTGAGTTGATTTCCTACAAGTTTAAAGACTGTGTTAAGGATATTATCGAGTTAGTTAAATCATCTAATGAAAAGAAAATATATTTCTTCATTTCTTCTCAATCACCAAGTAGCTTTGATAAAGAATTAAAGTCAGTGATTAGTAATAGAATCTGCTACTGGATGATAAATGAAAAAGAATCAAAAGCATTTATTGGTGTTACTGATGGAGTTAACTTAAAACCAGGTGGAGAGGTAATTGCTTTAATTAATGGTAAAGTGAATATACTCCAACAGACATTATTTGATGGAAAGTTTTATTTATAACAATAGAAGGGTTTAAAACATGGAAAAAGATAGCTTTTTTGAATTAACAGAAGAAGATTACGAAGATTTATATTTTGAAACTAGTTTATCAAAATCATTAAATAAGGTATTAGAAGAGGCAAGAAGCGGAAAACTTAATTACGCCCCAGTGGTGCCAGTTGTTGGAATGACGGGCTCTGGTAAAACATCAATCATCAAAGAATGGTTAAGACACTACAAATTGAAGAGTTGGTATATAAGCGCAGCAATGCCTCTATCTAAAATTGAGGTTGAATACTTCCAAGATATGCCAGCTAATCAAAGTGTTAGAGTGGTGTCTAATGACGAAATGACGGATTTCCTTACTCCAAAGAAGAAAGTTGTTAACGTACTGTTTTCTTCGGACGAAATTGATGAAGTTGATGATCAAACAATCATTGTGATTGATGATTATGATCGCGCCACTGAAGAAGTAAGAAACGAACTATTTAATCTTGTTCGTCGTAATCAAGTTATCGACGTACGCGCTGATAATGAAAACAAAATTAAAGTATTAAAACCATTAATGTTAATAGTGGTCATTGATTCTTTAAATACAAAAGTATTAAATGAAACAGAATTAAAACTGTTTGGTATAAATGAATAAAAGGAGCAAATTATGCACGAAAATTATTTACTTGAAGCGGTTAACGCATTAAGAAAGAACAAAAAGATTCCTCATCTCAATGTTCGTTACCCAGCCACTGTATCTTCTAATGGAGACATTACTTTTCTTTGCGATACATGCAAAGATTATTCTGACACCAATGAATATTGGATTAGTTTTTATGTTACAGTTCCATCAACTGATTTTGATTTGGCTTTACAACAAATCGATAAAGATGCAGGCATGTATGATAAAAACATTTCTGATGATGACAGAATTACATTAAGAATTAGTTTTAGAATTTATACGAAATATAAAGAAACAATAAAAGACATTGAAAAAATTGCGAAATCATTTAATCCATGATTATTTGAACGCGTGAGGGAACAACAAAATGTTAAGAGATAATTTTAAAGAATGGTTAGTTGCAAAACGCTACGGTAAGAATGTAATTTCTTCTATCTTGGCGAGAATAACAAGAGTAAACCAAAGCTATGATTTAGATAAGTATTATAGTAATGGTGGAAAAGAAGAACTGATTGAGTTCTTTACCTATACAAAAAAAGATGAACATGATGGTTTAGAACCAATCGCAACAATCAATATTGATGGTAGTTATTATAATGGTCTTGCGTCTTTAAAAAGAGCAATAAAGTTATATTTTGAATTTTTAGATGACACTAATCTTGTACGTTTATCTAATAACACTATTGCGGGACCTATTTTTGAAGGATCTTTTGAAGATTTCAATAGATTTGTTGGTCCAAAATTACGTAATGTCATTCAAAACTTTACTAGAGCAGAAAGAAATGCTCAAAACGGTGTTTGTGAATATTGCGGTAGAAAAGCAGTTCTTCAATCCGCTCATAGAGAAGGAGAAGAAAGGCCTCAAATCATATTGGATGTTTTAGAAAAACATTTCAAAATCTCAAATGACCGTTATAGAGTTGATTTATCTAAATTTGAAGAGTATTTCAAAGACGCTCACACACCAATAAAAGATCACATCTTCTTCTTGTGCTCAGATTGTCATAACAAATATGACAAGAAAAAAACTATCAGCACATTTGATCTTGAGGCAAAAAGAAATATAAATAATTAAAACATCTTTATATAATAAATACATACCATAAAGAGAGTGGTTAGGGACAAGCCCTGAGATCCACCGACAACCCAAGTAATGTTGGGTGCCAAAGCTTGAACGATGGGAACTATACGACAATATTACTCCTATCGTTACGATGGGAGTTTTTAATTGCTCTTTATGGTTAATAAGGAGGAAAAAATGAAAGAAAGTAACGTTTTAGAAAGTAGAAATAGAGAATGGATTCATAAACCAATCATTAACGGGGTGCCTGTTAGTTGGGCAAGTGAATATCTAAGAGGAAGACTATCTAGCTTCCGTAAGGAACATATTGAATTCGATTTATTTCTTAATGAGATAGGGAAATTGTTAGACAAGAAATATAAGAATCTTTTAAGATTCATTAATGGAGAATCTGAAGGAAACTGGATATCACCAAAGAAATCGATGTTTGATATTTTTATTAAACTCTTTAATCTTTGTTTATCTCCGATTCAAGCAGTTAGATATATTGATGAGTGTTATCAAATATATTTAAAGATGCTAAGACATCATTATTATTTGTCTAATGACTATAGTGTTTCTCTTAAAAGAAGCAACTATGACGGGAAAGTCAGAAAGTTTATTGAAGTATATGTTAATGGTCCTGATAACGAATATTATTATGTTATTAATTTCTCTTCGCTTGTCATCTTTAATTCATATTTCCATGATATGGATATTCTGTTAGTGGGAAAGAACGAAAGATATGAAGACGCTTTATCTTTATTTGAATATCATCAAGATAATCATAGAAGTGTATTAAGTAATGTTAGAAATTCATTACTTTATGAGCTTAAAGAAAAGGGAATTATTAAAGAAATTGACAAACTTGATTGTCTTGGTTCCATAGGCGTTAATTACCTAGTGAAGGATGAAGTAGGATTATATGTTATGTGAAAAGTACATATATTAGAACAGTTTTATAAAAAGTTATATGAATTAAACATATAAGGTATAATGAAATTAATTAATTCAACCAAATATAAAGGAAGAGTATATGGCAACTTTTGAAATTGAAAATGGTGTATTAGGAAGAATAAATTTAGAAAACAACGAAGATAAAATTGTTATTCCTGAAGGTGTAACGACCTTAAGCAGTGCTTGGAGCTTTTCAATAAGTATGCTCTTTCCGACACTATATGTAAGATTTCCTTCGACACTAAAATCTTTTGCGTCGCAATTTAATTGGTTCACTCATATTGGAACTTTGGATTTTGGTTTGTCAGAAGCTCCTTTTAATTTTCCAATTCGTGGCCAATATGATATCTATAAAGAAAATCGCATAATGGTTGATCCTAATAACAAGCGGTTCAAAATCATTGATGGGGTTTTTGTCGATGTCATTGACAAGATTCTTTATCGCGAAGTAGAAAACAGATTTATTATTCCTGATTTCGTTGAAAAAATTGAAGAATACGCTTTTAAGTCAAATATTGAAACAATAGAAACAGGAAGTAACTTAAAGATTATTGAAAAAGGAGCGTTCTTCCGTTGCCCGAATTTAAAGAAACTAGTTATTAATGGCAAACTAGAGAAAATAAGCGGTGGTTTAATTAATCCTATTATCAAACCGGAAATAGTTATTCACATTTCTTCTAAACTTAAGAAAGTTGGTAAAAAACCATTCGATTATGATTTAGTTAAAGAAATATATTTTGATTCTGATAGAAATCAATTTGCTAAAAACCCATTCATCATTGAATATTTATCTAACTCTAAAAAGTTAGATTCTAAGATATATTTCTTAGACGAAAACAATGATTACGTTTTAGATGGAACAATGGAAAAATATTCTCAAGATATAGAAATTGAAAAGATAGAAGAACCTTATATAACTGACGAATATAGTAATAAATATTATGTTAAAAACGATGTCCTTTATAAGTTTGAAGGCAATGGTAATAACATTGTTATTCCAAAGGAAATAAAAAGCATTGGTAGTAGAGTTTTTTCAATTAACTCCATCAATAATTTATATCTCTTTTCGAATATTACTGAGATATCTAATGGAGCGTTTTTACAATCGTTTGTTATTACAAACTTATATTATGACGGTAACTATTCTTCCTTTAATAAAATAGTGTTTTCATACTATGGTGGAAGGAAGCCACTCTTAACGAATGTTAAGCATATTTTTGTTAAAGACGAAAACAATCAATATTACGAAGTTCTTAATGGATCAACAAAAATGGTGGAATTAAGGGGAATTTCTTGTGAGCTCATTAAAACTCTATTAACAAAAAATAATGATTTGATTAATAAAGCGTGTAAAGAATCACTAAAGAAGAACAAAGATGATTTTGTTACTTATTTCCGTTATTACGAAAACCGCCCATCACTAATTATGGAAACCAGTTTTTCCTCTTTAACAAAAGATATTCAAGAGTTATTGGTTAATG
Source organism: Bacilli bacterium (assembly GCA_045132035.1). Lineage (GTDB taxonomy): Bacteria > Bacillota_I > Bacilli_A > RFN20 > CAG-826 > UBA2450. The sequence continues at coordinate 11,873 of JBGURM010000055.1, forward strand.
AAAGAATATCTTTTATCACTGATGACTTAATTATCAATTACAGCGTTGATAAGAACACAAAAATTAATATGATGCGTTCTAACCCTAAAATGACACCAATAAAACCAAGTTATGGAAATAACGTAATTAATGGTGATGACTTTGTTAGATTTGATGTTGATTTACAATATTTTGATGAATGGAATAAAGAACTTCCTGCAACTGTGAAAGTTGATATTCCTAATAACATTAAAAAGATTTCCTTAGGAGCTTTTAAAGATGTTAGTAATTTATATGTTCGCTATTCTGGCACAGTCAAAGAATGGCTAAATATTGATATTAAAGATGATTTAAAAAAGCATTCTTGTGTTGTTCTTGCTGATGACGGAGTAGTTGAATATGTAGATGTCAAACACGAAAAAAGTCCAAAGGCTAATTTATATTATGGCTATGCTTGGATGGGCAACCAATATTTATATGCTTTACAATTTTTCGTTCGTAGAAAAGATATTTGGGGATTCATTGATTCAGCACATAAAGCAATAATATCTTCACATTACTTTGTCGGCGCAAACTTAGCTGCTTTTAACTATGATGAAGATTCAAATACAGAAGAATATTCAATACTAGACTTCCATAACTTCAAATGTATTGGCACATGTGATGTTGAGGCTGGATAGAATGAATAGCAAATCGCTTTCTAATAACGAAATTAAATCCATCATTACTTATCTTCAAGAGGATTGGGGAAGAAATGAGATTGCTTTTAAAGTTGGATGTAATAGTGATGTTGTCTCTAAAATTAATAACGGAAAATATATAGTTCCTCAACTAGTAGTGGAGTCCTTGTCTAACTATGAGCAAGGAATGGTTATTCAAAATAATGAATCAATTGAAAGAAAAGGCTTAATTAGGTCAAGAGAAGCTGGACCAATTATCGCTATAGCGAATACTATTTCAAATCAAAAAGAAAAAGAACAAATCATCGTGTTCCGTTCTGTTACTGATTTAATAAATACAGGAGTAGTTCCTCTTTCGTTTAAAGATAACATTAGTAACGCTGCTAAAGGGAGAAAAGGTGGTAGTAACGGTCACCGATACTCCAATATTGAATGGTATCTATTAAAAGAGATTGTAACTAATAATAGTGATGATATTCCTAACGAGATAATAGAAATCATTAATAGTAAGAGATTTGATGATGTTATCTTTAAACCAACAATTAATCGTTTTACTAAAGATGATTACATCAAAACAAGTACGATGAATATATCGTTATTTGATATTGTTGGTGCTTTAGAAATAAGTGAAGAACACCTTTCACTATCAATAGACTATTATAAGTTTGCTAAAATTGAAGAAGGACGAGTTAAAAGCGTTAATCACGCTTATAAAAAGAAAGATAAAAACGAGGCAATTAAAATGTTTAAGATTATTTGTATTTCCTATGATATTAACGCTTCTCTTTACGAAAGAAATGTTATTGATCTTCGTGAAGTAGATGAAGTATTTGATTCGGTTAAAGAAGCTAAAGAATATATAAACGAGTATTTAGTTGATGATTTAAAAGTTGAAGCCTCTCAAGGCGAAGTATCAGTTAATGAGATTGAAGTTGAATGTATAGAAGATAAAAACAAAGTTAGACTTAACGCAATATATGAAGGTGAATACATTCAAGTATATGAATGTTGGATTTTAGAAAAATAACGAAAACTAGAAATGGTTGGGAAAGTAAGAATTATGAAGAAATATGGTTTTAAATTAAAACTTCCATTCAATATTGAAATTGATAGTGTAGAAGAAATTGAAGGACACTGCTTTTGTCCTAATTATTCCCAAGCTGACCCAATCGAATTAAAAGGTATTTTTAGTACCAAAGAAGAAGCAAGAAAATACGCTGAAGAATTTAAGGTTTATAAATATATCATCCATGCTTTTGGTGATTATGATAGTTTTGAAGATGACGATGATGGTTTATATTATCTTTCTTACACTGATGCGGAAGACGCTGCGTGTGATAGTCTTGGAATATCTTCGGAGTGGCCGATTGAAGTCACCCAAGTAGAGGTAGAAGAAATAACCGATGATGAAGGAGAAGGAACTGGTAAATATAAATTTCTTATTCTTGTTGGAGAAGAAATCTTTAAAGATAGTGTAGAAGAAGGTGTTCCTCCTTTTGAAAGTGAAGAAGATGCTTATGATGCAGCAACAGAATACAATAATAATATCGATATAAATAAAGAAATCGTTGAAATAGTGGAGATTGAAATTCTTGGTATCGAAATAACTGAGATAGAGTGTGAACCCAACTAAATCTAATTGGCTCCCTGATATCATTGTCTAAATACGTATCTGGAGTTTTGTGTTTTGATCTTTCGTCTTCTTGTCTTTATTAATACTAGTGTACGTAAAATAGGAGTGTTTTTATGGAAGAATCAGTAATTATTAAACAGCTTAAACAATGTAAGGCTATTTATGTGTCTTATAAGATCTTTTTCTATAAAGTCACTCAGCCTTGTTTTTATCTAACTAGCCTCAATCAAGAAGCTTATATCGGATTAAAGATTGATGATTATTATTTTAATAATGATGAGGCTGGATATCATATACGCTTACAAGAAGAACTAAATGATAAAAGAGCAATCACAATCTATGGTGTTTATGATGATGGATCATTACTCATCCTTGAAGGCTATAAAACCGCGGTAACAAAAGGATTGTTTAATGATTTAGACAAATCCTTAGTAAATGATTCACATTATTATACCTATCGCCTCACAGAAGTAACTGGTAGGAAATATGGTTTACAAGGTAAGCCTATTGAAATAGAAGACATTGATAAGTGGATTGTCATAGATGATGAAAAACATCGTTTCTCAGATTATGAACCTGCTTTACATTATTTCCGTCAAACAATTAATAGTTATATAAATATGGAAGCCAACTTTATTAGAGATGACACGATATGTGTTGATTCCGACTTCAATAGTGTTCTTCCAGAACCTTTATATAAGTTTTTCTTAGAAAAACATAATAACGGAACATTATCAGAAGAAGAAAGACAAGTCATCGAGTCCGTTGAATCAATATTATTCACAACTGGTCTTGATGAACGTGATATGGATGAAGACTTCTTAATCTTTAAAGTGATTGATCTAGCGACAGAGGAAGAAAAACACTACGAGTATGAAGATAGTGAATATCAAATCAAGATAACAATAGAAAAAGAGCTATTTGAAATTAAATGTATAAACAATAAGAATATTATTGATTTAAAGACAAATGCTTTAGGTATGGTTAAAGGCAAATCATATTTCTTCAATTGTCATCAAACATTATTAAATGATGAACACAATCTTGATATATCATTTGATTGTTTATAGGTATTAAAATCAATACCTCAACTATATTTTTGTTCAAACAAAAGATTTTTTCAGACATATTTGAAGAAATCGAATATTATTAAGAATCTACTTTAAAAAATGATAGGAGAATAAAAAAGCCAGCACTTAATTAACTGCTGGCGTCATTAATAATTATATAATTTTATCCGATAAGGTTTTTCCACTTGTGACCACATTTTTTACATTCGCAAAAATAGCCAATACCAGCGCCATAGTCAGTTATGATGCAAACTGAACCACATTTTGGACATGATGTTGGAGTAGTGATACATGCACTGCCGCCATTAATGACTTGTAATTGTTCGTCAGTTAATTCAATACCTTCTTCTTTTGCTAAGGCAAGTACCTCATCAGCGTTTTTGCATGCTTTGATTCTTTCTATTTGTTCATCGGTTAAACCTTTGAGTAGTTCTTTTTTCATTTTTTTGTTCTCCTCGTTGTTTCTATTGTATCAAATGATTGTCACAAAAGTGCCACAACAAAGATTTATCATTTCAAGATATTTGGGAATGGCGATAAAAAGAGTCAAAATTATGTTTCTCACAAAGTAGAGTAAGAATAAAAAAACTTACATTTTTGCAAATTATAACTTTTTTCATAAATTATAAGAAAATGACACATCTGTTGTAGTTTTATAACTTTTTTTCATATCTACCTTGTTTTTATAACTTTTTTGAATATTATAAATTCAGGAGGAAGAATACATGGAAAACCCTTTCAACATATCTATTGGACGCGTTCCAAATCTATTTATCGAAAGATATGATGTATCCAGTCAAATCATTTCTGAATTTGAAAAAGAAAACCCTGTTCAACAAATTTATATCCTAACAGGATCCAGAGGAAGCGGTAAAACCGTTGTACTTTCTTCTCTTTATTCATATTTTGAAAATAAGAAAGATTGGATTGTGATTGATTTAAATTCTGAGGAAGATATCCTTCACTCTTTAATTGGAGAGTTAACATTAAAACTAAAAAATATCGAATTACAAATCAGTGGCAATATAGGCGTTAACGTTAATCCCGTTAGTGCTGGTGTTTCAATTAGCAAAGAAACATTAGATGTTTCGGATTCTACAACGTTAGAAAAGTTGCTTAAAAAGTTGTCAAAAAAGGGAAAAAGACTTTTGATTACTATTGATGAAGTCAAAAACAATCAATATACACGAGTATTCACACAAACTTTTAAAAATATGTATCGTAAGGAATACCCGATTTTCTTATTAATGACTGGTTTATATGAGAATGTTCATAATATTGAAAAAGAACAAAGTTTAACGTTTTTATTCAGGGCACCAAAAATAAATATTGGGCCATTAGATTTAAGACTCGTTGCATTAACATATTCTAAAATCTTTTCCATCAGCATTGAGGAAAGCGCCGCCCTTGCAAAATTCACTAAAGGATACGCTTTAGCGTTCCAAATATTGGGTAAGTTATTGTTTGATTACAAGACTACAAGTCTCAACGATGATATTATTCAAAGATTTGATACAGAAATAATTAATTATGCCTATCAAATTATTTTTTCAGAATTAACCGAAAAACAAAAAGAAATAGTTACTATGCTGTCCAAAATAGAAACTAATAATATTGATGAAATATTAAAAAAGATTAATTTGTCTGCAAGTCAATTTTCTCCGCATCGTCGCGATTTGATTGAACGCAATATTTTAATAAGCAAGAGAAGAGGAGAAATTGAATTTGCTCTTCCAAGATTCAAAGAATTTGTTTATTTCTATTATGTTTTGTTTCAATGATTAATTCCGCCACGCAATGTGGCGTTTTTAATATTAATATTTTACTTTTAAGTTTTTGCGAATTGTCGTCATAAAATGGAATGACTAATTAAAATAATTGATAACATTAATCATAATGGGACTTTTTTAGAAAATTTAAAAATTAGTCCCGTTAACTGGCCGTTTATGGTATTAAATGAATAAATTATATTCCCTGCAACACCCACCATTGAGGAGGGCTATGGATAAATAAAACTTTGTGTTATATTTTTTGGAATTACCAAATTTGAACCAAAATTATGCTTCTCACAAAGTAGAATAAAAAACTTACATTTTTGCAAATTGATATTGAAAAGCGATTTATCGGATATAAAAAGGAGATAAGGAATATTCCTATATCTCCCTTAAGAGTTTTAAATAAATAATTTGAACTATAATGCACTTACTAATAGATTATAGAATTCTTCATCAAGATTGTCGTAGACATATGTCTTGTTATTAACTGTAGTAAAGCTAATACGAACGCTTCCTTGGCTAACTAATTTAGAGAAACTAACAACTTTTTTAAGCATAAAGCTATCTTCAGTTTTAATATCTTCTGACAAGAACTCTGTTTTAATTCTTTTATTGGTAAGAGTAATAACAATTCTGTCTTTCTTTTGCTTGAAGTAATAATAGAAAAATAGGATCGCTAATGCAGTTGCAATAATAAGAACTCCCCATCCTGCCCAATATGGTCCTTGATATAGTTTGAACGCATAATCTCCATATTTTTCAGCAGAACTAATTCTAATAATGATATTGGTAACAATTCCAATTATTCCTAATATCACCATAGCGATAGCAAGACGAAGATACTTCTTGTTTAAAAGATATGTTGTTCTTGAACACAATTCTTTTTCTTCCATTTTTTGTCTCCTTGTTTGTTAATTATATAATATCATTTTTTCATATCGATTAGTCGTTTTGTTATTAAAAGCATAAATGCTTATCCGACATTGTTTGCTGATATCTTTATTTGATATTATAATTATGTTAAATAATTTTAAATACACAATATTGGATACATAGCTGAGAAACGTTTTTCATAAGGAGCTTAACGATATGTCAAAAAAAATAGTACCTTTGTTTGTGCTTGCAGGGACAGCACTTCTTTCTGTTGGAGTTATTAGAATAGTTAACTCTCACATTCACTCTCACGCCATTGATGAGGCGTTTATTGATAGCAATGGTAACTTAACTGAACCAATTGATATTGCTACTCATACTGAAAATAGAGCGCCGGAAGATAAATACGAAGAAAACACCGTCCTTGTTAAGAGCTTTATGGATGTTGAAATTGATAAAATTGATTTAGACATTTCTAGTGTTGAGGAACTATATCCAAACTCTCCTTGGAAGAGAATTAAGACGAAAGAAACCTCCTCTTTTGACGCGGTACAACGTTTAAGAGAATTAAATGTTTTTGACAAAGTTGACTATAACTACATCATGGAAAGCGAAGAAGAAGACGTTGAATACATCGATGTATCTGGCAACCCATATTCTGATCAACTTTCTTATATTGAATCTAATGGTGTCGGACACGCATGGGCGTGGGGACACTATAAACATAATCACGGCGAAGAAGAAGTTGACGCTGGTGGATCACCAGATGTCATTATCGCAGTTATTGACACAGGCGTTGATTATAATCACGTTGATTTAAGAGATAATATTTGGACCAATACCGCTGAAATACCAAACAATGGTGTTGATGATGATGGCAATGGTTATATAGATGATGTTCGTGGTTGGGACTGTGTAAATGAAGATAATGATCCAATGGATGACAACGGACACGGCACACACGTAGCAGGTATTGCTGCTGCTCAAAATAATGATATTGGCACAGTAGGTGTTGCCTTTAATTGTAAAATCATGCCAATTAAAGCTGGAAGTAGTAGTGGTTACTTTAACAACGACGACATTGCTCAAGCTGTTCAATATGCTTATATGAATGGTGCTTCCGTCATTAATATGTCGTTTGGTGGTGGTTCAATTTCAATCGCCGCAACCGAAGCGTTATCTAGTGCTTATTATCAATGTGTCTTAGTTGCTGCTGCAGGCAATAGTGGATTATGTAGTGAACCTGGATGTCCATATTGCGACCCATATTATATGCCTTTTTACCCAGGATCACTTCCTTATGTTGTCGGCGTAATGTCTTGTGATGCTGAAGGAGAATACATTTCTGGCTTCTCTAATTATGATCATGCGCCATATCATTACAACCAGTTTGAATATGATTGCTATGCCTGTGGTGAACAAATAATGTCCACATGGCCAAATAACAAATATGCAAGATTAAGTGGCACTTCAATGGCGTCTCCAGTCGTCGCAGGTATTGCCGCTCTTCTAAGAAGCGCTTATCCAGATAGAGACACTTTCTCAAATAAATATATTCATTCTCAATTAACAAATACCGGAAAATTAGGAATACATGGAAGAATTGGAAATAGTTTAATGATTGATAATTATCATCCTGTTTGCGATGCGTATTCAGCATTAACAGAAATTCCAAAGCCTTCTATTTATAATCTTTATCGTTATTATGCATTTGATAATACAGAATTCTCGCCAAACAACAATGGTGATGGTTTTATTGACGCTGGTGAAACAATAAGATTAGGAATCGAACTTCAAAATAGAGGTGGAAAAGCCACAAATGTAACAGCTAAGATTGATGCCATTAGAAATGGTGATCCAAACTTAACCGATCCAAATATTGATATCGTTGAAGATACAATCCATATGGATGAAATCGGAACATATTCAATTCAAGATGGCGGAAAAGTATATGATGATGACAAAGTTGTCAATATGACAAACGCTTTTGTTATTAATATTAATTCAAACACTCAAAACGGATATATTTGTGATATTAATTTGCATCTTGAATATTATAATGGCCTAGATAATAGCGACCATACTAAATACACCGGAGAATGTTCCTTCAACATTACCATTAATAGTGGATATCGTATCTCGGGAATCATAAATGAAGATACTGTTTTTACTGCTGATAAATCCTACGTTATTGATAGTGTTGTAACCATTCCTGCTGGTGTCACAGTCACTTTTGAACCAGGATGTTTGATTGAATTCTATAGCAATAGTGCAGGGTATATTGATACTTTATATAATTCGCCTGTTGTTGTTGTATATGGAACACTAAACATCAATGGTAGTGAAGATAATATGATTACTATTCGCCCATCATCTAATTTTAGCGACTATGCATGCTTTATTAATCCATATCCAAGTGGAGATCCTGATGTTGGCGTTGTAAATATTTCATATGCAAACGTTACAAACTTAACATTTGATAGTGGCAATTATTCTTATGATGCTTTTAATCGATTCTCTTATGTTAATTACCGTTTAGAAAAATCAATTTTATATGGTCGAATTGGGTATGGATGGAAACATGTTAGAAACGCCTCTGTTGTTAATATTGGATACGCATTTAATATTAGAGATGCCGAGAATTGTGTGTTTGATTTTACATATTCATACTATAACAACCTTATGATTCTTAACTCCCTAAAAAATTCTATTGTTATTACTGGTGAACACGAAGCCTCTTTTGAAATTAGTTGGGCTCAATCAATCGAGAATAATTTATTTGTTTTTAGCAAGTCTTATAATGTCGAAATTGCGTCAAGAGGATTTGAAGTATCTTTTGTAAGTAAAGATGTAGGAACATTATTTAAAAACAATTCATTTGTTACTTCATTTAATGTGTCTCAGTTGGCAGAGTTGCCAACAGTTGGTTTTGGATCTATTAATAATTATTTCCCTGGATCTGGAAACGTATTTGCAAAAGAATATATTAACTATTCAGATGTTTTGTTTAAAAAATTAATTAAAGCAGATGGAACAACAATGATTGACATAAATGATACATTAAATAATGATGGCTCTCTAATTTGGCCATACATTAAAGATATTTCAATTTTAAATAGTAATAATGAAGTTGTTCACACAGTTGGAACAGAACAGAACAAAGTTAGAGTAACGTTCTCACGTGAAATGGATCAAACAAACAGCTTCGAACTTTATTATGGTTCTTGGTATCCTTATGCTGATTACAAAATCGCTGGTGACTATGTTTCTGACACTGTTTGGGAAGGAACCCTACAAGTTAAAGCTACAATCGAAGGAGGAATTCAATATTTCTCAAGCAAAGGCGGATGTGCTAAAAATGATTCATTCAAAACTTTAGCAAAAAACGCTGGCTCGTTCACATTCAATATTGACACATCAAGCGCTATGTCAATGAACTTACAAGCCAATCCAACCGAACAAGGTGTTGAACTTACTTGGGTGCAAGATGACTATGATACCTTAATGGGATATAACGTTTACCGTAGTGAGTTAAAAGATGGCAACTATGTTAAATTAAATAATTCTATTATCCCGGCAGGAGAGAACACATTCTTAGATGATAGCTGTGAACCGGGTGTTACATACTGGTATACATTTACTGTTGTTCTTTCAGACTTTAGTGAGTCTGCTCCGGCAGGAAAAGTTAGTGCAACCCCGGTTGATACAATCTCACCGACGATATACCACAATCCTGTTAACCAAGGATATGCGAATAATAATCTTGTGATTAACTGTACCGCTAGCGATAACATCGCTGTTCAGTCAGCAACACTATATTATAGGACAGTAGGAGCAGCAGAATGGAAATCACTTCCAATGGCGAAACTAAATGATAGATTCTCTGCAACTATCTTTGGTAGTGAAGTCACAATGGCGGGACTTGAATATTATATTTCCGTTACTGATGGTAGAAACGTTGTTACTAGAGGTAGCGCGGATTCTCCATACACTGTCGTTGTTAAAGACGCATCATTATTAAATAACCTTGGTGATGTTGATGGTGATGGTGCGATTACCACAAAAGATGCGCTTATGATTATTAAGCACATCAATGGACAAATAATTCTTACTGATGATCAATTCCATAGAGCGGACTTAAACAAAGATGGAGTGTTGAATTCTACTGAAGCTCTAAGAATTCTTCAATATGTTAACGGTAACGTTACAACAGTAGAAATGTAGTTATTAATATGAATATTAAAAAGCCGATACTTTTATTAGGCGCTTTACTGGCGTTAGGATTGTCTACAATTAGACAACCTTTCGCCATGGCAAAAGCTGATGGAGAAGAAAATAGAATTTGGCTTACTACTGAAGAAAATGTTGTGGAATCATATTCATACTTTGCAAGTGTATATGTGAACACTCACGAAGAGATAAGTGCCCTTTCATTAGAAGTTCATTTCAATTCTGATGTTCTTGCTGTTAGTAGCACCTATAACGTCATATCTAATGATATGTATGACTCTTCAATTCATGACGAGAGTGTTACATATACATATATCTTTAGTTCCCTAGAGCTTGATAACAATCAACAGCTATTCTATTTCTATTATCAAATCGCTGATGGAGTTACTCCTGGTACTTATTATTTCGATATCACTATCAGTGAAGCATGTAACTCCTCTTTTGAGAATGTAGAAATATCCACAACAAGAAAATATATTAATGTAAGTAGTAAATCATCACAAAAGACTTCCTACGCATACATTAATGGTAGTAGCAACATTTCGACCTCTTATGGTGAAACATTTACATTTAGTTATTATCTAAATGATTCTGAACCTTCTAGCGGAGCGTTTGTCATTCGTTATGACGATACTTTGTTTGAATTTGTTTCATTTACTAAGTTAGATTTCTTCAATCATATGTTCTGCGATTATAACGCTTCTATGAAAGGAGAAATTCTTGTTACATTTGCAGAAGTAACACCTGATAGCAACACTAACTTGTTTACTATTGAACTTAGAACCATTAACAATATTGATACATCCACTGAAATATCTTTATTAACTAACGAATTATATGATTCAGATATGAATCCAATGGGATTCTCTGCAAATAAACTAGATGTTACAGTTTCATATGACCCTGCTTATGAAGAACATCCAAGTGTAACAACGACTGCAGTAGTAGATACATTAAATCATCAAGTGGTATTCACAATTAACTTAGAAGAGAATTCACATTTAGGTGCGGCTGACTTTGTCTTCAAATTTGATAAGAGTATCCTCACTTATGTTAGTTATGAATTCTTGATTTCACCAACGTTCGCTGGCGTTAATAGCACTAGTTCACAACTTGAAAAAGGGCAAGTCACTTTCAATATCATTTCAACGACTGATATTACTGAAGGTGGAGATATCTTAAGATTAACATTCTCGTATGTTGACACTCGTGATGATCGTAACTCTTCTGTTATATTAACAGGAAGCGGCCTTACAGACGCGTTAACTAATCCAATCCAATTAGATATCTCTGGAACTGACTTCGTTATTCTAGGCGTCGATTTGGTGGCTGTTTGGATTGATACATACATGTATATGGACGATCCATCCTTTAGTGGAGAAGGAACAGGAAGATGTATCTCTGATAATTTATATGAAACCGCTAAAAGAGAATTACTAAAGTTAGATGCTGAATCTATTAGTGATTTTGAATCTGATAGTGGTGACAAATATACAGCAGCCTTAGCTAGATTTTTAGCGTGGGCTAATGCGAATCATGATAACAATCCATTTGTGGATAACTTTGATTTTAAGAACTCAAGTAATATGATTGATTTCTTTAGAGTTAATGAAGAATCTAATTACTCATATATTATTGTTATTTCTTCATTGTTATTGATTTCTGTTATTGGCATCAGTGTTTATCTAAAAAGAAGAAAAGAAAGATAAGGTGTATTTATGATTAAGGCTAAATATTTTAGATTCGTTGGTGGTTTAGAACTTGTTTGTTTTGTGATCGGTTTAATTATATATATTGTTCAATTTGCCAAAACTGCTGAATACTTAGATGATTTAAATAAATTCATAAATGTTTTAATCATAATAATCATAATAGTAGTTGGACCTGCTCTTGGAGTTTTATTTCTTACGGTTGCTGAAAACATTGAGATAATAGATGAACTTAATAGACGTGGGATTGAAGTTGAAAGAAGAGTAAATAAAGTTAGTACCCCAGTTGTTGTTAAAACTGTTAATAAAAGTGGTGGTAGTAGTAGCGGACAAGAAACGGTGATTTATCAAAGCAATCCAAACGCTAAATTTAAAGTCGGCGACAAAGTAAAAATATTAAGAGACCATAAAAATATGTTTGGCACTGTAATTCCATCCGGTAGTGTTGGCACTGTTACAAAAACGTATTCATCATCAATCCAAGTTGAGTTTGATCTTGTTTCTAGTATTCAAGTTAAAAACGAAGACGCCATTAAGGTATAATGGCTATATATGTTTAGAACCCTTTTCTATTCCATGATGTCTGACTCACCTGAAGAAGTGGGTTCTTTTGGCGAGATGATTGTTAATAACACCGCTAAACTAAAAAGATATAAAGAGGCTAATTGTAAATTATATAAAGATGTCTATATTGATGGACCGGATAGGGTCAATCAAATAGACCACATCTTTATACTAAAAACAGGGATCTTTTTAATAGAAACTAAGATGTTTTCCAAAGGAAGAATAATAGGGGAAGATGATGATGAGATATGGGTCAACTCATATGATGGATATAAAACACCTTTCCTTAATCCTATCATTCAAAATCAATCACACCTTCGAGCGTTACGTAAACTTCTTGGTGATTCATATGAAATCATTCCTCTAGTGGTATTTGCCTGGAACAACAAACCAAAAACATGTAAGAACCCCCATGTTTTGAATTATCGTGAATTTGTTAACTATCCTTTGGAATATAAGAGTAACAAAGAATTAAGCGAAGAAGATATTGCTCATATATGTTATCTACTTGATGAGAACATTAAAAACAAAAAAGAACTTAAGAAGAAGCATGTAGAACAATTAATCAAAGCTAGGGGAAAGAGAAGAAAATGAAAAATCTATTTGACTACGCGACAAAAGAATTAAGCCAAGATGCATTTTTAAGATGGTTCTTTGAGAATTATGAAGACGAGCAAATAGGGCCAATTGTTGTAGACTTTATAAACGCTTTTACTCAAGGCCAGAGTAACAATAGAAATCAATTTAATTTAAAATTTGGAGACATCACGAAACTTGTCTCATACTCTCAGGTTAACGATATTGATATATCGATCGATTTTTGGTGCGAAAAACTATTTGATGGTCATAGAACAATAGTCATTGAGGACAAAACAGATTCAGAAGAGCACAATCAACTTGTTAAATATAATAGTGCAATTTCAAATTGGAAATACGGTAATAAGTCTCCAGATGAATGTGTTTATAAAATATTTTATAAAACCCACTTAATTGAAGAAAAAGAACATAAGAGGGTAGAAGATGCTGGATGGACTCCTTTTGGGATAGATGAAATATATAATTTTTTTAATAGATATTTGAATAAGACAACATCTGATGTTTTAAACGACTATATTGAACATATCATTGGTATTCACAGTTGTTACAAAACAGTTAGTAAAGAAAAAGCAAATACATGGAATTCAATTAATTGGGAAACATTTTTCCATAAATTTATGGAATCACACAAGGAGATTGAACACAACTTTACGTCATATCGCGGGATATATTCATCAATGCTCTTATATTTAAATATTAAAAATGGTAAGTATTTAACTTATGTGGCTTTTGAAATACAAATAAGAAGTAGCTTAATACCATATTTACATCCAGGTTTTCATGTAGGTGACAAGCAGGAGTGGTCAATTGGTGCATTTGAAAATGAACCATATTACGAAGAATGCAAAAAGGAATTAATTGAATTAAGATCATTTGTAGAAAAATGTAATAGTTCAATAATAAAAAGAGGCAACAGCGCCAGGTCTTTTGGGAAGATTGAAGAAACAATTAAGACGGATAAAGAAGCTGATGAATTGATGGTCGAATTAGATAAATGGGTGATCGAGTTTAAAAGAATCATTGATTTATATAATGAGGATAATAAATAAGAAAACGTATGTCGTTCAATAGAATACGATGTGAAGTGTAACTGCAAAGGTAGTTCCTATTAAAATAAAGAAATTTGTGAGGTTATAATGAGCGGAAGGAGAAAATGATATGCCTTATTATGATATTAAAAAAATCACATACAAAATTAGAAAAGGTGGTTCAACTATGTCGAGCTCATATTCTGGAAGCATAGGCTTTAAACGCCCTCAAAGTGAATATGAGGCAAAAAAGATGGCCGAAGAATGGTTACACAAAAAATACCCTGGCTATGAAATTGTCGATTTAAAAGTTGAATTAAGATAAAAATCGTCGTTTCTTACTCAATCTCTTTATATCCGTGATTAGTAAGTAAAACATTCACATCATATAAATCATATATTTTGTTCTCAATACAATATCTAATGATGAGATTATATTCAGAGTGACTCGCTAAAGTGAGTCCTGCTTTCTTGAATATATATTTACATTCATGAGTGTTACATCTTAAAGTAAAAACAATCTTAAGAAGAGTGTTCATTGATGGAGTTTTTCCAAGTGACATGATATTACTCCATGTTTGTTTTGATATATTAGCCTTATTATAGAAGTCACTATCTTTAGTGTATCCTCTATCAGTTAATAGAGATGAAATATATAAGACAAAATCATCAGTCTTTTCTTTACTTCTATTTTTATATCTACTTAAGTACTGTTCTAAGTTCTCCATACACCTTCATTATAAATGTCAAATGTCGTTTGACCAAATATAACGACATTTCTTTTATATTATAGGTGTATGGAGGGAAACAAAGATGAAAACACTTAAAGAAAGAATTATGGAATATATGCCAAATATCAAAGAAGAAGACATATTTAAAAACACGATTACTATCGCTTTTGCGATTGCTGTTACTTCACATAATGGACAATATCGAGATAACGGTGAACCATATTTCAATCATCCAAAAAGATTGAATATAAGATATATGGAACTTATGGCAATTGATGATGATCACTATGTAAGTAAAACCACTGCGATATTGAATGGTCTTCCATACGAAGGAGTAAGAGAGTTATGTTTTCTTCATGATGTAGAGGAGGATACATCGACCACTCATGAAGAGATAAAAGAATTATATAAAGAATATGGTTATGGTGATTTCTTTGATGAATATATTGATATTCCTCTTAAGTTAATCACTCATGATAAGAGTGAACCATATGAATTATATATTAGCAAAGTAATGACTAATCCAACCGCCTCATTAGTGAAGCTAATAGATCTCAGTGATAATCTTAATCCATTCGGTCTCATGTATCTTGATGACAAATCTTTAAAAAGATCAAAACGATATCTTGATTATTTCAAATTGATTAATGACAAATATTTGTTCTTAGCGAAGATAGTGAACGCTAAAGAGATGGAAAAATGTAACTATGATAGTGAAACAATTAATAGTGGAGAAGCATAATTAATATGCTTTTTCTTTTTTGTTGCACTTTTGTGCGCCTATACGTGTATAATATCGGGGTTTAGGAGAAAACCTATTATGAAAGAAAAGAAATTAATATTAGCGGGTTTGTTATTATCAGGAGTTACATGTCTCACTGTCGTTATGGCGGGATCGTCATTATCAAATAATCAAACCTTTAGTGCAGTGCGTTCAACATCAGGCGAATATGAAATTATTATGAATAAAGATACTCTTTACCAAGATTATTGTTATTCTGAATCTGGTTTTATGAGCCAACAATATGCTTTTTTCCAAATGAACAATCCTGGAAATTACGCGGTAATTGATGATTATTCATATTACACATGTATATATGGGGGAGAACATTTGTATACAATTACAATAGGTGAAGCAGGTAAAGGTATTAATTTTAGAATCGATGTTAGATCAATGCGCTCTTCTGTCATCTATTTTGATGAAGCAAAAAGTAGACAAATCTATATACCCGGTTTTAAAAATGGTTTTTATGAAATAGAATTAACTGTCAGCAATCAAAGTGATATTCAATTCGATAGTAGTGTTTTAGAAACAGGTGAAAAAGTCGCTCAAAACGGCAAGACATATACAATTACTAACATTGTAAATAATAGAACAAGTTTTTCACTCTTCGACTTCACAACAACAAGTGATCAAGTTAATAAGAAACTTATCATTGATCAAGTTGTTCTAAGATATACTTGTGAATCAGTTAACTAACACATAAATATTTGGTTATATCAATTAAGGCGTCTCAGAGGATGGGACGCTTTTAATTTGTGTTGATGTTTGAAATGAAATAGTGGGTTTCTTGCTGGTTATTTACTTAAATTGTCTTTTATGTTGTAGTATCCACAATTATGGCAATAAACATCAACGATAGCCATTTTTGGAATATTAATACTCATATAGAATTTATATCACTTTCATGAATCATATCGGCAGATATTAGAATCTCAAAACAATCTAAACAAGATAGTGAATATATGTTATCTATTTATTGAAAATGATAAAATAAAAAATAGCGAATAATTAAGAATGGCTAAAAGGAAAAAAGATGAAGAAAGCAAAGTATTTAAAAGTTATAGGTGGATGTGAAGTAGTATTTTTAATTGCTGGAGTCATTCTGTACATCGTGTATTGGTGTAAACATATTTTGCCATTTGGAGATGTTGAGGCCGCTATTACTCTTGCCACCATACTTCTATTCGGACCACTTGTTGCAGTTCTTCTTTTCTCATTAGCGGAACTACTTGAAAGATCAATTAAACAATCTGAGCAACTTGACGCTTTAATAAAATCATCAGTGTCAGGCAAACCCAGAACTTCTGATTTAAGAAGTGGTGATACAGTTAGTGTTATTAGTAAATGTGATGATGTTGACGGATTGTTTATGTTTGAAGCAGGAAATGTATTAATTGTTGGAACGCCTCTTTCAGATTATGTTTTGTGTACAACAATTGACAATAATGGAATGAAACATATTGTGAAGATGAGATATGAAAATATAAAGAAAATGAGTTAATAATCTAACTGATTAATAAAATGAATCCCGGTCTAGTTACTACTTTTGTTATAGGAATTATTATTCTTCTAGCGATTGCCATCGCTATCTTTTGTTCTGTTAGAAATAAAAAATATAGAGAATATGTTCTTGATCATAGTGAGGCAATTAAGAAACTAAAACAAATTAATTCAAAATATCTTTTTTATGACATTCCTTCTTATGATTATGAGCATTCATATGATAATATGAATTTCTACACGGATATATCTTGCAGAGATTATCTCATCTATCAATTAGTGCATGACAAGTTTGGTATTTTAAAAGCTATGAATCAAACAGTAAGTAATAAAGCTCTATATAAGAAATATAAAGAAGAAACAATAAAGGAATGTACTCTTAATATTTTTGATGAAGAAACAAACCTTAGAAGTAAAAGAAAGATCGAAAAAACAGAAGAAAAGATATTTTTAGCTTTATTAGAGAAACCAACAATAGAATTTTTTATCAAAGTTAAGCTAACACTAACTAATATCAATGGAGTGTATCAAACTTCAAAAAACAACAAGTTCTTTTCTAATGAGATTAGAGACTTAATTACTTTAGTGGATCAAAAGAACGGGACTTACTACAGGAATAGAGATGTCTGGGATGCACTATGTCGAGTTGAAAGAGGCAAAGTCACTAATAAGATGAGGTTCGCTATATATAAAAGAGATGGCAATAGATGCCAATGCTGTGGCAGAAGAACTAACAATTTAGAAATAGACCACATTGTTCCTATCGCTAGAGGTGGCAAATCAACATACGACAATCTTCAAACACTTTGCCATAGATGCAATATGAGAAAAGGATCCAATATCGAAAGGTACAGGTAAGAATACTTATATGGAAAACGACTTTTACTCTTCTCTTGATGCTTTAGCTCAATATTGTATCGATGAAATAAAAGAAGAACTTGATAACTATTCTGTTGGTTATTGTCTAACATATGGTATTGATTATGTTAGTTTTGGGAAGCCTCCTTATAATGACATAGTTGTTCTCTTTAACAAAAACGAACAGGGAGTGCTGTTAATTCATCTTTATAGTTTAAAACTTAAGAAGCTTGTTTTTGCTATGTTTGATAAATATAAGATTAATGACTATATCAATTACATCAAACGTTTTCTTTTTGAAATTAATGAATCAAATTATTCATTTAAGTCATTTACACCAAAGAAGAAAAAACAAAGTAAATATAAAAAATTAGAAATCATAGAAACGACTCCAAAACCATCAAGTGTTAAACCACCAATCAAAAAAGTTGAGCAAATTCAAAAACCATGCATAGACTCAACATTTGAAGAAATACAAAATTATTATCATTATGCAATTAGAAATAATAAGATTGAACATATTTTCATCAAAGAGATTACAAACGTTGAAAATATAAGAAGAGTGTACTTTGTATATGAAAGTGATGAAACCAGAAAGTTTTGTTCTTTAAAAAATATTGATAGTATTTTGTTTAATTCAATAGAAGAGGCTAAAAAACATCTACAGTCAATCGCGTTAAAAGATATCGAACATATAATTGGCGATTATTCGATATCAAACGAAAATATTTCATATGTAATCAAAGATTTTTCTAATACATATTTTTCTGGATATCATGAATCAAAACAATTCGAAACCGAATCGTATGGACATAGGAAAGCAGAAAGCTCTTACGCCGTTATAAACGTTCCAAACTTTACACCAAACATTTTAAAAGCAGAGCGGTTTTTCTCTAAAGAGTCAGCGGAACAATTTGCAAAGAAACTAGAACCCGCAACTGGCAAACTATATGTTGTTAGATTTAGACCGCCTATTTCAAAGAGACACAAACCCAAACATTAAATGAATAAGAATCTTTTTTCTAGAACATATAGCCTTTGCAAGACAATAAAAATAATTGATCTGAGATCTCTTAGCTGCTAAGCTGCTAAGTGATGGAACTATCTGATTTCAAAGTAGGAAATACATATAAACAAAAAGATTTAATCGATGTCTTTGGTGGTTCTTTTCTTCGTCCAAGAGGAATAACACCAATCAATAGTATGAATGTTATTGTTCTTATCTCGTACCATTATGGTAGAAATAGATACGAAGATAAACTCTTCGAAAATGACATCATGTACTATTCTGGTGAAGGAACTGCTGAAGACCAAAAGTTAACAGGAAGAAATAAATCAATATATGAAGCCAAACAAAAAGGAAGAAGACTCCTTCTATTTGTTGTGCTCAAAAAAGGCGAGTACAGATACTATGGCGAAGTTGAAGTAGTTGGTGAAGTTAAATACAAAGAAATCGTTGGTGACAATGATAAAGTAATTAAAGCCATTAGATTCCCTCTTATGCAAGTAACATCTGTAAGAACTCTAACGGAATACGAATTAAGACATGAAATATCTATGGGAATAACACCGATAGAAAAACCAACATATCAAGTGGTGGGTGCTGCTATTGTTAATAAAAAAGGCGAAGTGCTATGTGCTCAAAGAGGATATGGTTCTTTAATTGGAAAGTGGGAGTTCCCTGGTGGTAAAGTCGAAAAAGGCGAAACAGACCAACAAGCTTTGGTGAGGGAAATCAAAGAAGAGCTTAATATCGATATTGAAGTTGAAGAATTGATTGATGAAAACTATAACGAATATAGTGATAGAAATGTCAATTTAAAGGTATTCAAGTGCAAATATGTTGCTGGAGAAATAAACGACACAGAACATAAATCTTTAAAATGGAAAGGACCTTCAGACATTGAAGAATTAGATTGGGCAGAAGCAGATAGACCAATCCTAGAATCGTATTTGGAGTCACTTCCTACACGTATTGACGGTCAAATTAACTTTGATTACTTTGAAGCTGAGGCCGTAAAACCTAACAACAAAGAACTAGTCAGAGCAGTTCAAGATTACGAAAAATCCCAAAGAACAAAACAAAAATCAGGTAACAATGCTGAACTTGCCGTTATTCATTATGAAAGAGACAAGCTTAATAACTTAGGACATCCCGAATTAGCGGAGTTAGTTACACAAGTCTCAAAAGACAATTCAGCAGCGGGATACGATGTGAAGTCGTATGACGTTAATGATGATGGGAGCTTTGTTGAAATACATATTGAAGTTAAAGCAGCAAAACTATCATCAAGATATATTGAGTTCTTTATTACTGAGAACGAATTAAATAAATTCAAAGAAGATTCGAACCATAGAATATATTGCTTGTTTAAAAACGGAAGGCAATATAAACTCCATGAAATCAACAAACATGATTTCTTGAGAAACAATTATTTATCTCCTATGACATATAGAGTAAGAATTAGGGTGGCTGAATAGGCCGCTCTTTTTTTGTGATAACGCAGCAAACAATGTTAAAAAGCAATCACATATAACGCGCCAATTGACATTTATAATGAGCATCAATTTGTCATGAGAAATATAAACGATTATTTGAAATCCGTTTGTGTTCTTGATATGAAGCCTAAGGTTTCAGAAACCGATAGAGAAACAAAGCCAATTATCACGACATCTATTTAAGGCGTTTATAATATTAAGGCTATGGTTGGTTAGGTTGTTTATAACTACAACTCGCATAAGGAAAATTCAATTAGGGTCTTGCCATATAGGAAGTAATGGTTAGAGCACTAACACACTTAACCTTTTACTATTTTTCACAGCAGAAAAGTTCTGAAATGACCTCATTGACCTCACCATACCCCTCCCCCTATGTGCAAAGTGCATCTTAGCAAAGTACCGATGGGTTGGACCTCTGAAATACGCGGGGCAGAAATTTTCAAAAAAGAGATTTTATTGAGACCAAAATAACTTGAGCAGCTTCTTAACTATTAAATAGTAAAGAACCCTCGCTTATGATATGATGCTATATGATTAAAGGCTTTTTTTCAGTAAAAGCCAATTCGATATAATGTTTAAGAATCACACCGATGATTTAGCGAGGTGCCTATGAGCGAATTCAATATTGATGAACTACTAAAACATATTAATGAGCTTGAAGCAGAATTAAAAACGGCAAAAAAATATGGCCTTGTTTGGGATAAGGACAACACGAAAGAGGATGTTGTTTTACACTGTGAAACAGATATACCTGTTTTAACTTCCGAAAAATCAAAACATATTCTAACCGGTAAGACAAATAACATATTGGTAGAAGGCGATAATTATCATGCTCTGACTGCCTTCTCTTTTGTTTTAGAAGATACGATTGATGTTATTTATATTGATCCTCCATACAACACTGGAAATAGAGATTTTATTTACAACGATAATTATATTGGCTCGGATGATGGATATAGACATTCAAAGTGGCTTTCTTTTATTGAAAGACGTCTCGTTTTAGCTAAGCGGCTTCTCTCAAAAAACGGAATAATTTTTATAAGTATCGATGAACATGAGTATGCACAATTGAAGCTGCTTTGTGACAAAGTTTTTGGAGAGTCTAATTATGTAGAGAATTTCATTTGGACGAAGAACGCTACAAAGAATCTATCAAAAACAACTTCTACAAATCATGAATACGTACTTTGCTATGCTAAGAATTTAAATTCCTTTATTACTTCTGGCGAAAGATTTAGAACAAGGAAAGAAGGTTTGGAAGAAGTTGAGGCTCTATTATCACGCTGTAAGGCCAATAAAACTCCAATCAAAGAAACTGAGAAGTTGCTGGCTGAATTGTACAAAAGTGACGATAAATTTAAATCGCTTTTATTGTATAAATATGTTGATGAGGATTATCGAATTTACACATCTGATAACCCTTCTGCCCCGGTTGCTAAAGGCACCTCTAAAAATAATTTTGACATAATACATCCGATTACAAAGAAACCTTGTAAAAAAACTAATCGAGGATGGGGCTTTAGTTATGAAAAATCTTTGGAATTAATAAAAAATAACATGTTAATCTTCGGTGAAGATGAGACCAAAATCCCAAGATTAAAAAGATACCTAGATACCGTTACAACCGAAGTCCAAAAATCTATAATAAGCGATAACACCGATGGCAAAAAAGAAGTCCAAAAAATATTTTTGTCGAACGACATATTTCAGAATCCTAAGCCTACAACATTAATTAAGACATTATTAAAAACTTTTGATAAGAACATATTGGTTTTAGATTTCTTTGCTGGCTCTGGTACTACTGGACACGCTGTATTAGATATGAACAACGAAGACGGAGGCAACAGAAGATTTATTTTGTGTACTAATAATGAAAATAACATATGCACTGATGTCACATACCCAAGATTAAAAACAGTCATTACCGGAATTCGCAATGACGGTTCCAAGTATAGTGATGGTGTGCCTTCTAATTTATATTATTTCAAAACAGATTTTATTAAAGACGAGAAAAACATCGAACAAGCCAAATACAATTTGGTAGAAAGAGTTGATGCTCTTCTTTCGATTTATGAAAACATTTTTGATGAAAAAGAAAGAAATAACTATTCATCTCATTATGTCTCTGGAGATAAACACTTATTCATTTATAGCGATTATTACAATGCATCAAAATTTGAAGAATTCAAAAACAGAGTTCTTTCTGCCTCTGGCGAAAAAATAGTTTATGTGTTTTCGAGCGACAACGAAATTGATCCTTCTTTGATTAATGGAAAAGATTTAGTTGTTAAGCCAATACCATCAAAAATTTACGAGATTTATAAAGAAATCGTTGAAAGCATTAAAAGAGGAGACTAGTCATGATTTACTCACTTAAAAATTATCAAAGAGATGCTGTTGATGAGCTTAAAGCATATTTTGAAATTGCTTTTATAAGCAACCAAAGAAAAGAATATGTATTAAAATCTCCGACAGGTAGTGGAAAAACGTTTATGGCTTCTTCTCTTTTTGAAGAACTTTGTAACGAGTATAGCGATATCAATTTTTGTATTATTTGGGCTTGCCCCGGTAAAGGCGAATTACACAAACAATCTTGCGATGCAGTTAAGTCATATTTGGGCGGCTACCCCCATGTTTCTCTTTTAGAAGAAGATTTTTTCGGTAGTAGAAAGTACATCAACAACAAAGAAATAGTATTTGTAAACTGGGAAAAACTCATTCAAAAAGACAAAGGTACTGGTGCTTGGGTTAATAATTTGATGAAAGACCAAGAAGGAATGAGCTTTATAGATGTCATCGATCAAACTAAGAAGAATGGTACAAAGGTAGTTTTGGTCGTGGATGAATCTCATATTGGAGCATCTGCAAAAACAAGAATCAAAGAGTTTAAAGAAACAATTATTATTCCTCAAATAACTTTGGAGATGTCGGCTACTCCACTTGGCAATCATATTGATGTTGAAGTGAACCCAGAAGATGTTATTAATGCTGGAATGATAAAAGAAGACGTCATTGTTAATGAAGGCATCAAAAAAGAAGATAAAGATTTAGAAGAACAAGATAGTGAAATATTAATACTCCAAAAGGGCTATGACAAAAGAGAAGAAATAGTCAAAGAGTATGAAAGACTTGGCATCTTTGTCAATCCTCTCGTGCTTATCCAAATTCCTAATGTTGATGAGGGCGAGGCTAAGAAAATAGTTATCAAAGATTTCTTAAGAGAAAGAGGTGTCACTGAAGAAAACGGAAAACTAAAACTTTGGTGTGATAATCACGATCCTTTTGATAAAAAAGAAATCAGAAAAAATAACGACATAACTCAATATTTAATTTTTAAAACAGCTGTCGCGACTGGATGGGACTGCCCGAGAGCGCACATTTTAGTGAAGTTTAGGGAAGGCAATTCAGAAACGTTTGAAACGCAGACTATTGGCAGAATCTTAAGAACTGCAGAGGCAAAATCATATGATAATCCTTTGTTAGATAACGCTTATATTTTCACAAATATTTGGACATTTGAAACAAAACAAGATTCTTATAATCCAAACAAGATAAAAACTGAATTTGCAAAAATGGCAAATGGGCACAATAAGCTGAATGTTTTTGCCCAAACGCAATTAATTTCTTTTTATCGTTCTAGACAGGATGACTACAACTCAGCGGACTCTCGTTTTGGAGAATATCTTTTTAAAGCATTTATGAAGAGATTTGGCCTTTCTGAAAGTGATAGAAATGCTGTTTTGAATAACTGTGAAGAAAAGCTCATAGATGGCGGTTTAATACTTGAAGACAGAGCAAACCTAGAGATTCTCGAAGAAACGATCCTTCATTCTGATATTGCTGACGCAGAACAAATAGTTACTGGAGATTCAGTAAATGTTCAAATGTCAGAGAGCGATATTGAGGCCCAATACTTTGCAATTATCAGGGAAAATCTTAATGGTCTTGCATATAAGCGTTCTAAATCACCTATTAATACTGCACTTGTTGATGTTTTAAGCACTTTTTATAATGTATTTCCTCGTGCAACAAAAGTTAAATCTTTCATGAAAATTGTCGTCAACAACAGAGCTATCTTTGCTGAAATCTTATCTGAAGCAACGAATGAATTTAGACAATTGTTAATAACGAAAGCAGGCAAAAAAGGTGTTGAATATGAATTTAAAATCGAGGATACAAGAGCATATTCTCTAGAAACGCACACAACACTTGCCGCTTCAAAATCGTTGTATCAACCGCTCTATGTTCTAAAAGATCAAAACGGGAGAATTAATTATTTAGAGAAAAATTTCATAAATTATCTTTGCGCTTCAGAGCAAGATGTTGTTGATTGGTTCTGGGAGAACGGAACAGAGTTGATGAGAACCAACTTTGGTATTTCTTATAACAACGGAATGAATACATTCCAACCTGATTTTATTGTCAGGTTTAAAAACGGTACCGTTGGTATATTTGATACAAAGCCGAATGGAACAATTAATCTTGCTGATACAACTTTAAAACAAGAAGCTTTATATAATTACATTCAAAGAATCAATTATAACCGCGGATATGCTCCAAAGGTTGTTGGCGGGATGGTTATCCAATCAGGAACACAATTCTACTTATTCCAAGGCAAGGAATATCACGACCACACTTCTAATAGTGAAGGTTGGATTAATTTTAATGAACTAATTAGAGAATTCACTAAAGAGTATGATATTGCGGTCCAGTTGAAAGCTTGGGAAGAAAAGAATAGAAAATAATGAGAAGAAGATTGGCTAGAACAAGCAAACGTTCTTTGTTGATTGAAGACGGAGTTGAAGAAACAGATATTTGGGATGATACCAATGCTTTTGGTGGTGTTGACCCAGAACTAGCTTCTTTGATGGGAAAGTATAATTTGTTTTTTATCAACGGCAGACGCTATTACGAATTTGACATGACAACAAAGCTGCCAATCTTAGATAATACAATACCGTATCTGTTTAGATATAAAGACATAGAAATATACGAATCCAGCTGGAATAAAATGGCTGTAAGAATAGTGGAAGAATTAGACAAAATACATCCACGAAGCGAATCTTACTTATTGAAATTAGAGTATTGGTGGAGCAAAACAGAAGTTTTTTCATCGGTTCCTCGCAGAAACTTTTCACCTTATAAAAATATATTCTTAAATACTAACCATACTTCTACTCACGCAATGATGAGTATCCAATGCCTTTTAAGTGCTTTTGATATCAAACCAGAGAATTGCTATTTTGTAATCAGAAAGCACCCAATCGCTGAATCGTATAGCGTTAGGACTTATTTTAAAAACAAGATTATTAACGGTTTTAAAGCATGTATGGCGTTTCGCGGCTTTTCAGAAAAACGCATTAATGCATCAATAAATAATTTTAAAGTTATAAATCAACTACTAGGCTTGGTTTCACAAGGGTATGACGATTTCTTTTTGTTTGATGAGTATTATAACTTCCTTAATTACAAGATTAAGGTAATTCAAAAAGCTAAAGAAAAATTTGTTTCAAGCCAACAGAATATTGATGCAACAGTTAAAACCCTCAATCGATTAGATGAATATTATAAGAATCAAGAGTTTTATGATGATGTAACAAAAATCAAAATTGATGAAAACTTTAAAAATGAGCTTAAACAGGAGATTGATTATTTATTTGATTCTCTAAATACATCTGTTATTACTGTTGGCAAATTATATGCTCGAATGTCCATTGTCCACGGTGATTCGTTAGAGAAGCTTGGCTCTTTTAATAATCAAGCAGACATGTTTAGATTTGTTACTGCATATTTTGAAAAAGACTATTTTTACAAGAAACCATTTATTTCGAAAGATAAGGAAATCAAACTAGAAAATGACGACATCATTATTTCTTATGCATACGATCAAGACGAGATTTCAGTGACTAAATTAAATAATTATGCCAATAAAATGCATTTAAAGAAGCTTATGAATTATCTTGGATTCTTTATTGATATTTCAGATGATTATGTTCAAATCGACCAAGAGAAAGCAATAAGGAAAGATACTTTTGACTTGGATGATGACAAGCTAGATGCAATTGAAAAGGAATTGAAATTTTACATTAAAAGTTTTGGCTCGATTTTTAGTGAGTCATATGCCGGCTATTCTTCGCTGCCGAACGTTGGAAAGATTTGGAATAAATATTTGCTCCTTGGTATCGTTAGGACCTATTTAAATGATGTCTTCAAAATTGAATATAGTATAGGAACATATAAAACATTTACTTTTACAATAACTTTGCTTTAGCAAAATGGCTGTAAATATCACATTGTACACAAAATAGTTAAAAAATATTGCCAAAATATTACGAAATTATTTGTGTTTTTTATTTTGTCCTGATACGATCGAAAATGTGAAAGGAGTTGCTAGTATGGATATAAAAAGAGACAACTTTAAACGAATATCTGAAAATAGAGTATCAAAGATTTTAGCCATGTTAGCTCAACTCACAAATTTGGGCAATTCTTCATACTATGAGTATACAGATGAGGATATTGAAAAAATCTTTAAAGCAATAGAGCTTGAAACAAAGAAATCAAAAGAAACATTGCTTAGAAGAAACAAAAATAAGAACCCAAAGAGATTTGAATTGTGAGGTTTATTATATGAGTAACAAATGGAGATTCCCCGCAAGCGGGCATGGAGATAGAAAAGGAATAAGTAGTGGTGACACAGAAACATTTAAAAAGTCGCCTTTTAAAGCTTTTGCTAGAGAAATACTGCAAAACTCAATTGATGCAAGAGATTCTGATGAAAACCCAACAGTTGTTGAGTTCAATACTTTTGAATTAGCCACTATTTCAATTCCTGGTTATAACGAATTAAAAGAACAAGTTAGAAGATGTATAGAATTTTGGTCTCATAAACCAGATTACGTCAAAATCTATAATGACTTGTTAAATGTACTAAATAAAGAAACAATTACTTGTTTGAGAGTAAGTGACTTTAATACTACAGGTCTTATTGGTGTTAATACTGATAAGCAAAAAAATAATAAGTTCCTTGCTTTAACAAAAGGTACTGGTGTTTCTGAAAAAGGCACGACATTAGCTGCAGGATCAAAAGGATTAGGCAAAAACGCAGCATATTTAATGTCTGAAGTCTCAACTGCATTTTATGCAACGAGGGCAAATCAAGACATCGATGGTAATCCTGGTGACTTTGCTGGGTTTATTGGCGTATCAGATTTGATATCTGGATATTTAGATGATAGTGCTGATGCAAATAGAGATTACACACAAGGCAAGGGCTATTATTCATCTGATGATTTGAATAATCCATTAAGTTCTATTGAATCATTAGATGGTTCGTTTAAAAGAAAAGCTAATGAATATGGCACTGATATCTTTATTCTTGCCTTTAACACAAATGAAGAATGGGAAAAAGAAATCATTAATAGTTTGTTAGATTCTTTCATGCCGGCAATTGTTCGTGGCGACTTAGAAGTATCTATAAACAGCCTTCTTATTGATAAAAATAGTGTAAAAGATATCGTTTATGATGAATCAATTATTTACAAAACCAATAAAAGTAGTATCGTTTCTCAATTTAGATTGCTTACTGATACTGAAAGAGTAAGCGTTTATGATATTGATACAGATTATGGGAGTTGTTCATTATATGTCTTACCTCTATCAAAAGAAGAAGATGAGTTGGCAACTCACAAATGTACAATGATTCGTTATCCTTTAATGAAAATTAAAGACGAACAACTCGGCGCAAGCTTTAGAGTTTCCGCAATGTGCATTATTGAAGATAACGTTTTAGGCAAAACTCTACGCGAAATTGAAAATGCTCAACACATTGATTGGGAAACAAAAAGAATCAAAGATAAATCAACTCGTCTAGAAGTTGAAGAAGTCTTGCGCTCTATAAAACAACAAATTAGAGATAGGGTTATTGAATGTTTACAAATTGGTGATGAACAACCACTTGATCCTAATGGTGCTGGAGATTATTTGCCAGATACTGATGTTGGGGATTCTTCCAATGAGACAAACGGAAATCAAAAACCAATTGAGTCAGTAACGATTTCTAAACCAAAAAGAAATGAAACAATCGAGAAAAACGCAAAGAATCCAGCTGATGATGGCAACAGTTTACAACCAGACATTGGTGCCATTGACAATTCTGAGGATGGAGATGTTTCTCATCCAGATGGGCACAATGATGTAGATGGTGGCGGAAATCATCCAGGAAGTGAGAGTAGCCGTGAAAAAGAGGGCGACGACGTCATCTTTAAACGTCAAAAGCTTGCTGGCGTACGTTATAAAGTTATTTCAACGAATAAAGAGGAAGGACGATTAAGAATCATCTTCGTGGCTCCAATAGATTTCAAGACATGCTATCTAGATTTATCGTTGTTAGACGATGCAAACAATGCT
>JBGURM010000056.1:0-3703 GCA_045132035.1 Bacilli bacterium
GTTCGCCAATTAAAGTGGTACGCGAGCTGGGTTCAAAACGTCGTGAGACAGTTTGGTCCCTATCTGTCGTGGGCGCAGGAAGTTTGAATGGATTTGACCTTAGTACGAGAGGACCGGGTTGAACATGGCAATGGTATATCGGTTGTCACGCCAGTGGCATGGCCGGGTAGCTACCCATGGAAAGGATAAACGCTGAAAGCATCTAAGCGTGAAGCCAACCATAAGATGAGACTTCCCATTCGCAAGAAGTAAGACCCCTTCAAAGTTAGAAGGTTGATAGGTCGGAAGTGTAAGTGCTGTGAGGCATTAAGCTGACCGATACTAATAGGTCGAGGACTTAATTTCTAAGATTTTTATAAAAGAGTCCATAAGTAAAATTTATGTTTAACTTTAACGAAAGAAAGAGTAATGTATTAATATCTAGTTTTCAGAGAACAAAGTTCTCTAAACAAAAAGTCTGGTGGCGATAGCGCAGTGGACACACCTGTTCCCATTCCGAACACAGAAGTTAAGCACTGTAGTGGCGAAGATAGTTCATCTGAGCAAAAATAGCGAGCTGCCGGGCTTTTTTTATTTATAAAAAAATATACCTATACTATAATGAAACTATGAAAGTAAATTTAATTAGATTATCAAACTCGCTTGATCCAAATGCGACATTTAAAAAAGATGATGATTTATTCATCGAAGAAATTAATAATGAGTTATTTGAAGATGATTTAGAATTAGTGGAAGATTCTTCTCTTCCTTATTCAATTGTTTTTATTGAAACAGGTGGAAGTGAACAACATTTTGTTAAGGTCGAAAAGGACTTACCAAGACCAATCATTTTACTATCAACTTGTAAAAATAACTCACTTCCTGCATGTTTTGAAATCAAAACTTATTTAAATAATCACAATCAAGAAGATGCGATTATTCTTTTTGGAAGCGAAAAAGATATTGCTTACACTTTAAAAGATGTTGTTAAATTATTAACCGCAAGAAGTTATGTTGAAGGTTCTTCTTTAGGAGTTATTGGTAAACCAAGTGATTGGTTAATTGCTTCTACTGTTGACTATCAAGAAGTCAAAGACAAATTTAATATCACTTTAGTGGATATTCCTACTTCTGAACTTAAAGAAGAAATTAATAAAGGAATCTTAGACAATATTCCTAAATATGAATTTTATAAAAAACTCGCTAAAAATAATGAATATTTTACTGGTGCGCTTGAAATTTATTCAGGAATTAAAAGAATTATTGAAAAATATCATCTTAAAGGATTTACAATCCGTTGTTTTGATTTAATTGAAGAATATAAAAACACTGCGTGTTTAGCCTTAGCGATGCTTAATGATGAAGGAATTATTGGAACTTGCGAAGGAGATATTCCAAGCATGTTAACGATGTTCTTTGTTAGAGCGGTTAGCGGTCAAACTTCTTTCCAGGCTAATCCAAGTAAAATCGATTTAAATAATCAAACTTTACTATTAGCGCACTGCACAATTCCATTCTCAATGGTGAAAGATCCAAAATTTATGACCCATTTTGAAAGTGGCTTAGGAATTGGAATTAGAGGTAAATTAGATGAAAGAGATATTTCAATTGTGAAATTATCTCCTAAACTTAATCACTCCTTATTTTTAGAAGGCAAAGTTATTTCTAATCCTGAATTAACTAATTACTGTCGCACTCAAATTGAAGTAAAATTTGATGAAGATGATGGTTTATTTACTTTATTAAGAGAAGATTTTGGTAATCACCTCATTATCGTATATGGAAATATTATTTCTGAATACTTAAATTTACTTCATTTTTATAACCAAAAAAGTAAGGAAAACTCATAAAATTTGACATTAATATCCTAGATATGTAAAATAGAATACTCTTATGCTTAAGCATAAGATGAAAAAAGAAAACAATGAAAACAATTAATAGTAAAACATTAAAAATATTATTAACTAGTGCATCGAACAATTTGTTTAATCACTATCCAGAAGTTGACGCGCTCAACGTTTTCCCTGTCCCTGATGGAGATACTGGTATTAATATGAATCTCACAATGACTAGTGGGGCTAATGAGATTAATGAATTAAAAGATGATGCTGATTTATATACAGTAGCTAAGACATTTGCGCATGGCTTACTCATGGGCGCTAGAGGTAATTCTGGCGTTATTACATCTCAAATCTTTAGAGGTTTCGCTAACGCTTTAGAAGGTGTTAATGAAATCGATCCAATATTACTTGCTCAAGCTTTTAAAACTGGAAGTGACACAGCTTATAAAGCTGTTATGAGACCAGTGGAAGGAACTATTTTAACTGTTATTAGAGAAAGCAGTGCTGCTTTAAATAAAAAAGTTAAAGAAGGAATGAGCATTGAAAAGACATTAGAAATCTTGTTAAAAGAAGCTAATGCCTCATTAAATAGAACCCCAGAACTATTACCAATTCTTAAAGAAGTTGGTGTTGTTGACTCTGGTGGAACTGGACTAGTAAGAATCATTGAAGGTATGTATCTTGCTAGTAAAGAAGAATTCGTTAATCGTAATAGCGATTTAGTTGGTGACTCTGCAATGATGAGCGCCGCTGCGGCTTCTATTGCTGAAGAAGAATTTGGTTATTGTACTGAATTTATTATGTCTTTAGGACCAGATTCAGTGAAAAAGATTTTTAATCAAAAAAGATTTACCGAATGGCTTAATGATCATGGACAATCTTTAGTGGTAGTTAGAGATGATGATATCATCAAAGTTCATGTTCACACTCTTACACCAGGCGAAATTTTAAATTACGCTCAACAATATGGTGAATTCTTAAAACTTAAAATTGAAAACATGACTGAACAACATCACGCTTTAGAAAATGGTGCTAAAGTTGAAGAACATGTTGATTTGGTTGAAGAAGAAACCGTTAAAATTGAAGAAACGGATGTCGAATTCATCGATGAACACAATGCAATTATCGCTGTTAGTAGCGGAGCTGGTATTTCTAAATACTTTAAAGATATTGGTATTTCTTTAGTTGTTAGCGGTGGTCAAACAATGAATCCAAGTAGTGAAGATTTCTTATCCGCGATTAATCGATTAAATGTTGATAATATCTTCATTCTTCCAAATAACTCTAATATCGTTATGGCGGCTAACCAAGCTGCTGATTTAGCTAATGAAAACGGTAAAAACGTCTTCGTTATTCCTTCTAAAACTATTCCTCAAGGAATCGTTGCAGCTTTAAATTTTGATCCAGAATCAGATCCTGAAGAGAATCTTAAAAACATGAAGTTCTCTCTTAAGAGAATTAAAAGTGGCGAAGTTACTTTCTCTATTAGAGATTGCGAACTTAATGGAATCAAGATTTCTAAAGATGACTTCATCGGTATTTTTGAAAAAGATATCGTTGTCGGATGCAAAGATAAATTTGAATGCTTATTAGAATTAATCGATAAGATGGTTGATGATGATAGCGCGCTTCTTACTATTTTCCTTGGCGAAGATGTTACAAGAGAAGAAGTCTTTGAAACTAAAAAGGAAATTGAGAAGAGACATCCTGATTTGAATATTGATATCATTGAAGGACAACAAAATGTCTATTCTTTCTTAATTGGTATTGAATAACAGCCTTAAGGTTGTTATTTTTATTTTATGGCAGAAAGTAAATCTAAAAAACTTACTAACTCTCCTCGACTTAACTACTTGCTCGGAAGTATGGGGATTTTTTCACCA
>JBGURM010000057.1:0-11677 GCA_045132035.1 Bacilli bacterium
TTGATTGACTGAGTAATTTGATTACTAATCGCGTTTAGTGTCGACATGATTTCATTATGTCTTTTATTTTCATCAAGTAATTGAAGTGCTTCTTTAATCGTGTCTGCTCTATGAGTGTCAAATAAATAGATTAAATAATCTAAATATGGAATGTCACTTTTAGAAATGACGTATTCTTTTGCTTCAAAATCTGCATATGCTTTTTTAATAGAGTCAACATCACTATTTATCGCATCGGTTAATCCTTTAATTATCTCGTTAAGTTTCTTAGTTAAAGCATCACCAGTTAAATCACCAAAAATTGCTTTATATCTCTCAATATATTTTTGATATCCATAAGCTTTTTGATGATAGAAAGAACTCTCTTCATTAGCGTAAGCAATTCTCTTTTTGATTTTACCTCTAGTAAAGATATTTGCTTTCTTAAAATTTTCAGCTTCTTTAAGATACATATTCCAATAATTTTCTTCACCTTTTTTACAATTTTCATAGCTAACTAAATAGGAAGAATATGTCTTTACTTGTGGTAAATAAGATTTAACTTTATTTAAATCAGCAGTGTTTTTTTCAATATTTCTTTTTTTAGAATCAACAAAACCAAATAAACAAGAAAGAGTCGCTCTTAAAGAGAGTAATTGATCAAAATCATAATTAGGAGTAGCCATAAAAATATCCTCACAAAATATTTTATGATATAGCCAAGAATAATGGTATATTTTCTTTATATGAAGAAAGTTTTATTAACTGGCGCTTTCGGGGGGATGGGCCTAGCGACCGCGAAAGTCTTAATTAATGAAGGATATGAAGTCTATGGACTTGATATTAATAAAAAAGAAGAAATAGAACATCTCCACTTCTTTAAGACTGATTTAACTAACGAAAAGTCAGTTGTGAACGCTTTTAATGTAATTAAAGAGGAAGTAGACGGATTTGACGCTTTCATTCATCTCGCGGGTATATATGACCTTAATTCATTAATTGAAATGAGCGAAGATGATTTTAAAAGAATCTTTGAAGTTAATGTCTTTTCCGTTTATCGAGTTAATAAAATATTTTTGCCTTTACTATCTAAAGGCGGAAAGATATTAATCACCACTAGTGAATTAGGTCCTTTAGATCCTCTACCTTTTACTGGAATATATGGAATAACTAAAACCACATTAGAAAAATATGCTTATTCTTTAAGAATGGAGCTTCAATTACTTGGTTATTATGTTTCTGTTATTCGTCCTGGCGCGGTTGATACTGGTTTACTTAATGTATCTACTCAAAGACTAGAAGAATTCACTAAGACTACTACCCACTATCAATATAATGTAGAAAGATTTAAAGAAGTCGTTGATAACGTTGAATCAAAGAAGATTCCACCTCAAAAGATTGGACAACTTATATCAAAAATCCTCAAAAAGAAGAAACCAAAATATTTCTATAATATCAATCGTAATCCATTATTAAGAATGCTTAATCGATTACCAAAAAGATTCCAAAATTGGATTATTAAAATGATTCTTACAAAGTAAAGCACGAGTCGCCTCGTGCCTTATTTTATTTTTTTCTAATTCCCATTACTGATGCGGTGTACGCTAAGTTGCCTTCTTTAATAACTCGGAAATCACGGTATTCGAATTCTGGATATTCTTTCATAACTTCTTCGAGTTTGCTACTAACTCTAGTTAAGACCATATTCATTTTTCTAGTGTAGTTAACACTTTCAACGCCAAAGATTGAAGCAAATGAGATACAGATTGAAGTCCATAAGCCAACTCCGTTATTGGAAGCTGCTGTAAATAAAGCGACATCACCATCGATTTTCTTTTTAACAATAACGTATCCATTATCAGTAACTGTTTGTGCTGCACTATTTTGTGCTTGTTGTCCTGATTTTGAGAAGAAAGCATAGACACCTACGCAGAGAGCGATTAGTCCAACAGCCATTGCGCCACAGCTTAATCCAAGAGCAACCCATGTACATGGATGGTGACCATAATCTCTAGCGTGATTAATACCAATGATTGCGTTAACTAACGTTCCGATTACTAGCATTATCGCAAGAACGCTTAAAAAAATAGCTGCGGCTTTCATAGCGCCTTTCTTCTTGATAACAAGAGCGATAGAAATTAATGCAAATGGTAAACCGATTGCCAAAGCTAAAATAAGAAATGTTGAAGCAAGTGAATCTTTCATGTAGTAAAACCTCTTTTTATATTTAAATAAATTTTACTTTCTATTTATTAAATAAACAATGAATATGAAAAGACCGCTTATAAGCGGTCATTAATAATTATTGAAAGATATTAATACACCATTAGCTCGATGCTGAGGGATATGCTAAAGTTATCTGAGTAATTGTAGACATCAATTGTGATGACCATTGGATGTTGAACCATGATATTTCCGTATTTGCTTTCTTTTCCTAAGTCATTTTTATATTGTTTGACATCTTCAATCTCATCATAACCAAATGCTCCATCGTCCCAACTATGGTTAAGAACAACTTTGAATTCGGTAGGTTCATCAACAGTCCACACAATTGACCAGTGTCCTCCATCTAATTGATCATGAGCAAATTCTTTTGTGCCTTCTTCCAAACTCCATTCATTAAATGAACCAACAATAGAAACAGAGCTGATATCTAAGGTTGATGATCCATCATCTTGAATGTTATCGAAATAAATATAATTATCACGAAGTGTAACTGTCGCAGTGAATGAATGGACACAGGCAATATTGCCATATTCTCCTTCAGCGATGTATTCATGTGGAGGAACATTGTTATAGCCTAAACCATCGCCATCTCTTTCACCGTATTTGTATACTTTGTATTGGTTTCCTCTAACAAAGCTGAATCTTGCTATACGGAGAGTTTCTTCTTCGTTTTCATCTCGTTCAAAAACGACATAACCCTTTTCAAAGCTCCAGTTATTGAACGAACCAACCAAGAGATATGTATTATCATCAATGACTTCTCCCGGAATGAATTCTAAGACATGTATTTTTTGTTGTTCTTCATCAAAGTAAACAACTAAATGATATGTGCCACTTTCTTTAACTCGGTCTTTATCATCAATGATTTCAGACATATTGCAGCCCATCATGAAAACCCTTGTTCCTTTACGGAGTTCAACTGTACATTCCATTCCGTCATAGTCTTCATTAACAGTCATTTTGGCAACTAGATTATTATAATCATCACGAATCTGGTATTGGTCGAGATAGTATCCACGTGTGTAATGGAAGCGGAGATAAATGACAGTGCCTTCATTTGAGAATGGGCATATATAAAGCATATGATCGCTTGCGTTTGGCATACCAACATAGCGGTATTCAGAAATGTTTCCTTGACTATTTAGGATGACCCTACCAAAATCATCTAACGCTGAGACATAAGCATTATATTCTGCTTGAGTTAAGTTTCTAATGACAACTGTTCCAGCATCTTCGTTAACATCATAGACCGCATTAGTGGCAACAGGGGCTGGGAAATTAGTAGTGAAAGAAATCCTATTAATTACATCTGTTGGCCAACCCGCTGAACTACCGACTTGCCAAATTTCAAATTTAATTGAGTTGCTATATGTTTTCGGAATTCTAATATGAAGTGTTAAATTACCAATCACTTTAGTGAATTCCATATATGTTTGCTCATCGCTTTCTTTTTCTTGATTAAAGCCTTCTGAGCCAGTTAATCTAGTCGCATAGCTATCAATTTCATCACTATTTGTGTTAGAAATTTCTAAAGAGTAAACTTGAGTTTTTTCGTCTTGGTTAAGGATATAGTAAGCATTTTGACTCTTATAAGCAGGAACTCCGATATTTGCTAAAACTTTAGGGAAAACATGATGGAATAAGTCGTATGGACTTACTTCATATAAAATGCAGTAGCATGATGCTTCTAATTCTAACTCTCTGTCAAAGACAGAAATGGTAAATACATCAGCAGGATCTGGCATTTCTTCCATATCGCCAAAAGCGTCCAAATATGCTTCTTTAAATTTTGTATCTGAATATACTTCTATTGGAGTATGAAGTGGATTACCTTCTTCATCGACGATTGTAAACTTATAGGTAAAGAGTCCATCAATCTTATCGTTATCAGCGACTTCCACTACTTTGTTATCGTCGCTCATATAGGCGATTCTTGCTTGTTCTGCAAATAATTGTCTAATCGAATGATTACCACTGACGTTTTGATAATAGAATTCATTATCTGACTCTCTACTAAGAATCTTTAGTCCTGTAATCGCGCTAGGACCATCTTGATGTCCTTCACCTCTTTTAATCAAATCATAAATGATATCTACTCCATAGATTTGAGAGATTTCACGATAGACTTGTTCTAAAGCGTTATGAGGAGTGCCGCTCTTTGAGATAAATTCATTTGGATTAATATTTGTGGTATTGAGTCCCATTCCATTAAAGAAGGCTTCTCCTAGAGTTGCTAATCTAGTCGCACTTGTGGATGTGAATTTATGGAATGTGTTGTTTTTATACCATTTCCAGTTCATTTCAACAAATTTGACGCCTTCATTAATATATGAAGCGAAATCTTGGTGCGTTGAGTCTTTCACTAATCTCTTAGTGGAACCAATATCAAATTTTCTCCATTCTTTAATTGAGTTATTTTGAACTTCTACATAGTAGTAACCAATATTATATGGACTAGAAAGATAACTGAGTTCATGTTCATCGTTATCGGTAATTAAAGTCATTTTGTAATTTGGACTTTCTTTCTCTAAATCATAATCAAGTAACATTGAGACATACCAATCCGTATGATATGTGTCATTACCCTTCACTAGATTGATACCCATATGAACAGAGGCATCGATTAAATCGTTTTCATCAATCCCTACTTCAACTGCGAATGTAAAGGTGTAGTTAACTAAATAATCGGTGTCTGTACTTTCTTTCTTTTCACCTGTTTCTAAATCGAAATAGATTTGACCAGTAATATCTTTTTGGTATTTAGTGCCGAAAGAATAACCTTCTCCAACTTTTTCAAGTACTGATTTTAAGTACCTAAATTGAATCATTGGAGGTTCGTCGTACTCTAAATCTTCGATTGAACCACCGGTTTCTTCTAAAGTGTACTCGTTATATATGGTGTTTAAAGCATCATCAAAAGTAGATGGTTCGTTATATCGATAAAACGGAGATATCAAATTACTTTTATTTGGTTTTGTATTTTGAAAGCTCTTTTCTACTCCGTTAAAAGCAGTTTTGACTTTCTGATAACTTGTTGTAGGAACAGTGTAACCACTACTAGCAGGGGTACAGCCAATTAAAGCAGAAGCACCTAAAAATACACTTATCGCGAAAAGAAATCCTTTGTTTTTCATATAATCACCTACTTTTTTATTGGTTATATCTAACTTAATTATGTTTATAAAAAAATACAAACGCAAATGATTTGTATTTCTTTATGTGAAATAAACACTATTTGTAGTAAACAACAGTCATTTTGTAGATTCTAACTTGTTTAACGTAAACATTACTTGTCTGTCCGTTATTACTATTATGAATTTTGATTTTGCTATAATCGACTTGAGAGAAGATTTTAGTTTTAGTGTTACTTTCAATCACCATTTTTGCGTTAGTGACTGGTATTTCTTTATAGAACGGATAATTTTCATTAGTTTCAAAAGTAATATATTTAAGCTTTCCACTACTAACACTGATATGGAAATATGTACCAACATAGAATCGATATGGGAAGTTTCCTGTTGGAGAGAATGAATATTGACTTCCTGGATCGTTAATCACTTTAACATTTCCTAAAGTCATGACATAGTCATCATTATCCCAACTTTCTTGATAATTTTTATTATCTTCACTAGTGAAATCAAAGGTTATTGTTTCAGTTGCTTTTCCATTATCTTCTTCACTTTCATAAGGAGTTGGATCACCTTTTCTATCAATTGAATAGATTACTGGATAGCCATAATCACTACTACCTGCAAGTTCTGGCTGACTTTTTTGCGAATAATACATATAGTGACCACCAGCAACAATAACATCACCTTTTTGTAAATCAGTATATCCAGCTTTACTATCAATATTAGCGGAATATACTTGAATATTTTTACTATCACCAAAGGTGTCCACTAGATAAGCACTATAGGATTTATAGTTTGAATTATAAGAAGGATTAGCGTTCACTATTCCTTTAACAAATATCTCATTAGTGGATAACGCTGTATTAGTGCCAATAATCGCAATTGCTTCAGCAACTGTATATGGATTAGCTAATGTTCCTTTTTCTCCTACTACTGGAGTGTCACCACTAGGGTCATTAATTGGATCAGAAGATGGATCGCCACTATTATTTGAATTTGTGTTTTGATTACATCCCATCAATATCATTGAAATTAATGGAATTAGAAAGATAGTTTTGAGTTTCATTATTGAGTCACCTCGATTAATTATTTTAGCACTATAAATATTAATTGCTGAGTGTATCTTAAAAACTTTTCATAAAATAAAAAAATTTTGTATAAAGAAAAAGGAAAAAAGACCGCTGAAGAAGTCCTTGATTCTACTAATGAAATGATTGCTAATATCGTTCAAACTTGGGAATTAGATCAATAAAAAATACCGATTGATTCGGTATTTTATTTATAAAGAAGCTCAATTAGTCGATCAACATACATTAATAAAGCTTTATCTTTATCTTGCCATATTCTTTGGACGTTTTTTTCAATTAGAATAATACTTCCAAAATATTCGCTTGTATTTCTAACTTTAGAAACGATGAATGTTGATATATCTTCTTTATCAATCCACTCTTGGATTTCTTTTTTAGCGGTTCTCTTATAGAAATTAATTTCAGTTGGGTAAAATAATTCTTCATAGACTGTAGAGTTATCCACTAAAACTTGATAAATCTCTGGTGTGTCAAATTTCCTTTTTGAAGAACTGGAGATTGAATGACCATCAGTTTTAACAAATATTGAATCTTTAACTCCTAAAAAGATTGTGATGTTATTTAATAAATATTTAATCGTGACATCTCTTTTTTCTTGTAAAGTGACAATATCTAATAATGTTCTAAATAAAATATTTAAAGAATCAGTTCCTTTTTTATGGACATCAATATGTTCATGTTTTTCTTTTACATATGTAATATAGCAGTTTCTACCTTTGGTTTTTCCTCGATATAAAGCTTTATCCACCATTAAGAAGAGGTCATCATAATTATTTGCGTCTTTAGGGAAAGAAGCGTTTCCTGTTGTAGCGGTTATAAATAATTCCGCGGTAGATAATCGATATGATCTTCTAACTGCTTTATCTGTTCCATATAAAGAATTAGCAAAAGAATGAGATTCTTCATAGGAATGTTCACCAAAATAGATGATGATGAATTCATCTCCACCATAGCGACCAATTAAAGC
Organism: Bacilli bacterium; assembly: GCA_045132035.1. Taxonomy (GTDB): domain Bacteria; phylum Bacillota_I; class Bacilli_A; order RFN20; family CAG-826; genus UBA2450. The sequence goes on from JBGURM010000057.1 coordinate 7,392, forward strand.
TTTGTCTTCAACACATCTAATTAATGAATCGCAAACAGCGATTAAGCATTCGTCCCCGATTGCATGTCCATAGTTATCATTGATAAATTTAAAATTATCAATATCAAACATCAACATTGTAAATGGAGTGTTGCTATTAACTAATTCTTTGGCCAAATTTAAAATATATCCCCTTGAAATAACTCCAGTTAAAGAGTCAAGTAAATGAGATAATTCAATATCTTTAAAATAACCAAATTTATCAATTTGTTCTCTTGTGTACATGACTAGTTGAATTAATTATATCACGACAAATAAATTTGTATCGATTATTTCTTTTACAAAGATAAAAAAGACACAAAAAGAGCGGACAGTAATCGGTTTATAGAGTCCGAATTTTGGGGACAATTTCATATTTAATAGAATGGTTTACCATATTTAATACAATGCATACCCTTTGAGCAATTTGCATACCCCTATTACTGGGGTAAAAATAGCCAAATTGTGTTAAACGCTATAATTGCCATCCTATTGGAGAATTGTTTTGAGCTCTTTTTTAACATAATCAATGTCTCCATTAGAAAGAATTGGAATAAGCTTTTGTATTTGTTTTTCGGATTTATTCCACCATTCAAGCTTTTCTAATAACTCTATCATTTCATCATCAAATCTTTTTCTTACGACTTTGGCGGGGTTACCGACTACTACTGAATAAGGAGGAATATCACTACCTACGACAGAGTTAGCGCCAATAATGCAGCCATCACCAATTTGGACACCTGGAAGAATAACAGCATTTTGGCCAATCCAAACATCGTTTCCCACTATTGTGTCGCCCTTATATGGTAGATCATTCATTTTTGGTGGGTTTTGTTCCCAACCTTTAAAAATATAAAAAGGATAAGTGGAAGCACTATTCATTTGATGGTTGGCCCCATTCATAACAAATTCTACATTATGACCAATTTGGCAAAACTTACCGATAATGAGCTTATCGCCTAAAAAGTCATAGTGATGAGTCACTCTACTAGCAAAGTTTTGACCATCATAATATGAATATTTACCGACTTCGATATTTCTAGTAGATGCAATTAATGTTGGTTTTATATAAATAACACTTTCATCTCTAGATTTAAGTGGATATATCTTTCGCCAATCTGGTTTATCAGCGTCATGTGCCATATCCATTAGTTTATTGGTCTCAGCATCACTTAAATCTAAGAATTCAGCAGCATTTACATTAAATGTAAGGATTAACGCTATTACTTTATCAAAAGACATTTCGGTTAATCCTGTTTCAATCTTATTCACCATTGATTTATGGGTGTAACCTAAAGCCTCTGCAAATTCTTGCTGAGTCATATTGTTTTCTAGACGAATCTTTTTAATTCTATCTCCTAATACTTTGTATGCTGGCATAGTTGCCTCCTTTTTTACCGGGTCGAATTCGACCCCTTTAGCCACTTTTTTCAAATGGTTAACATGGTCGATTTCGACCTCTTTAATTTGATCGAAATATGTCAATTTAAACCCACCGAAATTGAGGGGTTTGCTAATTAATCTTTTCTAAAAGAAAATCAATGATTTCCTTATTTTCAATTTTAATAATATCAAACATTTTCTTCCCGGCATAATTAAAAGATGCTCCAAGCTGGTAACACTCTTCGTTATCAATTATTAAAAATCTATCATGATTATCATCTAATTGTTTGATATTTATTTTTTCATATTGAGATTCAAATTTCTCAATTTCCTCTTTTTCAAGTTTTGATAGATGGCTAGAACAAATTGTTAATTTCACTGATTCTTTTTTATTTTTCAAGAATGTAAAAGCTTTAGCGTCACAATATGGATCAATAAGCACAATAGAACTGTTCGCTTTTCTAATGATTGATGAAATATATTCATACGCATCGTAAAATTGACCCGCACTAAAAATTGCTTGTTTTGGTAAATCCGCTTTGCTAATTAACTTAAGGATCTCATCAAACTTTCTGTTTGTTTCATTTTCAAATTCTATTTGTCTATTTTGGAGTCTAGCAAGAGCGAGCAAAACATCACCATTTTCTAAAATGAATTTGCGCATTTGGATAAACTTTCGTGCTATTTCAACACTCATCTTTGCTGCAATATCATTTTTAAGAACACCGGCAAGTGTAATTATTCCTTCTTCTGTATAGACATATGGCAAGTATCTTCTGCCACCATAATTTGAGGTGACATTTTGGAACCTCAAGTTTTTAAATTCTTCAGAATTTAGTTGAAAGCAAAAATCGTCCGGAAACCTATTGATGTTTCTTTTCATTTGCTTGTTCAAATTTTTAGTTTCAATCTCAAAGAAAAATGCAACATCACTATCAAGCATAACTTGTTGTCCTCTGATGTTATAAATACATTCTTCGATACTTTTGTTTTCGATAGATAATAAATCTAGTGGTTGATTATTATTCATAAAACGGTTCTCCTTTTATCAATTATATTCTACCATAAAATAGAGTATCGTTCTACCATAAATCAATAAAAAACAGTGACTTTGTATCATCACTGTAATATTTATCCTGAGCCCCTTGTCCAATTCGAACACAATGCGTACGATGTTCGTTTTTTTAACTCAATTTTGCGTACGGCTATCATTTTTTGCGTACGGTTAATAAAGAAAAAGACCTTTATTTTAAGGTCTATTTCTATATATGGTGATTTATTCTTGGAACATCGCTGTGGATAAATATCTTTCACCAGTGTCTGGCAAGATTACCACAATTGTTTTGCCAGCATTTTCTTCTCTTTGCGCTAATTTGATAGCCGCTTTAATAGCAGCGCCGCTAGAAATACCAACTAACAATCCTTCTGTTCTTGCGGATTCTTTGCCCATTTCCATCGCTTCTTCATTACCGATTGTGATAATTTCATCATAGATAGATGTATCTAGTGTTTGAGGAACAAATCCCGCACCGATACCTTGAATCTTATGTGGACCTGGTGTGCCTTTAGATAAAACTGGGGAAGTTTCCGGTTCAACTGCCACTACTTTAACGCTTGGTTTGTTTTCTTTTAAATATTTACCTGTACCCGATAAAGTACCGCCTGTACCTACGCCTGCTACTAGGTAGTCAATATTACCATCTAAATCTTTGTAGATTTCTGGACCAGTTGTTAAATAGTGGATATTTGGGTTAGCCATATTGGTGAACTGTGAAGGAATAAAGGAATTAGGAATTTCTTTAGCGAGTTCTTCCGCTTTTGCAATTGCACCTTTCATGCCTTTGCTGCCTTCGGTTAATACTAGTTCCGCACCATAAGCTTTTAAAAGATTTCTTCTTTCAATAGACATTGTTTCTGGCATAGTAAGAATAATCTTTAATCCTTTAGAAGCGGCCACCATAGATAAGCCAATACCAGTATTACCTGATGTTGGTTCCACTAAAACTGTATCTTTATTGATTAAGCCTTCTTTTTCGGCTTTTTCAATCATGGCTTTAGCAATACGATCTTTCACACTACCACCAGGATTAAAAGATTCAACTTTAGCAATAATTCTTGCTTTTAAGTTATATTTGCTTTCTAAATTTGAGAGTTCCACTAATGGGGTGTTACCAATAGTGTCGATTATTTTTTGATAAACTTTCATTTGTTTTTCCTCTTTTTACTATTCCTATATGTTTAATAGGTTTACAATATTATAACTCTTTGCTATAATGGTGTCAACGAGGTAACTCTATGAATAAAAAAGTATTAACTATGCAAGATATATCCTATCATGGAACAAGTGATGTTTATGCCTCCACATTCCTTAGTGCTTATTTAAGCAATAACGATTTATTAAAATCCACTAAGATTGCCGCAAAGTTTGTAGTTAAAGTAATTGAAAATACACTAGACGATCCAAATCATAACTATAGTGTTAAATTTGAGCCATTATTAGTGGACTTTATTAAGGAGAATAGATAATTATGAAACTATCTTCTAAAACTATTACCGCCATTAAGATGTTCATCGATTTAGGTGAACACTATGAAGATGGCTATATCTCTTTAGTGGATATCGCCAATCGAAAAGAATTATCCAAGAAATTCTTAGAACAAATCGTGCCGTTATATAAGGCTAATGGCCTATTACTTGGTACAAGAGGCAACCAAGGTGGGTATCGTTTAGCTAAATCCCCTAACGAAGTCACTTTAAAAGATATTATCTATGTATCTGAAATTGGACTAGGAAAAGAAAATGTTGGCTACGCCCCTATTGATGATTTCTTAAATCAAATAGATAAGCATTTAGAAATCTATTTAGAAAAGAAAACATTAGCCAAT
>JBGURM010000058.1:0-15146 GCA_045132035.1 Bacilli bacterium
TTAAATCTTCTCGATTTATGTAAAGAAGTTGATATTGTTTCTTCTCCATCTTTTGAAACTATTAAAAGAAAAGTATTTATCCAACCAGGATTACGTTATTCTCAAGCGAAAGCGTTACTAGATATATTGATGTCACAAAGTGAAGTTCAAAGGCTTCCTATGAATATCAAAAACTATATCAAAGAAAAACTTCTTAGCGATATTAAAGGAAAGATGCTTGAAGAAATAGTGTTATATCAAACATATATCACTACTAAAGATACTTTTAAGATGATTTTCCCTATTGGCGAATATGATATGGTGACTTTGGATAATCAAAAAGAAATAACTAACTTATATGAAGTCAAATATTCAAAAGAAATTAATGAATCGCAGTATCGATTCTTGGTTAACGAAGAAATGAATGATGTTATCTCTATGGCGTATTATCCAATAAATAAACGTATCGTTTTATATAGAGGAGAAAATAAAGATATTGGTAACATCAGTTATATCAATGTTGAGGAATACTTAAAATCAATTTAAAACATTCTTTGATGCTTTTTTGACTGTAGCATTTAACTCGTGGTGAAAAGCCTTGGATTTTTTGTTTGCATTCAAAAATATACTTCATTACAAAGTAATGAAATTAGCACTCGTCGCGTGCGAGTGCTTGCAAGAAGAAGAAGAAGAAGATATCCTTATTACTGAGTAATACATATATCGACCGGAGTTAGAAGCGTATCTGGTCAATACGCATATAACGGAGGTCGATTGATGTAATCTCTTTCAATAAGGGATATAGAAAAAGAATGAAAGTGCACATCACTCTTATATAGTCTCCTTATTGATGGCTACTAATTAGATGACGTCTACTTAGTAGCGTACAACATAATGGATTCTTTTTCTAATTGAGACAATATAGGAGTCTCTATATTAGGAAAGACATTCATTTATTGTTCATAAGCTCTATTAAGTATCTAACTATCTAGAGTGGATATCTTAGAGAGACATAAGAAAGGAGAAAATATTTTTATGAACAAATTTTTAACAAAGATTGCCACTTTTAGCGTTGGTCTAGCAATGGCAATCGGAGTAGGTGTCGCTGTTGGAAACAATAGTGTCCAGAGAGCAAGGGCTGCTGTCGAAGCAAGTGTAACCTTTACGGCATCAACTGATGGAGCCTCTGGAAAAACTCACACGAAGACGCCAATTACAATTACTGCCGGGAACGGTTCGTTCACTGAAAACGATTATAGAGTTTACAAAAACGCTAATTTCACAGTCGAATCAAGCGCTGGTAATTTAAAATCACTATCATTTACTTTTACAGGTGGTTCAAATAATGGTGGATGGAATGGCAGCAATAGTACATATTCGGTAACTAATTTAAGTTCAAAAACTTGGACAAAAAAGACCACTAGTGGTAGTTCTGGAAAGCAAGCTCAAATTACTTCTTTGGTAGTTACATATGAGCTTTTAGATCTTTCTGCACCAACACCAATATTTAATAATGCCACGCATAAAGTAACATGGGGAAATGTTGCAAATGCAAGTAGTTACAAAGTTAGCTTAGATGGAACAAATTATACTACAGCTACATCACCTTATGATGGTTCCTTCCAGAATGGAACAGAATATACTGTTTATGTAAAAGCAATTGGTGATGGAATAACTTATGCCGATTCTGAAGCGGCTTCTGTTACATTCACTCCAACAACTCCTCCTACATATACTGGAGTTACCATTTCTGCTGGTAACTTGGAAGGCAATACAAAAGGAGAAGCCTTTGTTCAATGTGAAGCAACTGTTCAAGGCGATAATAAGCCTATCCAAACAGTTACATGGTATGTTACGGAAACCAATACATATGCTGCAACAACAAGCGTGGCAAACAAAGCTACTATTAGTAGTGATGGCAAAGTTACATTTTTAGACAACTGTACTGTTTATGTGTGGGGACTTGCCGCTGATGGTTCAACACACAATTCTACAGGTTTTGCCGTTACCGCCGAAGGTCTAACTTCTCCTAAAGGTTCACAAGACAATCCTTATACCGTAACAGAAGCTTGGACCATTGCTAATGCATTATCTTCTAACACAAACAATGGGAAAATAGTTTATGTTAAAGGAACTGTCAGTGGGACAGTTAATGATGGAACTTATGGAGCGTCATTCGACATTACTGATGGAAATAAAACACTTAGAGCATATTCAATTGCTGGTTCACAAGGTAGTGATTCAACCGCTGATGGATATGTTGCAGATAAATATAATGTTGTAGTAAGCGGCGCAATTATTAATTATAGTGGAACACTAGAAGTTGGATATACTAGTGGTTATCAATCATCACTCGTATCTGTCAGCGTTCCAACATTTACAGTATCGTTCGATAAAGGTAATGAAAGCGCATCTGGAACAATGACTGCTGTTACTGATGTACCTCTAGGAGAATATAATCTTCCTGAATGTACATATACAGCTCCATCAGGCAAAGAATTTGTTGGATGGAAAATTAGGGTTGGAGAAGTTACCGGCGATGCAGTTCGCTCTGCTGGCTATCATTATTCAATTAGTTCTGATATTACCTTGATTGCTCAATGGAATGATTTGGTGATATTGACGTATCATGGAAATACAGCATCTGGTTCTATGGATCCTGAAGCATATGGAACTGGTGCCTTGGTTACGGTTAAAAATAATGGTTATATTGTTCCTGACGGAAAACTATTTGATGGATGGAATACATCCGCTGATGGCAATGGAACTTCTTATGCTGCTGGAGCGACATTTAACATTTCATCAAATATTACACTTTATGCACAATGGGCTACAAAAGTAACAATCACCTATGTAAGTAATGGTGGAACAGGTACAACAGCTGATGGTGTTTATAAAACTGGTGCCACTGCAATAGTATCATCTTGTGACTTTACTGCACCTGAAGGTATGAAATTCAAAGAATGGAATACAAGCAAAGATGGAGATGGCACTGGATACGATCCTGATGATGAAATTGCTTCATTCTCTTCCAATTTAACTCTTTATGCAATTTGGGAAGAAAAGCCACATAGCTACAGAATTGAATATACAAACACAACAACTTCTTCAAATATGAGTGGAAACAACGACGCAGAAATTTTTGGCTTAGATTCTGATGATTGGAACATTTATTCAATCAAAAATGATGGTGCTAGCAATCAAATAGGTTTAAATAAGGCTGGATACCTTGCTCTCTATTATTATAGCGGAAGTGATGGCAACGAGCTCCATATTGAAGCAAAATCAGGTTCACCATTTGTAATCAAGACAGTTACACTCTCTGTCAAACAAGCTGCAAGTCATAAAGTGTTTAAGGGCTCAACTCCATCAGAAGTGACTGGTGAGTCTGAAGTATACACAATTAATGACACTGCTTGCTATATCAAAAATACCAACTCATCAAACACTCAATTTCAATTATATTATGTTGATGTTGAATGGGATTATGTGGATTCTTTCAAAGATGCCCAAGAATTTGAAAATACATTTGTCAAACATAATGTTCCATATGATGACAATACCAAAGGAACAAATTGCTTAACTTGGTTTGGCGAGGCCGTTGATGAATATAGCAATCTTAGTGAAGAAGCGCAAAAGTGGTTTGGCACAAGACAAGAGTTCTTAAATGCAAGAAATAGATTAATTGCATGGGCGGAAGCTAATAAACAAAGTGTATCGTTTAATAACACAACAGGAGCTATGACAGTAAATAGCGCTAATGCAAATGTTATGTTTGATGTTGTAAATTCTGAAAGTGCTTCATTCACAACTATCATTATCGTTATCTCACTCGTAAGTGTTACCGCTATCGGTGGATACTTCTTCATGAGAAAACGTAAAGAAATTAAATAATTTCTATTTATATAAGGATTAACCAGAGACTGACCATCTCTGGTTCTTCCTTATTGGGTTTTTGTTAATTATGAATAAAAGAACCTAATAAGGAGGAATAATCATAAATCCTCTACATATTAAATAGATCTATATGCATCCACTTATATATTTATTGATATATAGGTGAGTAGCTATTTAATGTGTTTGATTTCTATTGAATCGTATTATCCTTTCAAAACATATATTCGAGATATAGAAATCAAGATATGTCCACTCTAATCTCTATACGCGTCATATTATATACATTTATATTATTTATATATTGATGTAAGAGAGTGGAACAGAATATCACTCCCATATTGTCCAGTTGACCGCTGGACGGGAGTGATTTTTGTTCTCTTGGAGTATATGCTTTAAAACTTTTTTATATTTCCGTTTTTGGCAGTGAAAACATAGATTTTGTAGTAGTGTACTACCACATATTGACAAAATTGCTGCCAAAAATATAAGTAAATTAAATCTATATGCATCTATTTTGATATATATAGATGTAATCGATATAATATGAATATCAATATATATCTATGAAAAAGAGAAGATTTTTTGGAATTTATTATAAACACCAAACAGTGGATGGCTACACTCTAGCGGTTATATCTTCTACTAGTAACGAAGGAGATATGATTCAAGTTATCACTAATGAAAAGAGTTATCTCATTAAAGATATATCTAGTGTGGACATCTCTTTTAAAGGAATTAAATTTGATGTCCACCAGGAAGATATATCTTTAACTGGATATATTGATTATGGAGAGTTATTAGTCCCTAAAAAAGATATTATGTCTTACTATCGGTTTTTACCGATTGAATGTAAACATAAGATATATTCAATGTATCAATCATTATCTGGAGAAATAACACTTAATAACATAGTTTATTCTTTTAATAATGGGAACGGATATATTGAAGGAGATAGAGGTGTTAATTTCCCAAAAGAATATTTATGGATCAATGCGATTAATAGTGACGCTAGTATTACCCTTGCCATCGCGACTATTCCTTTTAAATTATTTGTGATTAAAGGGATAACGACCTTAATCACATATAAAAACAAGGAATATCGCTTTGGAACATATAATGGAGCGAAAATATTAAAACTAAGTAAAGAAAATATCGTTATTAAAAAAGGAAAATATCTTCTTTCTATTGATATTTCCCCTAATAGTGGGCATCCATTAAAAGCTCCTATTAAAGGAGATATGATTAGATATATTCATGAATGTCCTTCTAGTACAATTCATTATGTTTTAAAGCATAAAGATAGAGTGATTATGGACATCACTCATCCATATGCTTCAATTGAATCTATGTTTACTGATTAGGTCACACTTAATATAGAAATATTTTTTCTTAAAATATATAAATTAATATCATTTTACTATTTGGGAAAAATAATTATTTTATTTGGGAAATTTGTCTTTTTATTTTTATGATATGAGATATTTCGATATGTTTTGTTTCATATGTATATATTTGTTATTTTTCTAATTTAATTAGAATAGTGGTTATTTTTAAGTAAAAACAATATCAATGTTTGATATATAAAAAAATTGGTATTTTTGAGATATATTTTTGTTTTATTTCTCGGGGGGGGGGTCGCTATTTTTAAAGATTAAAAAGGGTCCGCTATTGACTAAATTGGTTTATTTTGCTTAAATATCGTGAATACTTTAATAAAAAGTATGTGCTAAAGAAGAGAAGAAAATGAGTCGTAACAGAATCAGAGTTAAGCCATATCATATATTATTTGCTCTAGGGGATATTATAGCCACATTTGGCTTCGTTTTTTTGTCATTCTATTCATATTATGGTAGAGACGGCATTGAACAATTCTATATTCCAATTCTCATCTATTCTGCTTCAGTTACTTTATTAACAATTGTATTATTCACTATCTTTGGAGTTTACAGAATTCTTCCAAAAGATATTGGTCTATTTGAATCATTTAGGATTCTTATTATTACCGCTGGGGTACAGTTTGCTGGATTTATCGCAATTGTTGCGATTAGTTATCTTCCAGATGCAAGAACATTCTTTGCGTCTTGGTTCTTATGTGGATTCGCTTTATCATTTGCTCTCCCAAGTATCAGATTAATTGTTAGGGGATTTAATCTTCTTAACCAATTACTTAAAAAGACTGGAAGAGTTAGAACTCTTGTTATTGGCGCAGGAGCGTCAGGAAAAGTTGTCGTTGATGAAAGTAGAAGAAACAAAGACAATCACAATCAAATCATCGCCTTCGTTGATGATGATATGAATAAGATTGGTGGTTCATTCTGTAACTTACCTGTTAAGGGCCCTATTAGTGAGATTTCCACAATTATTGAGTTCTATCAAATTGAAGAAGTGATTATCGCGATTAGTGAGCTCACTCAAGACAGATTGCATGATATCCTTTCTATCTTAGACGGCTGTCCTGTTAGAGTGAGAAGACTTCCTCTTATTAACGAAATGGAAGGACCAAATGATGCGAGAATCATTGAAGTTGACTTAAATGACTTACTTAATCGTGATGTTATTATATTAGATAACCACGAAGTTAATGATATGCTTCATGATATGACCGTTATGGTTACTGGAGCGGGTGGATCAATTGGTTCCGAATTAGTGAGACAAATATTTAAGACTCATCCTAGAACACTTATTCTCTTTGATATCTATGAAAATTCAACATATGACATTCAAATGGAATTATGCCGAAAGATGAGAGAAGAGAATATCACTGATATTAATCTTGTTACTTTAATTGGTTCGACATATAACGAATTTAGAGTTGAACAAATCTTAAAACAATATCACCCAGATTATATTTATCACGCGGCAGCGTATAAACATGTTCCATTAATGGAAGATAGTCCTGCTGAAGCAATTAGGACTAATGTCATTGGAACATATAATGTCGCTAGACTCGCTGATAAATATAAAGTGAAGAAGATGGTTCTTGTTTCTACAGATAAGGCGGTTAGACCTACTAATGTTATGGGGGCCACTAAACGATTTGCGGAAACAATTATTCAACATTATTCAAGTGTATCTAAGAACACTCAATACGCGGCAGTTAGATTTGGAAATGTTCTTGGTAGTAATGGTAGTGTTGTTCCACTCTTTAAAAAACAAATTGAAGCTGGTGGACCAGTAACCATTACTCATAAAGATATCACAAGATATTTCATGACTATTCCTGAAGCAGTATCATTAATCCTTCAATGTGGTTTATTCGCTCAAGGAGGAGAGATCTTCATTCTTGATATGGGCCAACCTGTTAAAATTATGCATTTAGCGGAGCGACTAATCCGACAAGCAGGTATGGTGCCAAATAAAGATATCAAGATTGTCGAGACTGGTCTTAGACCTGGTGAGAAGTTATATGAGGAGTTACTACTTGATAAAGAACATCAACTAAAAACTCCAAATAAGAAGATCTTCATTGAACCAAGGGAAACTTTGAAAGATTCAGTTTTGAAGGACATTGAAACTATAAGCAAAGTCTTCAATATGGATAGAACCACTGATGTGAAGAAGTTACTCGCTCAAGTAATTACGACATATACGATTACTGAGAACAAGAAAAAGTAAAGACCTATGGAGGAAGAAGAATTTAGCTTCTCTATTAGGCAAAAGATATATTTGCCTTTTAAGAGATTATTGGATATTATCTTCTCCCTAATAGCAATATCATTGCTCTTACCATTTATGGGGATAATTGCTATAATAGTGTGGGTAGATACGAAAGGATTTCCAATCTTTCGTCAAAGAAGAATTGGAAAGAATAACAAAGAGTTTCTTATCTTGAAGTTTAGGAGTATGAATAAATCTACTCCAACAGATATACCAACTCATTTACTTGAAAATCCAGATCGATATATAACTCGATTTGGTCGATTCATTAGAAGAACTTCAATTGATGAATTGCCTCAGCTCTTCAATATCTTTGTTGGCCATATGAGTTTCATTGGTCCTAGACCTGCTCTTTGGAGTCAAAAAGATTTGATTGAAGGAAGAAACAAAAACTGTGTTTGCTATATTAGACCAGGGTTATCTGGCTATGCACAATGTCACGGAAGGGATGAAGTGAGTATTAGTGAAAAGATTAATCTTGATACTTACTACTTAAAGAATTTTAGTTTCTTCCTTGATATTAAGATTTTCTTCTCTAGTATTGTTAATGTGATTAAAGAGAAGAATGTTGTAGAAGGAAAACAGAGTTAATTCTTCTACATTCACTACTTAATCTAAATCACTAGGTCGAAGCCTGGCGCACCTCAATAGGGTTTAGAGGTCATAATTATGTGGTAGATATATCCATATATCTATTAGATGAACCTATACAATTTTTTATTAGAGCATTCATTATGTATTACGTTATTCAAGTTAAAACAGGAAAAGAACAAAAAACCATTGATGCGATTAAAAGACAAATCGGTAACAAAGATGGTTTTGATGTTTTCGCTCCATATAAAAAGGCGATTAAAAAAATCAAAGGGGTTGAAAAGGAAGTTATTGAAAGATGTTTCCCTGGATATTTATTTGTGGAGACTACTGAACCATATGATTTTTTTGTCCAGTTATATTGGACTCCTGAATTTACTAGAATGCTTGGTAGAGAAGGTCATACAGAAAACTTTCTTCCATTAAATGAAGATGAAGCTCGTATGATTGATATACTTTATTCTAAGAACTCTAATCGTATTACTGAGATTAGTGATATTGATGTCAAAGAGGGCGAGATTGTTAGGGTATTAGATGGACCTTTAGATGGTTTACTTGGTTATGTTAAAAAAGTAAACCTTCATAAACGAACTGTCGTAGTGGAATTTACGATGTGTGGAAGGCCTGTTACCGCGACTTTAGCGATTAACATCATCACAGACAAGATTCGTAAGTAGTGATATTGTTTTATTTAGTTTGTTAATTGACAAGAGATGTTATTTGAAAACATCTTTTTGTTTGAGTTTATATATTTGGGAACCTGAATTATGTTTATTAGAAAAGATTTGAAGCCATTTAAAAATCATATTTATCTTGCTTCTCCAACAATGCACGGAGAAGAACTTAAATATATGTCAGAAGCCTATGAGACTAACTGGATGTCAACAGTGGGCAAGAATATCGATGAAGTTGAAAGACTAGCAGCAGAACAAGCTGGAATGAAATATGCAGTTGGTTTGTGCAACTGTACATCCGCATTACATTTATGTGTCAAATTTGCTGGTGAAAGATTATATGGCAAACCACAAATTAGTCATGGAGCGTTAGAAGGTAGAAAAGTCTTCTGTTCGGACATGACATTTGATGCCACTCTTAATCCAGTTGTGTATGAAGGTGGTATTCCTATCTTCATTGATACAGAAGAAGATTCTTGGAATATGGATCCAGTATCGTTAGAGAAAGCGTTTGAATTATATCCAGATGTTAAATTAGTGGTGTGCGCTGAATTATATGGATTCCCAGGAAGAATAGATTTAATTAGAGATATTTGCCGTAAACATGGTGCTCTTTTAATTGAAGATGCAGCAGAAGCCATGGGTGCTACATTAAATGGACAACCATGTGGTTCTTTTGGTGATTATTCTGCGGTTAGTTATAACGGAAATAAAATCATTACAGGTTCTAGTGGTGGATGTCTTTTAACTAACGACATTGAAGTTGCTAATAAAGCAAGAAAATGGTCAACTCAAGCTAGAGAAGCTGCTCCATGGTATCAACATGAAGAAGTTGGTTATAACTATAGAATGAGTAATGTTATTGCTGGAGTTATTAGAGGACAATATCCTCATTTGAATGAACATATTGCTCAAAAGAAAGCAATTTATGAAAGATATGTTGAAGGTCTTAAGGGATTACCAGTTAAATTAAATCCAATTATTGAAAACGCTGAACCAAACTATTGGTTAAGTGCATTGATCATTGACAAAGAATATATGTGCAAACAAGTTAGAGATGATAGTAGAGCAATATATATTCCAGAAAAGGGCAAAACATGTCCAACTGAAATATTAGAAGCAATTGCATCTATAAATGCAGAAGGTAGACCAATTTGGAAACCAATGCATATGCAACCAATGTATAGAATGCATGAATGTATTGGAAGAGATGGCACAATTAGATGTAGAACTAATGCATATATTGCTGGCGGAGTTAAAGATGTTGGAGCGGATATCTTTGAAAGAGGATGTTGCTTACCATCAGATAATAAGATGACTCCTGAAGAACAAGATTTAATTATTGAAGTAATTAGAAGGTGCTTTGAATAATATGGAGTGGTGGCAAATCTTACTAATAGTGTTAGGAAGTTTGCTACTTCTTTTTATATTGTCCATTATTTTTTATAGACAATTCTTCAAGAGATTTTGGGATATAGTTCTTAGTTTTTTAGCAATTACTGTTTTTTCTCCTTTGTTTCTCATCCTCATGATAATGGGAGCGATTGCAATGAAAGGCAATCCATTCTTCACTCAGGAGAGACCGGGAAAGAATGAAAAGATTTTCAAACTCATAAAATTCCGATCCATGAGCAACAAAAAAGATGAAAACGGTAATCTTCTTCCTGACGATCAAAGACTTGGAAAATATGGAAAGATATTAAGAGCAACTAGCCTTGATGAACTACCAGAATTGTTTAACATTTTCGTAGGAAATATGAGCATAGTGGGTCCTAGACCATTGTTAGTTCAATATCTTGAAAGATACAACGAAGAACAAAAACATCGTCATGATGTTAGACCAGGGTTAACTGGTTACGCTCAATGCCACGGAAGAAACACTTTGAGCTGGAAAGAAAAATTTGAAATGGATGTCTGGTATACAAGGCATATTTCTTTGTTTTTAGATATCAGAATTATATTTGAAACAGTATTTTCTGTTTTTAAAAGAGAAGGCATTAGTAGCGGTACAAGCGCCACAATGGAAGAATTCATGGGGAACGAATGATGAAAAATATAGTTATTCTTGGCGCTGGAGGTCATGCCCATGTTGTTGCTGATATTATTAAAGCTGAAGGCAATAAGGTAATTGCATTTTTGGATGATGATTTGAGTCAACCTGATTGCTCTGGCCCTATTTCAAATTATACCAATTATTCTAATTGTGAGTTTATTATTGGTATTGGTAATGCTGATGTAAGAGAAAAACTTTCACAATTGAATTTAAAATGGCACACAGCAATTCACCCAAGTGCTATTGTTTCTAATACAGTTATAATAGGTGAAGGGACTGTTGTAATGCCTAATGCAGTTATTAATTCTAGAACAAAAATTGGGAATCATTGCATTATTAATACAGGAGCAATTGTTGAGCATGACAATTATATTGGAGATTATTCTCATGTTTCGGTCGGAGCAAATCTAGGTGGAACAGTATCCGTTGGTAAAAAATGTTGGATAGGAATTGGGGCGACAGTGAAAAACAATATTGCTATTCATAACGATGTAATGATTGGTGCTGGAGCTGTTGTCATTAAAGATATAGATTCTGTTGGTGTTTTTTTTGGTGTTCCTTGTAGGCAAATAAAATGAAAATATTGATTTTAGCAAATAGTGATGTTGGACTATTTAGATTTAGAAAAGAATTGATTAACTGTTTGATTGCTAGCCGATATCAAATTTTTATTTCTACTCCTTTTGGCAATTATATTGATTATTTTATTAAACTAGGTTGTTGTTGTATTAATACGCCAATTAAGAGGCACGGAAAGAATCCATTATCTGATTTAAAACTTCTTATTACCTATAAAAAAATAATAAAAACAATAAAACCTGATGTTGTTTTAACATATACAATTAAACCCAATATATATGGTGGCATTGTTTGTAGATCAAAAGGAATAAATTACTTGCCAAATATAACTGGTCTTGGAAAAGCAGTGGAAAATTCAAATCCATTACTGCAAAGTTTAATTATTACAATGTATAGATTTGCTCTTAAAAAAGCAAAAACGGTTTTTTTTCAGAATCAAGAAAATAAACAATTTATGATTAGTAAAAGAATTGTTAAAAATAATTATGACGTTCTTCCTGGCTCTGGTGTTAATGTAGATGAGTTTTATTTTTGTGAGTACCCAACTTCTGATGTAATTAATTTTGTATTTATTTCAAGGATATTTAAGGAAAAAGGAATAGATCAATATTTAGAAGCTGCAAAATCAGTTAAGCAAAGGCACAATAATGTCGTGTTTCACATTTTTGGAGCGCTTGAAGAAGATTACGAAGAAACTATTCAAAAATATCAAAATGATGGATATGTTTTTTATCATGGAGCCGTTGAAGATGTTGCAAAAGTATATAGGATGGCATCGTGTGTTGTTCATCCTACTTATTATCCAGAGGGGATGAGCAATGTTTTGCTAGAGAGTTGCTCAACTGGAAGGCCAATTATCACAACAAATAGAAGTGGATGCAGAGAAATTGTTGAAGATGGCATTAATGGTTTTATTGTTAATGAATGTGATACTAATGATTTAATACTAAAACTCGAAAAGTTTATTGGGTTAACAGTAGAGCAGAAAAAAACAATGGGAATCATGGGGAGAAAAAAAATAGAATCTTGTTTTGATAGAAAAATAGTTATATCTAGATATATTAAAGCGATCGAGGGGTGTATTCAAAGTGAGAAGAACGTTTTGTAATATCTTTAGTGTCGTTTTTACACTCATAAAGTTTTCAATCTTAAAACTTTTTCACTTAAGTGGTTTTCATTTTAATTGTATTGAACGCTTTTCTCCGAATGTTGTTGTGGAATTTAATAGAAAATCAATTGTTTTTTTTGGAAAGAAAGTTAGAGTTCATTCTGGATGCAAAATAAAAGTTAGAAGTGGAGCTCATCTTTATATAGGATCAAATGTGAGAATAAATTACAATTGCATAATTATTTCAAGAGAAAATATAAAAATTGATGATAATACAGAAATTGGTCCAAATGTAATGATTTTTGATCATGACCACGATTACAAAGCGGGGTTAAAAAAAGAATTATTTATTACTAAAAGAATAATTATAGGAAAGAATTGTTGGATTGGAGCTGGCACTACTATATTAAAAGGCACAACAATCGGAGATAATTGCGTTATTGCAGCAGGTAGTGTTGTAAATGGGAATTTGCCAGACAACACAGTTTTGATTCAAAAAAAAGAAACAAATTATAATAATTATGGATCTTGTTAGCATTATTATTCCAACATATAAGAATATTGATAAATTGCCGTTTGCAATTAAATCAGTTGTTACTCAAACATATCAAAACATAGAAATAATTATTGTAGATGATAATAATCCAAATGATATTTTTAGAGAGAAAACAAAGCAAATAGTAGAATCATATAGCTGCAAAGATAAAAGAATTAAATACATACAAAACATTAATAATAGCGAAAGGTCATTTAGCAGAAATAATGGTGCAAAGAATTCGAATGGGGATTTTTTGATGTTTCTCGATAATGATGACGAGTTTTTTCCAAATAAGGTAGCGGATCAGCTAGAATTGTTAAAAAAGTATGATGATACTTATGGCTTTTCGTATAGCAACTTTGTTAGATGCAAAAATGGAAAAATATTAGTTAAAAATAGTGAATCAAAGACAGGACAATTTTTAGACGATTCTATTAGTAGGAATCTTTTTATTCACCCGGGCTCAAACTTAATGATTAGAAGAAAAGTTTTTTTTGAGGTTGGTGGTTTTGATGAAACGATGAATATCAACGAGGACATTGATTTAGTTAATAGGATGTTTGAAAAATACAAAATAGTCTATTGTTCAAAGTTAGGACTAAAAGTAAATATTCATAGCAATGCCATTTGCAATTTCGATTTCGAAGAGAAAACAGTTGAGTATTTAAAAAAAGAAAAAGAAATAATCAATGCATTGTCAAAAGAAAGAATTGTGAGAATAAGAAAAATTATAGGACTACAGTTGTATAGGTTTTACCTAAAGAACAGTCGCAAGCGAAAAATAATAAGCAAAGATTACAATTTAGATTTTAAGATAAAAGTTAAGTATATTTTTTATCTTGCAAATAGGTTTTTTAGAAAGGCTGCTTATGGATTCAAACTATAATCATAATAAAAGAATTTTATATGTAGTAGCTAGCAATCTAGATAATGGTTCTTCATCATCTAAAAGAAATCAATCTTTTATAAAAGGTCTTGAAGAGTATAATAACGTCACCGTTCTTTGCGTAAAATCAAATTTAAAATATAAGAACGAAATTAATTTTAAGCAAAGGTTATACAACAAACAGAGCAACAAGTCCAATCGTTTTTATAAGAGTATCAAAAGAACAATTGCAAAAATAATTAATTGTTTTAATATTTATGGTACAAAAAGTAATTTATCCAATTCTTTGGAAGAATTGGAATTTGATAATAACGAATTTGATTATTTAATCAGTTCTTCAGATCCTAAAATATCACACTATATTGCAGAACAGCTTATTTGTAAAAAAATAGTGAAAACAAGAAAATGGATACAGTATTGGGGGGATCCATTTTATGATGATATTAATAGAAAAAACAGTATTTTTAAGAACAGAATAAAAAAAGAGGAGAACAGGCTACTCTATAAAGCCAATTTAATCATCTACACTTCGCCTTTCACGTTAGAGAACCAGTCGAAATTGTTTCCGTCGCATTCCGATAAAATGATTTATATCCCCACTCCATATTATTCTCATCGCTTAATTGCAAGCGATTCAACTTTTACAATAGGATATTTTGGGTCCTACAATAGTAGTGATAGAAATATACTTCCATTTTATGAATTTTGTAAAAAAAACAATATCAAATCATATATTGTAGGTGATTCAAATTTAAAATTAAAAGGAACGGATGATTTGATTGTTAAAAATGAAAGAATTAGCCAAACAGAGGTAGAAAAACTTGAAAATAAGTGCAGTCTTTTTGTTTGTTTGGCAAATAAGGGAAAATCCTCACAGATTCCAGGAAAAATATATTATTACGGTTCAACAAATATTCCTGTTTTAATAATATTTGATCATGGAAAGGCAGAAAGAATATTTAACTATTTTAGTAAATATGAAAATTATCATGGATGTTTCAACGACACTGATTCCATTTCAAATGAAGTATATAGAATTATCAGTGCAAGAAAAAGTTATCTTCCTGTAGAAGATTTTTATTATAAAAATGTAATCAAAAAAGTTGATGATGCTCTGAAGCGTTTAGACAAATTAGATGAATAAACTAACATCTTTAGATAAACTTGAAATTTTTTTGCTTCTT
>JBGURM010000059.1:0-2214 GCA_045132035.1 Bacilli bacterium
ATTTTAGCAGTTCTTGGGTGTCTTTCCCCGAGGAAATTGTCAATTACAACAGTATCGTTTTGAACTTTCACAGTCATTGGAAAGTGAGCAAATACGATTTTCATGTGATATTCGAACCCGTCAGTTACACCGATTAACATGTTGTTAATGTGTGCTCTTGTGGTTCCGATCATTGCTTTATCTTTCTTTTTTGGAAATGCTGTTTCTAAAACAACAAAATCATTTTCTTCCTTAATACTTACATTAGGATAAGTAAATTTTCTGGAGTCTTCTCCATTAGGTCCTTTTACAGAAACCTCATTATTTTCAATTATAACTTCAACGCCTTCAGGGATTTCAATTTCTTCCCTTATAGCTGCAGCTACTACCATTTTATCACCTAATACATGTAAGCCAACAAACGTCCGCCAATTCCTCTTTCCTTAGCCTCATTGTGAGTCATAATTCCTTCAGGAGTTGTGACGATTAAAATACCAAAGTTTTTTGCTGGCAAATATCTTTTTTCAAATTTCTCAAATTCATCTTTCTTAACAGCGTGACGAGGTTTGATAACACCACATTTGTTAATGTTACCTTCTAATTCAACAATGAATTTACCTGCTCTGTTATCATCAATATATTCAAAATTACCAATATAATTCTCTTTTTGCATTGTGCTTAAAACTTGTCCAATTAATTTGGAAGCAGGAGAAATAACACAAGAGTCATTTACTTGCAATTCGTTATTTCTGATATTAGTTAAAGCATCAGCAAGAGGATCCATAAGACTCATATAAATAACCTCTAATTATATTTTTTAAATCCCATTTTAGGGGCAACTTCCCTAAAACATTGTCTGCATAAATTTATACCATATCTGCTTACCATAGCAGAGTGGTCTCCACAACGACTACATTTTTTTGCAGCTTTTCCGTATTTTCTTGGCAAAATATCACCTTATTCAGTTACATAATTAACTTTGAAGTTTTCTTCCATAAATTTCATAGTTTCTTCTTTAGAAATTCTATGTTTTTGAGGAACTTTCTTTTGTTGGATTTTTCTTTTTGAAATCCTGTAACCAGGTTTTTCGAAAGTAATGGAAACATTCATACCAAATATACCAATATCTGGGTTGTATCTCATACCAGGGATATCAATGTGTTCCCTAATACCAAAAGAAAGGTTTCCTTGAGCATCAAATTGAGTAGGTCTAATATTTCTACTAATACCTTCTAATACCATATCAATAGCTTTATCAGCTTTTTCACCACGTAAAGTTAATTTACATGCAATTGGTTGTCTTTTTCTGATACCCCATTCTGGGTTAGTAACTGTTGAAAAAGTTTTAACAGGGGTTTGATCGAACATTTGTTCTAAAAGAGTAATAGCACGAGATAATTTTTCACCTGCTTCTCCAACACCAATACTGACTGTAGCTTTTTCGATACGTACTTCATTCATTGGGTTCATTTATTAACCTCCAATAAAGATATTGCTGGTGCATCGGTACCAACTACAAATGCATAATCTTTTAAAGTTAAGAATTCGTCTTTAGCACTATTTTCGATGATAATAGTATTTGGATTAGAAGATTTGTTTTCAATGATTTCTGAAACTGTACCTAATTCACCGGTGTGTTTACCACCAGTAACGAGAACGGTAGCTCCTTCTTGTAAAGGATATACTTCAACAATTTCCTGTTCAGGTACTTTTAAACAAATAACATCTCCAACGGAGTATGCGTCTTCATCAATAATAACGTTTTTACCATCGTTAAGGTTTAATTGAGTTTTTCCACCTTTAATAGTGGATTTATTAACAATTTTAGATAATTTAGCACTACTATCATCAATTAAATCTAATTGTAATCTTCCTTTTCTATCTAAACGAACTCTATAAGCTTCACCAGTTTTTGGAATTTCAACAATATCCATGAAACCAACTGGGAATTTATAATCTTTAACAACTCTTCCATCTACTAAAACATTACCGGAGTTGATGATTCTTTTTGCTTCTCTAGCATTGTCTGCTAATTTTAAAACATCTCTGATAACTAATGTTAATGGAATAGCATGTTCAATGGAATGAGAACCTGCGGAAGGTTTTACAGTCCATGTGTCTTCTTTAGGATGAATAGGCCAAGATTTAGGTGCTTTATATCTTTTAAGATGTTTTCTAGATCCCATTTTAGCCATATTAATTATCTCCTTTATTTTTAATTCTTCTATCGTCTTT
>JBGURM010000060.1:0-7992 GCA_045132035.1 Bacilli bacterium
GTATATTTCATGTTTTTGCTAAGTCTTAAATCGCTCAATTTCTCCATTATTACAGCTCTTTAACTATTTTATTCACCACTTCTTCAGGAGAAAGATTTGTTGTGTCAATTACTATGTAAGGGAACTTATATTTCTTACAGAACTCAATCATTCTTGCATATATTCTTTCAGACTCTTTTGCTCGAGCAATATCTTTATCGTCTTTGTTTCTGTTTTTGAGTCTTTCAACAATAACATCACTTGGAGAATAAAGAATGACAGTTAATTTAGGAACACCGAGTTTCTTAACTAAAAGGTCATAGACATCTCCATTTGAATCAGAACCACTCCAAGCATAATTTGAAGCCAAATGTCTATCAGTCACAATGTTTTTATCTTTAAAAGCTTCATACATGAAAAGACTACCTAAACCATAGAACCACGAGGTAAAAACCCTATTTGGATTAGCATTTACTTGGTCTCTGATGCGTTTATAATCGTCATAAGATTTTTCGTCCTTATCTAAAAGATAATGAAGAGGCTTTTCAATAAATTCATAGCCTAATTTCTCAGATAACAACTTGCATGTAGTTGATTTACCAACACCATCCATGCCTTCGATTGAAATATGAATCATAGTATGCCTCCTAGTTAGTCTTTCTATTTTTGCTTTCGTGCATTTTACCTTTTGTGAAATAATCTTGGATTTCAAGATAGCCTGACACTCTTCTGATTCTCGTTATTTCTTTTGAACCGCATTCAGGACATACATCAAAGGTTCCAGATGCACCACATTGCTTACATACATCTTTAGGGAAGTTAAAACCTAGATAATGAACACCTGCTTTAATCGCTACTTCCACTAATTCGTCTAATCCTTCTGCGTTTCCAATTGGAGCCTCAGATAACTCGATATAAGAAATACATCCACCGTTTGCATAAATGTGGAACGGACCTTCTAATTCTAATTTTTTATATGCTGGCAATCTGCTATCAACATCAACATGGAATGAGTTTGTATAATAGCCTTTTTCCATAATTGGTGATTTGAATAATTTGTTGTCGATTTCTTCAAATCTGCCGCTGATATATTCACCGCTGGTGGCTAATAAGGAGAAGTTAAGATTGTATTCCTTTTTAAGTTCATCGGCATAATTTCTCATATATTTAACAAAGTTAAGAGCGTATTTATACACCTCATCATTGTTCCAATACTTTTCACCACTTAAAACTTCCATTGCTTCACTCAAGCCAATAAAGCCGAGCGATAATGTTCCGTGTTTGAAGTTTCCTCTTAAACCAACTTCATTAACATCTTCGCAAGTGAGTTTATATTCTCTGATTGTTGGGAATAAATCGATATCAGCCTCACAGGTTTTTTCGTATCTATCCAATAAAATGTCCTTGGTCAATTCTGCTATGTGATGCCATTTTTCTTTGAAAAGTTTAACTTTATCCTCGAGAGATGCATCGTGAATCTCATTATCAACCTCTAAGGCGAGTCTTGGTAAATTGATGGAGATATTATCAATATTACTTCTTCCGATAGCACCCTCTTTACCAAATAGGTCATCCACTACCCTTGTTCTGCAACCCATAATAGAAAGCTTTGTTGGGTCGGTTTTTCTGTCCGCTTCACAATCACAAAGGAGATAGGTTGGAATCATTTTCTTTGCGGTACAGAACAAAGCTGTTTCTAATAAATCAAAATTAGGATCTCCAGGGAATCTATTGATGCCTTCATGTACTTTAAAGACAATGTTAGGTTTGTAGATTAAGTCGCCAGCTGAATAGAAACAATTAATGAGCGTTTCTGTTAAATATCTAGAGAATTGATTTGTGCCTAATCCGACACAGAATGTTACATAGTAACTGGTTTGACCCATTCTTGTATGGATATTATTACACCAAAGAATCATGGACCTGATACAAGCTCTAAATAACGCATCGTAATCAAAGAACATCACACCCATGTTTTTAAAGATAGTTGAGATGTCCATATCAAAATTAGCAAAGGACATACCACCACTTTGCTCGTTCCCTATTTTTGCGATTAGTTCTTTTAAGAAGTCAAAGACACCAACTATTTTCTCTTCTGGTTCCAACCCCTCAAATTTCTTATACGGAAATGCATTCAGAATATCGAACGTCAAACAGTTATAAGTTAAACCATATGCATCTAAGTCATGAATGTGAATATAGCCCTCTCTATGAAGCCTCGCCCATTCAGGATTTAGACTGTTCAAAATAGCTTCTTTTTCTCTGCTTTCACCGATGTTAAAAACATGACCAACATAACTTTTTCTATTGGCAGCATTATCGTTCTTATTTTGTTTCTTCATGGTGAACCCTCACAAACTTTTGATTCTTGGAACCAACGAATGGCGTTGTACTCGTTCTTTCTTCAAGAATGAATCTTCCAACTTTAATGTATTTTAGATACTTTAATATTTCTTCAGGCACTTCTTCAATCTCGTGGCCAGTGTAGAGACAGAGATCAAAATCTTTTAATTCTTTGAGCAACTCAAGAAGTGCATCTTTTTGTAACAGTGGTTCGCCACCACTTATGGTTACTTTCTTGTTAATGGATTGTTCTCTTAAAATTTGAGCTAACTCATTAACTTCCATAGGAATACCTTTTTCAATATCCCATGTGCTCTTGTTGTGACAACCCGGGCAATGCAAATTACACCCTTGAAGAAAAACAACGGTGCGGTAACCATATCCATCGCATAAAGATGGGTTCTTCATAATTGAGTTGACTCTTATTATCATAAGCTGCTTAACTTTTATTTTATGACATTTTTAGCCTCGCGTATATGATTTTGTGCGACTATTGGTTTTACATTGAAATGTTATGAAACCAATACAACAAAAAAATCCCTGCTACTCACCATTTTCGGCTTTCACAGGGATTAATTTAATTCTTTAGTTTGTAAATAGATGCTTCGATTTGGTTACTTATCCAATTTGATAAATCACCATAATTAGCGGTAACCCAGCTCTTCAGCTCTTCGGTCATTTCAGAAAGGATTATAGCTTTTGCTTTATTAAGAGCAACTAGCTGTTCGTCTTTACCAAAACCACCACTAGCCTTAAGGCTCTCGACATAAGTCTGGAATG
Source organism: Bacilli bacterium (assembly GCA_045132035.1). Lineage (GTDB taxonomy): Bacteria > Bacillota_I > Bacilli_A > RFN20 > CAG-826 > UBA2450. The sequence goes on from JBGURM010000060.1 coordinate 3,103, forward strand.
TAGTTCGCACCGCATTCGTCACTATTTCTGTGGCCTGAGCGAATAGCTTTTGAGCTTTCTCTTCTTTTATCTTGGTGTTTAACCATTGAGTCAGCTTAACACCCAAGAATGATATCAGCGGTAAGACAATGCACGTCACCACTGTTGCTAAAACATTTAATAAAATTTGATTCATTTGTGAGCCTCCTTATTTAAATGTTCTTCTATAGAAGCAATTGCTTCTGTGACCGGGCCATCACATCCTTGTTCCTTTAAACCTTTTAAGCATGCAAGAACACCCGTTGTTAATATCTTTTGCTCGTCCTTAATAGAACGAATATCATCGTCTTGTTTATTCTGTCTAAGCACCCATTTATGAATTGTTGTAAAACATGCAATAATGGTTCCTAGAGCAGTAATTACTGAAGCGATGATAATAATGATTTCAATTACCTGGCTCATAATTATTGCCCCACTGAATAGATATAAGCCGTGACACCAGATGGCATATCAATCGCTTCAACAGATGAAGCAAAACCGACACGCACACGGCTTTGATCAAATTCATATTCTCTGATGTAACCTTGTACTTCTCTCCATGCACTTGATGTTGTTCTTTGTGTATGAATCCAAAATGGACACTCAACCCAACACAAGTAATAGAGATTTGTTACAAAGGTTCCATAAACATAGCCAATGCCGCCATAGCCTTCGGAATCAACTGAGTGAAAAATAAATACAACAATGTCGTTATAGTTAACTGTACTAAAGTCAAACGTGACTTCACGAATTGTGTCATAAGTTCCAGAATCAAAAAACTGCCTGTACATGCTTCTGACTTTCATCTTGGTTCCGTTGGCCTTAAGCAAAGCTTCTTTTGCTATTGGAAGAGGAAGTTCAATTAAAGGAACAGACCATGTAGTATCAAGAGTAATTGATGATGTTGTCTTTTGATATCTAGTAAGAGGAAATTCATAGACGAGTCCACCGTTCATTAAGTCATCTTGAGTTAATGATGGATAAGAACTACTGGCTTCTTTCTTTTCAAGAGTTACTGCGTTATTACCTAAGTCAAATTTGATGTAAATGTAGCCATAGGCATTTCCATCTAAAGAGACAGAAATCTTGGTGCCAGTTTCAACAAAAACTCTTCTTCCATAAACCTGAACATAGCCAGATTGGAATTGAACATATGAGTTTGAAACGCTTGGTTGACATCTTCCTAAAATGCCATCAATAACACCGTTTTGCTTATTAGCAAGAAAGTGGTTACAGTCAGCATCTTGCTTTGATGTAACTGAAGCATTATCAAAAGTAATCTTAATTAAGGCCATGTTATTTCCTCCTATCGATTAGTTTTAATTTGTCCGTGAGTGAGCCACGGTACTCGCCAAGAGTAATCTCAGCGTAAGAAAAAGAACCTTTATATTTGAGTTTAGTCACGAGTGTCTCATAGACTTTGTCTTGTGTAATAAACTCAACGAAGGTTCCTATCTTTAAATCATTTAAACTTTCAATGTTGTTAGTTTGATATGAAAAGTTAAATGTAATGTTATGCTTAAGCGATGAGTCAATGAGCAGCTTTGTTGCTTTAGTCTTTAAACTCGGATAATCATCATCAGAGAAGTATTCAAAGCTAAATTTTACTTTTGGATTTCGCTTATTAAGGTTATTCGTTGTTGTTACCGTTCCATCAGTCCACAAATAGTAATTTATGCGATTTCGATAGGTACGATTATCTGCTTTTGGAACGAAGATAACTTTGTTAAGTGAATTCTCATTAGTGTCATTAATAATAAGATTGGTAACAGAGCCAAGATTGTCTCTGAGCACTATCCCCATCTTTGCTTCCACCACTTTGACTTTGATGCTTGTGAAGACACCATTTGTAACCACCATTTCATAAGTGAGCCTGATTCCATAAGTCTTTGAAAACTCTTCGACTAAATCTAGAAGATTCATTTTTGTATCTGCTTCATAAGTTAGTGAGGCAGTTTTATTTACTTCACTTTCCAAAAGAAGATAAGACAAGTTCTGATATGTATCACCACTGGTTTTAAAGTTTTCGTTTATTCTGCTTATAAGAAAATTTGCGATATTACCGCTAAAGGTTGTAGGAAGAGGAACCTCGACATCAAATACAGATAAGAAGTCTTTTGTTTCAATTTTGGTTGAACCGTTATCGTCTTTCTTAATTGATGTAATTATTCCAATGTAGAAATAATTGTTCTCTCTAACCACTAGGTAGTCGCTGTTTTCAACATTTAAACTTTGTTTACTAACGGTGAATTTACTCTTTTGAGGTACCAATGAATCTAAAACAATTTCATAGTCATCCGTGCATAAAGCATGGTCCAACACCAAGAGGTCTTGTTCTCTTAAAAAGATAAGTTCCATAAGACCTCCTAGTGAGCGATATATTGCTCTTTAAATTCAATTTCGCAGCGAGCAGGTTCTCTAACTCCAGGATCAAAAAAGATCTCACATTCGCCTGGTGGCAAATAAAGGAAGTTCTCGCAGCTAAAATCCTGAGCGTTATACAAATCTGCTTCGGTGTTATCAATAATTCGCTTAATGTACTGATTGGTCGGGTCAGCATTTACTTCGATTGTTGGGTATTCTCTTTCATCCACTAGCATTCTCAAAGTTGAGATATCTTGTCCGTTCTGTCGAACAATGACTCTTGGATAATAAAGGTTCCCAATCATTCTGATTTTAAGCGGAACACTTCTTGATGAGTTATTAATAACTCTGATTCTTCCGTTGAAACTAATTGCATAGGTATATGGATACTGATAAGTGTATATTTTTCCTCCACCCGGATTAGTAACATCAAAGCCATAAGATTTGTTAATTAACCATAAGGAAAGACAGTCAATTTTCACTTTAGTCTTAATAACACCCTGTTCTAGTTCTGATTTAGTCGAGGAAGAAATATTTACATAACAATACTTCACACCATCACAATGGTAGAAAAGTCTAAGTTCTTTGCTATTGGTGATAAAATCACGCCAACGAGTAAAGCCTTGGTAGCCATCAATAAAATCTAAAGTAAATTGAATGCTTCTTTGAGGTATTTTTCGTTTTGTTTCAATGAAGTTCGAATCGATATCTGAATAGTCAATATCAAATTCAAAGCCTAAACCCTCGAGATCCTCTATTAAACAATTGTGCTGATAATCGAGATGGAAGGTGCTACCAATTTCATTGACTAGATAAAGTTTTCGTCTCATTAGTAAGCACCTCCTAAAGCTTCATTAATTGAATCCATATCAACATCACCACTAGTGTTAATGGTCACGTTGTTTGTTGTTTTTGAATTATCGGTGTTCGTATATGAGTTGCTCGTACTCTTAACAGAGTTATCGGCAGAGAAATCACTTCCACCAAACCAACTGGATATTAAATCCACCAACCAACCAATCGTATGGTCGAGAATCCATTTAATAGCTTCAATAATCGCATTTAGGATATCGAGAATAGGCTTCAAGATTTCAAAAAGGACCTGTAAAACAGGCATGATTATTGATTTAATGACATTCCCAATTAAAACAAGAATTGGCGATAAGGCATCAATAACCTCAAAGATAATCTCTAATATGTCCATGATTGGACTTAAAAGTGTCTCAATCAAAGGAAGCAAAATGTCAAAGAGTACTTCAATTATTTCAATGATTCCACCAATTAAATTAATGATTGGTTCGAGAATCGCCATGATGATTTCTAAAATCGGTTCTAAGATGTCAATGATGATATCTAACAAAGTTACGATGAGATTAATCACCGCACCGAGAATCTTCACAATGACATTAATGATGCCAATTAAAATGTTCAAAATTCCATCAACGAGTTTAATCACCACTTCGATGATTTGAACTACTAAGTTGATAACTAGTTGTAAAATTCTCGCTACTACTTGAAGGATTTTCGCGATTAATCTTGTAATTGGAATCAAGATGGCTGTTAGCATCTCAAGAATTTTAGTAATTGGGTCGATAAGTTTCTCAAGTAGTTTTACAACTTCATCTAAAACCAGCATGACCGCATCCAAAATGCCATCAATAACTTCTACCAACACATCGATGATTTGATTAATAACATCCATCAAAATGTCGAGAATTGGCTTTAATTTTTCAAGAATTCTCCCAATCAATTCGATTAGTTTTGAGATTAATTGCTGAACTATCTCGAGTATTCTTTGCAATAATGCTCTGAATTGTTTGTTTTGAAGAAGCAAAACCGCAATGATTGCGATAATAATTCCCCAAGGACCACCAGCAGCTCCTTCTTTAATAGAAGAAATGACCTCTGAAACAGTTCCAAGAACTTCTTTGAGCTTTCCAACTAAGTTGATGACCTTTGCCACTATGGTTATTATTGGCCCAAGTGCAGCTAGTAATCCTGTGACTACACCAATAACGGCTTTAAGCCAAGTAGCCATCCCTTTAAATTTTTCAATAATTTCTTTGATTTTAGGAATGACTTTATCACGCAAGAACTCCACTATTTTTGTAATAATTGGAGCTAATGCGGTTGCTAGCTCAGTTCTTAAAGAAAGGAATGCTTGCTTAAGTGCATAGATTTCATTACCGAGTGCACCAGTCACCTCCGCATCTTCTTCAGATACAATGCCGACTTTTTCGGCTTCATCCATCCATGCTTGAAGCTCATCTTCTGAGGCTGATAAAACAGGATTAAGTAAAGTGCCTAATTTATCTCCAAAGAATTGATTTGCTAAAGCAGTTCTTGTAGCGGCATCCTCAACACCTGAGATGGCATTACGGATTTTAGCGAACGCTTGTTCAGCATCTAAACCAGCTAAATCATCCATAGTTAGACCAATCTTTGCTAATTCTTCAGAAACATCGTCTCCGTTAGCAATTTTGCCTAATAGGTTATTAACTTTTTGGA
>JBGURM010000061.1:0-8396 GCA_045132035.1 Bacilli bacterium
TCGCTCTAACGTTGGTAAATCTTCATTAATCAACGCTTTATGTAATAAAAAAGCTTTAGCGTTCACCTCTTCTAAACCAGGTCATACGCGTTTACTTAATTATTATAATGTTGATGATAAACTCTATTTAGTGGACGCTCCTGGATATGGCTACGCTAAGGGGGGATTTGATTTAGATAAATTATTTGGAGAAATGATGGAAGATTATTTCTCTAAAGTTACTAGATTAAAAGTTGTTCTAGTTCTTCTTGATAGTCGAAGAGAACTTAATGAAGATGATTTAGAAATTATCGATTACTTAAAAAGTAAAAATATCAATTATCTATTAACTTTCACAAAAGTTGATAAAATCAATCAAAGCGAAAAACATCATTTATTAATGGAACTTAAAGCTCATGATATTGACAGTAAAGACACTGTCTTTGTATCAACTTTAAAACCAAGAACATTTGATGCTTTAAGAAACATTTTACAAAATTAATTAAACTCTTCAATTTTGAAGAGCTTTTTCTTTATAAATGCACTTTACTATTGCATAATAAAACCAGATATGAGCAATTATTTTTCTTCGTTTAAATTCACACCTAATTACTCAGGTCATTTTCGTTTAGGTCCAGGTGAACAAGTTACAATCGACACCTCTTTTCCTTCGCTAGACAAAGACACAATAATTTTTATAAGGAATGAAAGCAATAGTGGTTTTACTGACCCACATAATATCAAACTCTATTGGATATGTTTATGAAACTATTATATGTATTGGTTTGTTTTTTAGACTTTCTGGTTATTTACATTATTCCATTGATAAACATAGAGAGCGAATTGGATTTACTTCAAATTGGCCATTTTCTCGGTTGGAAAAATATAAAGTGCCCCAAAATTTTATCGATTGTTAGTTTTGCAAATAGCAGTAGATATAGATATGAAGACTTGCTTGATTATAATTACCATCCACAAGTAATAAAATTAATAATTGTTGATGCAATTGTTTTTGTGTCTTGTGCTATTGTTCTTGTATTAGTTCATGTTTTTTATTTTGTTTATGGAGTTTATAGTAATAAATTCTTGATGATATTTGAATTAGTTCTCTTTCTTTTATATATAATTCGATTTATAGGGTTTAAAATAGCAAATTACAAGATCGTTAAATAATTTATTGCTTTTTTTCTATAAAACTTTTTTAATCAACATATAAACATTTTACAAAATTAATTATTATTAATATAATTATCTCGTTCAATGAATTAGAGGAGTAATTTAGCGCCTCACTTATAGAGAGTTAGGGATGGTGGAAGCCTAATAGTGAGACTAAATGAAGGTCGCTAAGGAGAACTGATTCTAATAATTTAGAAAATTAAGTGCTAATAGGGAAATCTTATTAGAACTAAGGTGGTACCACGTTAAATGCGTCCTTAGATATTCTAGGGACGTTTTATTTTAGGAGGACTAACAATGTTAGAGAAAAGATATTCACCACATGAAGTGGAAAAAGGAAAATATGAAACTTGGAAAAGTAAAGGTTACTTTACTAGTGGAGATAAAAGCAAAAATCCATTTTCAATGGTTATCCCTCCTCCAAATGTTACTGGTAAATTACATTTAGGTCACGCTTGGAACACAACTATTCAAGATATCATTGCAAGATATAAAAAGATGCAAGGATATGATGTTTTATGGCTTCCAGGAATGGATCACGCTGGTATAGCGACCCAAGCTAAAGTTATGCAAAAACTTGTTAATATGGGGATTGACGTTACTACTATCAGTAGAGAAGAATTCCTAAAATATGCATGGGAATGGAAAAGCGAATATGCTTCTAACATCCACGAACAATGGGCGAAGATGGGTTTAGCGTTAGATTACACTCGCGAAAGATTCACTTTAGATGAAGGATTAAACCTCGCTGTTAGGAAGGTTTTCGTTGATTTATATAATAAAGGATTAATATATCAAGGCGAAAGAATCATCTCTTGGGACCCAGTTCAACAAACTGCCTTAAGTAATATTGAAGTCATCCACCAAGACGACGAAGGATATATGTATTATTTCAAATATCATATCGTCGGTAGTGACGATTATTTAGAAGTTGCAACCACTCGACCAGAAACTATGTTTGGTGATGTCTGTGTTTGTATCAACCCTAAAGATGAAAAATACGAAAAATATCATAATAAAGATATTAAAGTGATTAATCCCGCTAACGGAGAAGCGATTCCTTTAATTGAAGATGAATATGTTGAAATCGGTTTTGGAACAGGAGCGATGAAATGTACACCTGCTCATGACCCAAACGACTTTGTCATCGGAAAGAAATATGGCTTAGAAATGCCAATCATCTTTAACAAAGATGCTTCAATGAATGAGAAGTGTGGCAAATATCAAGGCATGGACCGTTTTGAATGCCGTGAAGCTTTAATTAACGACATCAAAGCTAAAGGCGACTTCATTAAACAAGAAAAAATTATCCACGCGGTTGGTCACTCTCAAAGAAATAACTGTGTTGTTGAACCAATGTTATCAAAACAGTGGTTCGTTAAAATGAAACCACTTGCTGAAGAAGCAATTAAAAATCAAGAAGGAGACGATAAAGTGACATTCGTTCCTCAAAGATTTGAAAATACTTTCTTACAGTGGATGAATAATATTGAAGACTGGTGCATCTCTCGTCAACTCTGGTGGGGTCATAGGATTCCAGCTTATTACCACAAGGTAACTGGAGAAGTCGTGGTCTCCATGGATCCACCTAAAGATATTGAAAATTATGAACAAGACACTGATGTACTTGATACTTGGTTTTCTAGTGGATTATGGCCGTTTTCCACTCTTGGGTGGCCAGAAAAGACTGACGATTTAGATCGATATTTCCCAACAAGTTGCTTAGTTACTGCTTACGATATCATCTTCTTCTGGGTTAGTAGAATGATTTTCCAATCATTAAATGTCACTAATAGAAGACCGTTTAAAGATGTTGTAATACATGGCTTAGTAAGAGATGAGCTTGGAAGAAAAATGTCTAAATCATTAGGCAATGGTGTTGATCCAATCGATGTCATTAATGAATATGGTGTTGATGCTTTAAGATACTTCTTAACCACTAATAGCACTCCAGGACAAGACATGAGATATAGTGATGAAAAAGTCCAAAGTAGTGCCAATTATTTAAATAAAATCTGGAATAGTGCACGTTATGTTTTAAGTGTCATTCCTGAAGGATTTAAAGAAGAAAAATTAGATGAATCTAATTTAAGTGCCTTAGATAGATGGTTACTTAATCGACTAATGATTACCATTAATAATGTCACTATTAATATGGATAAATATGACTTTAACGCGGCAAGTAATCACTTATATAACTTCGTTTATGATGATTTCTGTTCTCAATATCTTGAGATGAGTAAAGTTAAATTAAATGGTGATGATGAAAAAGCTAGTAACATCACTAGAACAATTCTCTTAAAAGCCTTAAAAGCTATTATTCTATTAATTTATCCATACACTCCATTTATCGCTGAAGAGTTATATCAAAATCTTCCAACTCACTTAGAAAGTGTGATGCTTGAAAGCTATCCAAAAGTTGAAAAAGAATTCTTAGATGATAGTAGTGATGATGAAATTGATCTTCTCTTCTCAATGATTAAAGAAGTGAGAAATTATAAGATTACCAATCAATTATCACCAAGTGCGAAACTTGGAATCTCCATTTCCTTAAAGATTAATGTCAGTGATGATTACTTATTATATTTAAATAGGTTTACATTCTCTGATGTTCAAGTCATTAGTGATATATCTTCGTTAAGCGGAGATCTATTCACTTATAACTTTGGTTCTTTAATTATTACAAGTGGAATTAACAAAGAAGAAGTTAAGAAAAAACTAGAGAAAGATATCGAGTTTGAAAAGAGTGAAATCGCTCGAAGTGAAAAGATGCTTTCTAACCCTAATTTCTTATCTAAGGCCCCTAAAGAAAAGGTCGAATTAGAGAAGGAAAAACTCAAAATGCATCAAGACAACCTCAAAGATCTCGAGTCAAAATTAGAAAAAATTTAAGAAATTTAGACCTACTTAAGTAGGTCTTTTTTTATTTTAGAAAAATATTTAAAATTTTTTTGTTAATTTTTTAAAAAATCGCCTCAAGGAATTACTATGTAATTCCGTAATAATAGTGAGGGGCCTTGCATAAATATTAACTCATTCTCCCAATACAAATCTTCTCTATAACTCTTATACTACAATTGCCTCAGGCCCCTCAGGAGGAATTCAAGATGAAATACGAAATTTTAAGTGAAGAAGAACTCGCTAATGAAGTAAGTGGTGCTGCTATTACCTTAACTGCTGTAATGGCGGTTTTAGCAACTGCGGTTCTTGCAGTTATTGTCTACAAATTATTCTTATCTAAAAAAGGTACAGCGCAAATTCCTGGTGGCTGGAAGTTCTCTTGGAATTAAATGAGCTCAACAATTAAAGAATTACCAACTTTAGATCGACCAAGAGAAAAAGCAATTAGGTATGGTTTAGATTCTCTTAGTGATGTCGAGTTATTAACATTACTTATTTCTAGTGGTTATCGAGGAAGTAACGCTCTTCAATTATCTAATGATTTATTAAATGAATTTAAGGGCCTTAAGAATTTGAGTGAAGTTCCTATTAGTGAGCTATTAAAATTCAAAGGAATTAAGGAGGCTAAAGCCCTTAATTTAAAAGCGATGTTTGAACTACATAATCGTCTTTTAAGAAAAGAAATCGAAGAAAAAGAAGATGAAGCCACAAGTGAATATTTGTATAACAAATATAAATCTATACTTTCTAATAGTGAGCAAGAACATCTCTATTTAGTGATTCTTAATAGCAGAAGAAAAATCATTAGAGAAAAAAGACTATATATCGGAACCGAAAATAATATGGTTTTTTCTTATAAAAACATATGGTCAGAACTAATTAAGAATAATGGTAAATACTTCTATCTCATTCATAATCATCCAGGAAAAAAATGTAAACCGAGTAAAGAAGACGCAATTTTCACTAGTGAACTATTTTTAGAAAGCAATCGAATGAAAATTCCGATGATTGATCATCTAATAATCGGTAACGATGGATATCATTCTTTTCAAGCGTTGAAAAAAATTTAATATTCTCTATTGTCTTAACTTATAAAGTTATGGTAATATAATCAACGTTGTCGCCTCACTAGCTACAACCGCATAGAAAAGGTTTATAAAACCTTAGGGTTACCTTCATAGCGAGTCCTTAGTGAATTTTACAAAAAGGAGGAACAATATGTACGCAATCATTGAAACTGGCGGAAAACAAATTCGTGTCGAAGTTGGTGCTAAAATCTACGTTGAAAAATTAGACGCTAAAGTCGGCGAATCCGTCACACTCGATAAAGTACTTCTCGTTTGCGATAAGAAAGCAAAAGTTGGCACCCCATATGTTAGTGGTGCAAACGTTGTTGCGAAAGTTGAAAAACAAGGTAAGTCCAAAAAGATTCGTGTTTTCACTTATAAGAACAAGGCTAACGAAAGACGCACTTTAGGTCATCGTCAACCATATACTTGCTTATTAATTGAAAGCATTAACGCTTAATTAACGATGATAAAAATTGTTATTAAAAGGGACGTAAGTACACAAAAAATTACTTCGATTGAGGTTAAAGGTCACGCTAATAGCGATGACTATGGAAAAGATCTTGTCTGCGCTGCAGTGTCCACAGTAATTACTGGAGGAATGAACGCTCTTCAAGATAAAGAATATGACTTCAAACTAGATGAAGGTCACGCCTATATCAAAGCGTTAGATATACCGAGTGACTACGACTCAGTTGTCTTAAAGACAATTGAAGTTCAATTAATGACTATCGAAGAAAGTAATCATAAGTACGTCCAAATCGAAAATCTATAGAAAGGATGAATCACATTATGATGTTTAAATTAAATTTACAACTCTTCGCTTCTAAAAAAGGTGTCGGTTCTACTAAAAACGGACGTGATTCCGCTGGTCGTAGGTTAGGTGCTAAAGTTGCAGATGGTCAATGGTGCCATGCTGGAAGCATCATCTATAGACAAAGAGGTACACGCATTTATCCAGGCGAAAATACCAAAATTGGAAAAGATGACACAATCTTTGCAACAGTTAGTGGTGTCGTTAAATACGAACGCTTAGGCAAAGATCGTAAACAAGTAAGAGTTATTCCTAGCGAACAATAATTAGGAAAACAAATTGAATGAATAGACCACATTATTGTGGTCTTTTTATTATATTTAATATATAATTACTTTATATGTTTATTGATCGAGCAGTAATTGAAGTTAGAAGTGGAAAAGGTGGCGATGGCGCAATCGCCTTTAGAAGAGAAAAATACGTTCCTAAAGGTGGTCCAGCTGGAGGTAATGGAGGTCGTGGTGCTTCTGTTATTTTAAGAGCCAATAGCAGAATCAACACCCTTTTCAATTTTAGACATTCAAAATGCTTTATCGGACAAGATGGAGAAAAAGGTGGAATTAAAAACCAATACGGACGACATAGTGAAGATATCTATGTTGATGTTCCAGTTGGAACAGTCGTATATGAAGAAAATGGACATAAATTCCTCGGAGACCTTTCTAAAGATGGCTTAACTCTAAGAGTTGCTAAAGGTGGAAGAGGCGGAAGAGGAAATACTTGTTTTAAAAGTTCCACTAATCGAGTTCCTCGAATCGCTGAAAATGGTGAACCAGGCGAACAAAAAAGATTAATTCTTGAATTAAAATTACTCGCTGATGTCGGTTTAGTTGGTTTCCCAAGTGTTGGTAAATCAACTTTATTATCCGTTGTTAGTAGTGCTCGACCAGAAATCGCTGATTATCCATTTACCACAATCATTCCTAATTTAGGTGTTGTTACAACTAAAGATAAAAGAAGCTTCGTTATGGCGGACCTTCCAGGAATCATTGAAGGAGCCCATTTAGGAAAAGGCTTAGGTTTACAATTCCTTCGTCATATTGAAAGGTGCCGCATTATTGTCCATGTCATTGATATGGGTGAAAGTGGAAGAGATCCATATAGCGATTATCAAATCATTTCTCAAGAACTCAAAGAATATGGTTTTGGTTTAGACAAAAGACCAGTCATTGTTGTCGCTTCCAAAATGGATGAAGATGGAGCAATTGAACGCTTAAAAGCTTTTGAAAAGAAATCAAAAATTAAATGCATTCCAATTTCAGCTTTAACTGAAGAAGGAATTGATGATTTATTATATAAATGCGCTGACTTATTAGATAAGACTCCTCCTTTCCCATTATTTGATGCGGAAGAAGAAGTTCTTGAAAATAAAGTCTACACTCTCCCTGAAGAAGAAAAAGAATTTGAAATCAAACATCCTGAACTTCATACATGGGTCATTACTGGAGATAAAATCATTAAATTCTACAGAATGACAAACATTTCCACTGATGATGGAATGATGAAGTTGTTAACAAAATTAAGAAAACTTAGAATCGATGACAAATTAGAAGAATTAGGAGCGGAAGATGGAGATAATGTCATCCTAGATGACTTCACCTTCGAATATTATCGTTAATTATGGAACTCAAAGAATATTTAAAAGTTATTGAACAATTCGTCAGAGACTATTTAGAATCCACTCACTGTAAACAATATGTTTTAGGTTTATCTGGTGGTGTTGATTCTTCTTTAGTTGCGGCCTTAACTAAATCCGCAGTTGGAAAAGATAAATTAACTTGTATCATGATTCCAATCGATTCTCATCCATCTGATTTAGATGACGCTCTTGAACTCGCAAAAGATTTAGACCTCAATTATTTAGTTATCGATGGTTCTAAAGCTTTTCACGCTATTAAAGAACAATATCTTAATCAAGGAATTGAACTTGATAGGGGAACATTATCAAATATTAAAGTCAGATTAAGAATGACTATTTTATATGCTTACGCTCAAAAAGTCGGTGGACTTGTTATTGGAACTGATAACGCTGATGAAAGATATACAGGCTATTTCACTAAATACGGTGATGGTGGTGTTGATTTATTACCAATCGTTTATTTAGTGAAAAGCGAAGTTGTTGAAGCTTGTAAACTTTATGGCGTTAAAGACCGCTTAGCGGAACGCACCCCTTCAGCGGGATTATTTGAAGGACAAACAGATGAAAACGAGATGGGAGTGAAATATTCCGTTCTCGATGCATACCTTAAAGGTGAAGAAATCGATGAAAAATCAAAAGAAAGAATTGAATATCTTCACCGTATCAGTGAACACAAACGTGTTCCAATCCCAACTCCTAAAGAATTTAAAAGAAACTAATTATGAAAAATAAACTCGATATCGTGATTTTTTCTAGTTTAGTTTCTTCCTTTTTAGGACTTGTGATCTTAGTCTTATTTATTTTAATAAATTTAAGGAGG
>JBGURM010000062.1:0-18106 GCA_045132035.1 Bacilli bacterium
TATACCTGCGAAGGATGTGACAAGTTATTTGATGAAGACAAAAAAGAAACAACATTAGAAGCTTTAACAATTGCCGCTTTAGGCCATGATTACCAGTTCGACTCATTCGTTTGGGCCGACGACTATTCCGCCGAAGCCAAACACGTCTGTTCCCGCGACAATAAGCATGTCGAATCGCGTGATGCGACAGTCACTAGCAAAGTCACAAAAGAAGCGACCTGTGAGCAAGATGGCGTCGAAACCTATACTGCGACATATGGTACTCACACTGAGACAAAAGAAAAAGTATTATCTAAATTAGGTCATGCATATGGCGACCCTACATACGTGTGGAGCGATGACAATAAATCTTGCACCGCTACATCGATTTGTGGAAATGATTCAACTCATAAACTCGAAGAGACAGTCCAATGCAAATTTACTGAATTAGAAGCTGCAACAGAAGAAGCAGATGGAAAAGGCAAATATACCGCAACATTTGAAAATGAAAAATTTAAAACTCAAGAAAAAGAAGTTGTTATTGAATCGCTTCCTACATTAAGCAAATTGACTTTTACTAGTAATGGGGATGGCACTTATTCTGTTAAAGGTAAAGATAGAGATATTACTGGCAGAGTAAAAATTCCATCAACATATGGTGATGATGAAGCAGAAGGCATTGTTACATCGCTTCCAGACGAGTCTTTCTTTGGTGCTGATGCAATCACTGAAGTGTTTATTCCAAGCAGCATTAAAACCATTGGAACTGACTCATTTTATGATTGTGAAAAATTGACAGATGTTCATTTTGCGGAAAATAGTGTTTTAGAAAGCATTGGAGATTACGTTTTCCAATCTTGTCCATCATTAGTGTCGATTACTTTACCAAAATCAGTTAAAACACTTGGTGAACAAGTTTTTAATCGATTAGAGAATCTTGAATCGGTTGTTTTTGAAGAAGGTAACGAATTAGAAAGTATTGGCGGTGGGTGCTTTACTTATAGCCCAAAATTAAAAACAATCAAATTCGCTGAGACAAGTAAATTTACATTAATTAATCATACATTTAGAAATTTGGACGCTTTAGAAGAACTTGATCTTCCAAATTCAGTTGAATCTATTAAAATTTATAGTATTGATGAATGCTCTTCATTAAAAACGTTATGGCTTTCAAAAGGATTTAAAACCATGGAACATTATTCTATTTGTCAGTGCCCTATTGAAAATTTGTACTTCAAAGGCACTGTGGAAGAGTGGAATAAAATAAGCAAGGAAAATAACTGGTGTCTTGACATTAAAACTAATGTTGTTCAATGCACTGATGGCAATGTTAATATTAAATAATTAGGGATACTTAAACAGTATTGAGACCGATTAGGCTAAATGCCTAGTCGGTCTAGTATTAATGACAAACATAAATAATTACTTCTTGGGGGCATTTGGTGTCAACAAGTTTGAGTAATAAAATAATATAAATTAAAAAATAATATTTATTTTTTGAAGGGGAAAAATATGTTGAATAAAAAAATATTATTTATCGGTGGATTGTTATTAACTTTACCACTTGCTAGCTGCTCTGCGAAAATCGGAGGAGATGAAGAAAGTTCATGGGACATCGTCGCTGATAAACAAGAAGCATATGATGCATTTAAAGAAGTAGTTGGTGACCTCGCTAAAATTTCAAAAGTAAAAGTCACTATGGATTATTATTCCGGCGCTAAAGATGTTGAAGAAATTAATGGCACAAACGAATATATGACTCAAGTTAATGAAGATGAGAGTGTGCAAATTTGGTTATTCGTTGAAAATGACACATATTATACAGCCTATTTATTTGACGATGAAGAAAAAGGCAGATATCATGTTGGCAAAAATGATTACGAAAACGATTTTAAGCATTATGTTAAAATTCTTAGTCGCTTTGAACGCATTAATTTAAGTAATTATTCAGCAAGTTTTGAAAATAAAGGTGAAAGCAAAACTGTTGACGGTGTTTATACTGGTCAAGGCACAATTGAAGCTTCATTTACGAAAGATCAATATAATTTCTATTCTTATAAAGCTAAGACCGATGGCAAAAAAGTTCTTGAAATCGATTATAAAATGTCTGAATCTAGCGGTGGATCTAGTGCAGCATTTACCGATTATAGCTGCAAAGTCACTTTTGACTATGACGCTGAATTCGAATTTAATAAGCCAGATTTAACTGACTGGAAGCAAAGTTAATTATTAATATAAAAGCCATCAAATCATAATGAACTGTACCCCAAATCCTGGACAACAGGAGGAGGGGTATTTTTTCATGAAGTATTCGTTGGAATTCAAGCTTGAATGCATCGAGAAGTACAAAAAGGCTTCACATTCTCACCTTCCGCCCGGCATCAAGCATCGGGCAACTTTCTCGCATGACCTGATGGGTTGGGTCAAGGCAAACAAAAATGAATAATCATGAATTGTCAAAATCTGAAGAAAGATTCTTCAATGATGAAAAGAATTTCAAAAGATATTATTTAAAAGCATTAAAATAAACATTACAATTTTTAAATCAGTTTTAACTTCAAGTATCAACGATTAATCTTTTGATATACAATATTAGTAATGAGACTCAAGGTTGACTATGTCGTTTCAAACGAATACCCTGATGATTTAACTATACAAGGATTACTTGATTATAAAGATATAGAAGCCGTTCCTTGGCTAGTTATTTCTGTTAATGGTGTTTTTGTTAAGCGTGAAAATTTTAAAAGTCATATTCTTAAAAATGATGATGTAGTTGAGCTTGTTTATATTCGAGGTGGCGGATGATGGATAGATACGAAAGATTATTAGAACTATCAACATTTTCGAAAGAAAAATTAGAACTTTTACAAAGTAAAAACGTTTTGGTTATTGGCGCTGGAGGAGTTGGACAACATATTTCAGCATATTTAATTACTAATGGTGTTACCCGCATTACTTTGGTGGATTTTGATAAGGTTGAAATTAGTAACCTTAATCGACAAATTCTTTTAACAGAAGAAGACATTGGTAAAAACAAAGTCGACGTTGTTAGAGAAACATTATTTAAAAAGAATAAAGACGCAAGAGTGTCTTTAATTAGAAAGAAAGTTGATGAAAGTAACGCTAAAGAATTAGTCAACGGCTATGACTTAGTTATTGACTCAGTTGATAATTGGGATGCTAGATTAGTCATCAGTGACGCTTGTAGTGAACTTAAAGTCCCGTTTTTAAGCGTTGGTGTTGATGGATATCGTGGACAATATTGTTTATTTGTTGAAAAATCACTTAGAGATATCGTTGATGATTCCGTTAAAAGTGCGAATCGTGATGGAGTATTAGGACCAATGGTGGGCTTAATATCTTCTTTAGCAAGCTTATTAGCAATTAAATATTTAACTAATGATAATTCTGAAACTGATACTTTATTCTATTTCGACAGTGAAAAAACACATTTAGGAAAGATGAAGTTATAGTTTTATGAGTTACACAAAAGAACAAATTACTGAAATTGTTAATAAACAAAAAGAATTCTTTCTTTCAAAGCAAACATTAGATGCTAATTTTAGAATTGAACAATTAAAGAAATTAAAAAAATCTGTTATCCATTTTGAAGATAAAATTGAAAAAGCTTTAGCGGAAGATTTAGGTAGACACGCTGCAGAAGCATATTTTTGCGATATCGGCACAATTATTTTAGAAATAAATGAATATCTAAAAGGCATTAAAAGATGGTCTAAACCTGAAACACACTTTTCTGGATTTGCTTGTTTTCCAAGTATGTTCACCAAAGTGTATAAAATGCCTTATGGTGTATCTCTAATTATCTCTCCATTTAACTTCCCATTCCTTTTATCTCTTGGTGTTTTAGCAGCTTCAATCGCTGGAGGAAATACTGCAATTATTAAAGCAAGTAGTAAATCAAAATCTAGTACTGAAGTATTAAAAGAGCTCATTTCCTACACGTTTAGCGATGATTATTGTATCGTTATCGATGGTGGACATGATGTTGCTGATTATTGCTTAGAACAAAAAGTTGATAAGATTTTCTACACTGGTTCTCCTAAAGTTGGAAAGCATGTTATGGAGATGGCAAGCAAGAATTTAGTTCCAGTTACTTTAGAGTTAGGCGGAGAAACTGGTAACTGGGCAATTGTTAGAAAAGATGCAGATTTAAAAGACGCTGCTAGAAAGATTGCTTTCTTTAAAATCTGTAATGCTGGTCAAATATGTATTAATGTCAACCAAGTAGCGGTTGATGAAGAAGTTTCTGATCAATTTGTTGAAGAACTTAAAAAAGAAATCATTCGTCAAATCGGTGAAAAACCATATCTTAATGAAGAATATCCTAAGTTAATTACATTACAGGCGTATGATAATATCGCTAACGAAGCTGAACAATATCGAGACAGAATTGTTTTTGGTGGTGAAGGTGAAAAAGAGAATCGTAAGTACTCAACAACCATTATTTATCCAGTTGATATTAATGAGCCAATTGTTCAACATGAAATATTTGGACCGTTATTACCAGTTGTTAAATATAAAGAAAATGAACTTAATCAGCTTTTAGATGTGATATCTAGAAGAGAACATGGTTTGGCACTTTATGTTTTCACAAAAGATAAGAAATGGGCAAAGAAAGTAATGAGCGAACAACAATATGGTGGTGGTTGTGTTAATGAAGTATGCCTCCATATTATGGTGAAAGGCGTCCCATTTAATGGAGCTGGCCATTCTGGTATGGGAGCGTATCACGGAATTTGGGGATTTAGAGAATTTACACATCCTTCCTCAGTTTTATTTGGTAAAACGCACATGAATCTCTCATTAAGAGAACATCCATATAAACCAATTAAGAAAAAACTTTTTGGACTGTTCTTAAAATAATTTAAGAAAGCGTTGCAAATGTAACGCTTTTTCTTTATCCTAATCTAAAAGGAAAAACGATATGGAAAAATATACACTTATTACTGGAGGGGCTAGTGGACTTGGCCTCGACTTATCAAAACTATTCGCGAAAGATGGAAACAATTTATTCTTAGTTTCTTCAAATATAAAAAACTTAGAGTCTGCTAAAGAATTGCTTGAAAAAGAATATGGAGTTAAAGTTCATATTTTAGCAACTGATTTATCTATTCCAGCTAACTTCCTACAAGTTAAAGACTATTCAGATAAGAATGATATGTTTATTAATAACTTAGTTAACTGCGCTGGATTTGGAGATTGCACTGACTTCAAAGATATGGATATTGATCGCCAAATTAGAATGATTGAACTTAACTGTAATGCACCTTTATATTTCATGAGAGTGTATTTAGACAATATGCTTAAAAATAATGAAGGTCATATTTTAAATATTGCTTCAATTGCGTCTTTTTATCCTGGACCATATATGTGTACATATCATGCCTCTAAAGCATTCTTATTAAACATTTCTGAAGCGATTGAAAGAGAATTAAAAGGCACAAATGTTAAACTTTCAGTTGTCTGTCCTGGACCTTTTGAATCAAGCTTTGTTGATAAGGCTCATAACACTTATACATTCAGTAAAATGAAACCACTTTCTTCTCAAAAAGTAGCGGACATATCTTATAAAACTTTCAAAAATAACAAGTCACTTAAGATTATTGGTTTTGGTAATAAATTATCTTTATTCGCCTCTAGATTCTTCCCAAGAAAATTCATTACTAATGTCTCAGCTGGACAAATTAAAGACAAATAAAATATTAATATAATTAATACAGGTGTTATAATAAATAAGATGATTGCGTGTTTAGTGTTATTAATAGTTGGCTTTGCTGTATCAGTAGTTTTTATTGTCGACAAAGTCAGAAAATACTCTCTTAGATCAATTATTATTAAGACCGTATCGGCTTTATTTTTTGTTGCCTTAGCTATTACCGCGATTTGTTTAAACGATTCAAATGATTTAACTTTTGAATTATTAATTGTTTTCGGTTTGGTGTTTGGGCTTATAGGAGATGTCCTCCTTGGGTTCAAATATATTGTTAACCGCAAAAAACTATTTATTGGATTAGGACTACTTTCATTTGCTTGTGGTCATATCCTTTATTCCTTTGCTTTATACACAAGATACTATATTGGCGGAGATTGGCTCTCTGCAACTTTACCAGTCTCAATAGCAGTTTCAGCGGCTTTCTTATATGTTTTATACTCAAAAAAGATGGGTTTAGAATTTGGAAAATTAAAGTTCGCTATCTTCCTATATGTTTCGGTTTTACTCCTCATGGCGACATGTCCATTATTCTTAATGGTCATTAATATTAGAGAGCCACTTACATTGTTATTATTTGTTCCTGCTGGAATTAGCTTTGCAATATCTGATTTCATGCTTGCTGGTTCTTATTTTGGAACAAGTAAAAAATCTAAAGCATACCAAGCCACTTATAGTGTGTTTTATTATATAGCGCAATTTTTAATTGCGTTCTCATTACTTTATTTATCTATTAATTTATTATAGATTTCACGGAGGTAATAAATAGATGAACAAAAAACTGTTTAGTTTATTAGGCGCATCGCTTTTGTGCCTAACATCTTGTAATGGAACAGGTGTTCACCATGACATTAGTGAATATGTTTTGAAGGATATTAATTACACATCTAACTTTAAAATCCTTCAATTAACTGATCTTCACATGGGCGACACATGCGATCAAGATTTGCAGTACAAATTCATTCAAAAGACAATTGATCTTGCAAGTCCAAATATGATCGTTATCACAGGTGACGTATTTACTTTTGCGTCAAAATCCACAATTCAAAGACTATTTTCTTTCTTTGATGGTCAAGGAGTACCTTGGACATTAACTTGGGGAAATCACGATGAACAAATTTATTGTTCAATGGATTGGATGACTGGTCAACTCAACAGCATGTATAATTCTGGTACATCAAATTTATATTTCTTTGATCACCAAGATGATGATGTGTTTGGCTATGCGAATTTCGCAATTAATTTAAAGAAAGACGGAAAAGTTTTTGAACAATTAATTGTTATGGATTCTAACCGTTATCATTTCGGATTTGATTACAATGGTTATGATTATTTCCACCAAGATCAAATCGATTGGTATAAGAATTTAACGACTTACACGAAGTCTCTTGAAGGCGGAAATGATGCAAGAACCCTCATGTTTTATCATATTCCTCTTCCAGAAATTAATAACATTAGCAAAGATATGATGGACTATGGTGTTAAACAAGAAGATTGTTGCCCACCAAAATATAATTCTGGTTTCTTTGATGTCATTAAAGCAAATAGACCACAGACATCAATGTTCTTTGGCCACGACCACATTAATGATTTCAGAGCGGTTTATGAAGGAATTACTTTCTGCTATGGTATTAAATCAACTACATCTGTTTATTATGACAAAGAATTATTAGGCGGATTAGTTATTACTATTAGAGAAAACCACTCATTGGATTACACTCCAATTCTTCATTCATATTCGGAGGTAATGTAAGATGAATAGAAAAATTACTTTAATTACTCTTATTGTTTCATTCCTTCTTTCCTCTTTATTAGCGGTCTTTACAACAGATATGATTCTTAATGTAGTTGTTAATAAAGGTGGAGATATGAAAATCTTTACTGGTTTAGTTCCTGCATTTTTATCGGTTGTTCTTGTAATCGTGTTCTTAGGAACTTTAAGAGTGTATTTAAGGCCAAATTCACGCAAGAAAGCCATTAAATTATACACTTTACTCATTTTAATCTTCTCTGGAATAGGCACTATTGTAACTATTCTTTCCGGTATTGTTGATTATCATTCACTTGTTAAACCATACCCATTCCCAGGATTCAATTTAATCTTCTTAATTGGTTATGTTTTACTTGCAGGATGCGCTGCTTTTGCTAGATTCTTCCTCGTAAAGAAAATTGAAGATGATACTGAAGAATTCCATGTGAACGCTAAACATGTATTTAAGACAATTGGATGGTTCTTATTTATTTCATTAACGATGAACCGCACTGGTGTATTCTTCACTTCTCCATTCTTCATTCAATGGAGATTATTCGGCCTAACCTTCGTCTATTATATTTTCTTGTTAGTACCACTTTGTTTAGGAATTGTTAAGGTTTTAAGACTCTTAGGTTATATGAATAATCAAAAAGTGAATTTTATTACTTCAATTGTCTTATGCGCAGTGACAGTCGGTTTAATTGTTGCAGTTGTTGTCTTAGGTTCAACTCATAGTGAATTCATTTCCGCTATTTCACATGCAATGGGATTAGAAAGAATTGCTTCATTCCCATTTGAAATTATTATTCATTCTGCAAGTTATATTGCAGTTTCGACAATATTACTAGTACAATCTATTAAAAGTAGACAAAATTAGTTAATTCAATTTTTAAAGGCAGCTTGGAATCAGGCTGTCTTTTATATTATTTTCAATTCTACATGACAAATTTATTAATTTGATATGGAGAATTACACGAGCATATAGTAAATTATTTGTATGAATATTCTTTTGACCAACGATGATGGTTACAACATGACTGGTATCAAGGTTGTCTTTGATATTTTGTCAAAAAAACATAATGTTGTGATTGTTGCGCCTAATGAAGTGATGTCCGCTAAATCGGTATCAATTGTGATCTGTCGACCAATTGAAGTAAAAAAGATTAGTGAGAATATCTATTCATGTACTGGCACTCCAGCAGACTGTGTATCCTTCGGATTATCAAGTCTAAACATTAAATTCGATTTGGTGATATCTGGTTGTAATCATGGTCTTAACATCTCCTATGACACGATGTATAGCGGCACGATTGGGGCGTGCTTACAAGCTCTAACTTATCGAGTTCCCGCTATTGCACTAAGCTGTGAACATAACTTCGAGATTGTCGAAAAATATTTAGATTCAGTTTTGGATTACATCAACGATAATAATTTACTTTCTATTGATTATCTCCTTAGTGTGAATTTCCCACTTGGCGATTACTCATTAGGAATTAAAATGACACATGTTTATTATCGAGAAGAAGTGACTTACTTTACAAAGACTGGCGAAAATCAATATTTGGCTATTCGAGATATCAATGACAAAAAATGTAACGATATCGAAAGTGATGTCTACGCTGTATATCATCATTACATCTCAATTACTAAAATGAAAAAGACTTTCGACATTTAAAGAAAAGCGAGGACTATTTATGGGAAACATTACTTTGAAAAATGGCAAAGCATTACCAGCTAACCCAAATCTAAAGAAAAAGCATTATTGGTGGAAATACCTCTTGTTCTTTTTTGGAGGTTTCATCACATGCGTAGGAGTCATCGTTGGTGGAGTCGCTATTACAGGCACTGTTATCAAAACTAGAGACTTAGCAACTATGCTTGGCCAAAATCCTGACGAGATTTTAGGCATTGAATATCAAAATGACACAATTTTGAGTATGGTTATGAAACTCACTCAACAAAAATTTGAAACATTAGGTGATATTGACCGTGTCACTCCAATGGTGTCAAAAACAATTAATGAAACACTCAACCCAATCCTTAGTGAGAATTTACATTATGAATTTGATTGGAATGAATTAAAAACTAAACCATTTACTTTAGATGCTTCAAGCACTCGTCCTGAGTCAGAATATGATCACACCGAAGCAATTGGTGATTATATCCCTAGAGCCTTAAAGAATGGCATTACTTTAGCGAGCTTTATCGCTGGAAATGGTGAATCTGAATTAAGCACAATTCTTAAATATTTCTTATATCCTCAAAATCCTGATGGATCTTTTGACACTGAAAATCCTTATAGCATAGAAACTCTTGTCAGTTCAGGCCCTGATTTCTTTAATGATATTGTTAACAGAATCAAAATTGGTGATATCATCGATACAACCGGCAATCCATTCTTGAATCAAATTGCTGACTGGGGCGTTAATGATTTTACCGATGAAAAGATTAGAACCTTAGAAATCGCGCCTTTATTTGATCAAACAACAATCGATAATAACCCATTATTAAAAGCGATTTCTGATCATAACTGGACTATCGCGGATTTGTCAGATATGGACAACATCAATAGTTTAACTATTGGAGAACTTATTGATACATCTGGAATGACTAGTGGAATTGTTTACGCGATTAAAGACAAAACTATCTCACAATTACAAGAAGACGGTTTTGTTAACACAATCAAACTTGCTGATATTTTTGGTGAATCCGAAGGTATCTTAGGCACTCTTATTTCTAAAGATTACACAGTTGGTGATTTAGGTGATGATACAAAAATTAAATCATTAACTCTCGATGAAGTTTTAGGTGGAATCACTTCTGATAGCGTTCTTTATCAATTTAAAGATACTGCATTAAAAGACGTTAACGATATTGATGTTTCAACAGTCAAATTAACATCAGTCTTAGACCTTGATACACAAATTAAAACAAATAATAT
This sequence comes from Bacilli bacterium, assembly GCA_045132035.1. GTDB lineage: Bacteria > Bacillota_I > Bacilli_A > RFN20 > CAG-826 > UBA2450. The sequence continues at coordinate 10,405 of JBGURM010000062.1, forward strand.
CTTAAACGCAATTTGGGAAGATAATAACGATGTCACCGTCGGTGATTTAAGTGATCCTGATTTGATTAATGGTCTTAAATTAATAGATGTTTTCCCAGATGCAACTGGAGTTTTAAAAACATTAGCAGATAAAAACTACACAATCGGAGATTTAAGCGATGGCAGTGTGGTTGATAATTTAACTCTCGACGAAGTCGTTGGACCAATCGCTAATGACAATATTTTATATAACTTTAAAGACACCAAACTTAGTGAAGTCGATACAATTGACGTTGCTACAGTTAAATTAACTCAAGTATTAGATTTAGAAACAGAAATTAAAACTAATAAAGTTTTAAATGCTTTATGGGAAAATAATAATGATATCACCGTTGGTGATTTAAAAGATGAATCTGTTATTACTGGTTTATTAATTAAAGATGTCTTCCCAAGTGCGACTGGTGTTCTTGGAGTTTTAGCTGATAAGAATTTCACGATTAATGATTTAAGTGATGGCGATACAATTGATAGCTTAACTCTTGATGAAGTTTTAGGCGGTATTGATAGTAGCAGCGCTCTATATCAATTCAGAAACACTCCATTAGGAGAAGTTGACACTATTGATTTTAAAACCACTAAACTCACATCAGTTTTAGATTTAGAAACTGAGATTAAAACAAACAAGATCCTTAATGCTTTATGGGAAAATAATCATGATATCACCGTTGGAGATATCAGTGATCCAGATACAATTTATAGTCTAGCAATTGATGATGTTATTGATTGCACCGGAAATAAAGTATTAGAGTCTCTTGCTGCTAAAGGAGCAACCATCGATACACTAGGCGAAAAGATTGAAGATTTAACTTTAACTGATGTCATTGATGTTGGTAGTGATCCAGACGCAATTATTTATAAAATCGCACATTCTACTGCTTTGAGTGGAAAGAAAATTGGCGAATTAGGTGGCGCTTTTGAAAATCTCGTTATTGGAGATATCATCACTGTTACATCTACTTCCCCTCAAGTTTTAAAAACACTACAAAACGTTGCCTTAAAAGATTTAGGTTCAACAATGGAAAGCTTAACAATTAAAGATGTTATGGAACTTGAATCAACTGATCCTTTATATGTTATTGCTGATTGCAATATTAATGACGCAAGTGGAATTATGACTGCTTTGAAATCAGGATTAAAGTTAAGTGATGTTGTTGCTATTGATTCTTCTTCTCCAGAAGTTTTACGTTCATTAGCGAACTCAACATTAGATGAAATTCCAACTGTTTTAACAACTTTAAAACTTAGTGAAGTTATTACTATTGATTTAACTGATCCTGCCACTCCACAAATCTTAAAATCTTTAGCGGATGTTACCGTGTTTGGTACTGGCACTAATAATCTCAATTATAAATTGAGCCATTTGAAGTTTAAGGATTATTTCACTGAAGCAGATTGCTCAAGTGGCATTCTCAAAGTCCTTTGGGAAAGCACAACTCCGGGTGGAGATTTTGAAATGAGTGAAGTCGCTAGTAAGATTAACGATTTAAAATTAGTAGATATCTTAGGCGATAAGATTTATGAAGATGAAGATCCAACTAAGCCAATTACAGGTACATGGTGGTATCTTTTAACTGAAATTGGAGAAACATTCACTTCTGCTGAAAAGAGGCACACTCTTAAAAATGGTGCGTCCTATACAGTTGATGATATGGATAAACTCGTTAAAAATATGGAAGACCATATGACAAACGACTGTATTCGTGATTTATGTGATGCTGGATTTATCACGATAAGTGATACTAGTAAATTAGAAGAACCAATTACTATTAAATATATGTCAATGAATATTCAACCATTCGGAACAAAATTACTTGGTGATTATAAACTCAATGAGATTTTTGATCTCTTTATGCAAGCGGCCTAATTAAACTCGTTAATATACATATTTTAAGGAGGGAAAAATGAAAATTGTAATTAGATTATTCAATTTGATTATCATGGCTTTATCTGCTGCTGCAGCGGTGTGCTTATTCATTGTTCCTGCAATGACTTTTAAGTCTAATATCGCTCTTAACGTCAAAACGTTTTCTCAGTTCATTCCAACAACAGATTACACAACAGACATCAATATTCCTCAATTATTAGGAACAGATGTGATTCACGTTGGTATTTCTTTCACAATGGACACTAACGGATTACAAAAGGCGATGAATGGCGATAAAGCCACAATCAACGACATGTTTATCAATAACAATGTCAAAGACATTACTCAAACGCTTCATGAGCCAATCGATTTAATTACTGATTTCACAATTAGATCAGTTATTAAAAAGGCTGTTAGACAAGAAATTACCGCTCAAGTTGAAGCTGCTGTTACTCAAGCCGGAACAGGTAACGCTCAAGAAATCGTTGAAGATGAACTTGGTGATGCTTATTTTACCGATTTTTCAAACGCTTTATATGATTCCGCTAACGAAGATGGAGCGACCATTGATTCAGTTAGTAACGTTTTATATTGGCAAATCGACGAAGCTTTGAAGAAAGCTGATGGTGGCTCAGGAACTTATAGTTCATCATTTGATGAAAGTAAGAAAGAAGATATCAAAAACAATTTAATTAATACATTAGATGGCTTACAACTTGTTGAATCAGATGGAAAATTAAAGAAGATTGGTCATCTTTCTTACATTTACATTTCTGATTTTTTGAAAAAAGAACTTCAAACTAAAGTAGCAGACCCCGCAGTTTTAAATCAAGCAGTGGGTGAAACTTTACCAATGTATGCGGATAGATTATTAAATCTATATGTTATTACTTTAATGCCTGATATGTTTTATCAAGTAATTGGTTACGTTTCTTTAGCTTTATATATTGGTTTATTCGTTTTTGCGGGTATTTGGGGAATCTTATTCCTTATTACTTTAATTAGAACATTTACGAAAAAACCTTGGACTATTTTTGGACCTTGGTTCTGGTTCTTTGGTTCTTTACAGCTAGTAATTGGATTAGGATTAACAATCGTTGGAAAATTTGTTGTTCCTGGCTTAGATTTAACATTTACTGGTTTACCAATTCAAAGTGTTATTTTAGCGCCTAGAACATATACATTAATTCCTTCTATTATATATGTGGTTTGTATTGTTCTAGCGATTGTTTATGCGATATTTAAGAGTATTGCAAAGAAGGAGGCTAAATAATTATGAAGAAAAAGATTTTATTACCTCTATTATTAATTGGTAGCTCTTTAGCGTTAACTTCTTGTAACTATATTCATTCATTATTTAATGATGATGATGTTGCAGTTGTAAATCACTATAATCCTTCCACTCCAGCAAATGATATTCCTGTTGGAGCAGTTATTGCTGGAGGAGTGGTCGCTAAAGACAACTCTGCTGTCGCTAACGCATATTGCTTTAAAAACATCCCTTATGGAGAAAATGGAGTGATTGCTAACTCCTACAAAACAGGAGTGTATGCTGAATATAACGTTAATAGTGGACAAGATTATTCAGCAACAAAAGATTTAAATAATTTTGACTTATATGTTCCAAAATCATTATCTAAAACTAACAAGCACACAGTGATTTTATTCATCCATGGTGGTGCTTGGGTTAGTGGATTCAAATCTGATGTAAATCCATATGTTTATGAATTTGCAAATAAGGGATATATCACCGCAACTGTTAAATATACTTTACTTAACAGAACAATGAATGATAGGTCATTATCAATCTTCCGTGATTTAGATGAAATCGATGCTTGTATCAAAGCCATTAAGTCAGCGTTAAATGATTTAGAATTTGATACATCTAAGACAAATTTAGTTATCGGAGGAGCGTCAAGTGGATCTCATTTAGCGATGCTATATTCATACTCTAGAGGTCAAAATAGCGCGATACCTATTCGTTTTATTGTTGACGCGGTTGGTCCAGTTGATATTAAACAAGATTCTTGGAAAGCATTTATCAATCCAACTGATGAAGCATTAGATGGACAATTAACTGCTTCTTCAATCGCCACTCAACAGGCTAATGGAAATATCACCGAACTCCCTGTTGCAGGTGAAGGATATAACTGGAACGAATATCAAACAATGAGGATTGCTAACGGAATGTGTGGAATCCCTCATTCATTAGAAGAAGTTGAAGCTTCCGCTAATAGTGGGAAGACCGCAATCGCTAATCCAAACGAAGCCTCTACTTTGATGACTAAAGCAGGCGGAGGAGAAGATCTATTATCTGTTACCTATTGGATTAGTAATAGCACAAATAACTACAAGATCGTTTGTGCTTATGCTGGAAAAGACTCGATTGTTGGTATCGGACAATACGCTAAACTCCAAACAGCGTTAACCGCTAAAGGTATCGAACATGAATATTTCTACTTTAGAAATAGTGATCATACCGAAATAAGCGAGAAGGCAGACGCAACTGCTTATAACGGTTTTGTAAACCAAATTGATACATGGTGTTCTGCAATATAATTATCATATTTATATACAATAATTTAAAAATAATTGTATAATTACAACGGAAAAGGAAGTAAATAAACATGCCATTAGTTAACACAAAAGAAATGTTTGAAAAAGCATACAAAGGTGGCTATGCCATTGGTGCTTTTAACTGCAACAACATGGAAATCGTTCAAGCGATTACCGAAGCTGCGAAAGAATGCAATTCTCCAGTTATTCTTCAAGTTTCTGCTGGAGCAAGAAAATATGCTAAACCTATCTATTTAAAGAAGATGGTTGAAGCTGCTGTCGAAGACACAGGTTTACCAATCGTCTTACACTTAGACCACGGCGCAGATTTTGAAATTTGTAAAGATTGTATCGATGGTGGTTTCACCAGCGTCATGATTGACTGCTCAAGCAAACCATTTGAAGAAAACATTGCTATTACACGTAAAGTTGTTGAATACGCTCACGCCCATGTCCCATACGTCACAGTTGAAGCTGAACTTGGTACATTAGCAGGTATTGAAGACGAAGTTAAAGTTGAACACGGTAATGAAAGTTATACAAGACCAGAAGAAGTTGAAGAATTCGTTCGTAGAACTGGTGTTGATAGCTTAGCTATCGCTATTGGAACAAGCCATGGTGCTTATAAATTCAAACCAGAACAATGCACAAGAGATCCAAAAACAGGAAGACTCTTACCTCCTCCATTAAGATTTGACATCTTAGAAGAAGTTAGCAAGAGACTCCCAGGATTCCCAATCGTCTTACATGGTAGTAGCTCAGTTAACCAAGAATACGTTGATATCATTAACGCTCATGGTGGAGCACTTAAAGACGCTGTTGGTGTCCCAGAAGAACAATTAAGACAAGCCGCTAGAATGGCAGTTTGTAAGATTAATATCGATAGTGATCTCCGCTTAGCGATGACTGCTGGTATTAGACAACACTTCGATGAACACCCAGATCACTTCGACCCACGTCAATATGTTGGTGATGGTCGTGCTTATGTCAAACAAATCGTTAAACATAAGATTACTGAAGTTCTCGGTAGTAACGATAAACTTTAATATCTATTAAAAAATAATAAACATAAAGACCTTTCGGGGTCTTTTTGTTATAATTCCAGCATGAATATTATTTTTATTTGTCATGGAAATATTTGCAGGTCTCCTATTGGAGCGATTTTATTAAATAATCTAGTTAAAGAAAATAACAGAAATGATATTACAGTCTTTTCTAGAGCAACTTCTTTAGAAGAAATTGGCAATGACATTTATCCACCTATGAAAAGAGTGTTATATTCTCATAACGTTAATTTCTCTAGACATTACGCAACAAGGATTACTCAAGAAGAATTTAATAACGCTGATTACATTTTCTATATGGATAGTAATAATTTATATTATTTAAGAAGATTATTCGGGGATTCTAATAAGTTCCATCTAATTTCTGAATTTGATGATAATCAAGAAGTAGAAGACCCTTGGTACACTGGGCGATTTGAATTAGTCTATAACCAAATAAAAAGATACGTTGTAACAATATACAAAAAAGTGGTCAATGAATGACCACTTGTTTTGTATGATAATCCAAAGGATTATTTTTCTTCTGGTTTTTCTTCTTCAGCAGCTTCTTCGCCTTTTGCTTTTTCAACAAGTTTGGCTTTAGCTTCTTGTCCAGCTTTATGAACATTATTAATTGCTTTAATAATGATGAAGAGAACGAGAGCGACTAATAAGAAGTTAATAACAGCGCCGATGAATTGACCCCAGTCAATATAGTTGGTTTTGCTCCAGTCAACAACCTTTTCGCCAAGATCATCAGTTGTGTAGAAAGCTTCACCAAGAATTGTTCTAGCAGCTTCAAGTCCTTTTCCTGGGAAAATCATTCCGAGAATCCAGTTAATAACTGGTTGAAGGATACCTGCTGTTAAAGCTGTAACAATTGCGGTAAAGGCACCACCAATAATGACACCAACGGCCATATCTAAGACGTTGCCACGGGTAATGAATTCTTTGAATTCACCGAAGAAACCCTTTTTATTTGGATCTTTTTTGCTCATGTTTTAGTATTTCCTTTCGTTTTAATGATAATTCAATTGAGTTCGTTTTAAAATAGTTTTTTGTGTTGTATAATTTTCTCGGAGAAAAATTATGATTGATTTACATTTACATTTAGACGGTTCTCTTTCTCTTGAGGATTTTAAATTTTTATCAGAATATAACCACATAGATTTAGGTAGTGATTTTCCTAGTAATGTCTATGTTCCTGAAGGATGTACAAGTCTAGAAGAATATTTAACGAGATTTGACCTACCATGCTCACTTTTACAAAACGAGTTTTCTTTAGCATACGCGACTAAAAGTTTAGTTAATCGTCTTTATGAAGCAGGTTATGTTTATGCGGAGATTAGATTTGCTCCTCAACTACATACTTTAAAAGGAATGAGCCAGGAAGACGCGGTGATTTCCGCTCTTAGTGGACTTAAGAGTGCTCTTAAAGATAAAGAGAACTTTGATGCTAATTTGATTCTTTGCTGCATGAGACAAGCAGATTACGAAACGAATAGGGAAACGGTTAAATTGGCAATTAAATATAAAAACGACAAAGTTGTTTGTCTTGATTTAGCGGGTCCAGAAGCTTTCCATACAGGTGACTTTTATAAAGAATTATTTGACGAAGCTAAAGAAGGTGGAGCAAAAATAATAATTCACGCCGGAGAAGCGTGTGGTAGTGAAGAAGTTATTAGGGCTATTGATATCTTACACGCTCAAAGGATTGGACATGGCGTTCATCTTGATCTAACTAGAGATAATATTAGAAAAGTAACAGAACAAAGAATCGCGTTTGAATTTTGTCCTACAAGTAATTTACAAACAACTTCTCTTCCTAACTATGAAGCAGTCCCATTAAGTGATTTTTTGAAAAACGGAATTATTGTTACGATTAATTCTGACAATATGACTGTCAGTAACACTGATGTATTAAAGGAATATCGACATTTATTTAAAGTGTTTAAGTTCACTAAATATGAAGTTAGACATCTATTAATGAATTCATTAGATGCAGCGTTTATATCACCTGAAACAAGAATAAAACTAATGATGGAAGTCGATAAAAAACTCGATAACTTCTACCAAAAGATAATTGATCAATAAAAAATAGAATGAACAAAAAAAGGGGCTGTTAAGAAACCTAAAAGGTGACTTAGCCCCTTTTAATTTACGAAAAATAGGTGAAATCGCAAGAAATCACCTATTTTTG
>JBGURM010000063.1:0-28607 GCA_045132035.1 Bacilli bacterium
TGTTGATAAATAGAAAGTAAAACAAATACCACACTAGTTGATACTCCTATTGCCGCTACTAAATATAAAAATCTTTTTAATTCTAAAGCGTAATTTATTGTTTTTGGCATTGGGAATTTGACGATTTTCATCGCTTTAAAAATAGAAAAACCAAGAATTCCAAATGTTATAGCAATAAATATAATCATAAACACTAAAGAGACCATCTTATTCACCTAACACTTTCTTAAGATATTGACCTGTATAACTTATTTTTGATTTAGCGATTTCTTCAGGAGTTCCAGTAGCGATAACTTTACCGCCTCTATCTCCTCCATCAGGTCCAATATCGATAATATAGTCACTGACCTTGATGACATCAAGATTATGTTCAATCACTAAAACTGTGTCACCATGATCAACAATTCTTTGTAGTACAGAAATGAGCTGTTTAACATCATGAGAATGTAAGCCAGTTGTTGGCTCATCCAAAATATATAAAGTTTTACCAGTTGGTTTTCTTTGAAGTTCAAACGCTAATTTGACTCTTTGAGCTTCTCCTCCACTTAAGGTGGTTGCTGGTTGACCAAGTTTGATATAACCCAAACCAACATCGTAAAGAGTTTGAATCTTATGTTTGATTTTTGGAATATTTGAGAAGAACCCTAAAGCGTCTTCAACAGTCATCTCTAAAACTTCATAAATATTCTTTCCTTTATATGTTACTTGTAAAGTTTCTTCGTTATATCTTTTGCCGTTACATGCGTCGCATCTAACATAAACATCAGGTAAGAAATTCATTGGAACGCGAGTAACACCCGCTCCTTCACATTTCTCGCATCTTCCTCCAGTAACGTTAAAGGAGAATCTACCTTTATCAAAACCACGAGCCTTCGCTTCGATTGTGTTAGCGAATAAATCTCTAATTTCATCAAATAATTTGATATATGTTGCTGGGTTACTTCTTGGAGTTCTTCCAATTGGTTCTTGAGAAACATTAATCACTTTGTCGATATATTCTTGTCCGTTCATCGATTTGATTTCTCCAGGAAATACTTCTTTTCCAGTGAAATATTTCACAAGTTGAAGATATAAAGTTTGATTAACTAAAGAAGATTTTCCACTTCCACTAACTCCAGTAACAGAAATAAAACAGCCAAGCGGGAATTTAACATTAATATTTTTAAGATTATTAATTTTTGCCCCTTTAATCTCTAAGAACTTACCGTTTCCTTTTCTTCTAGTAGTAGGAATATCAATTTTCTTTCGGCCAGTTAAATAATCAGCGGTAAGACTATTTTCACATTTTAATAGTCCAGGAACATCACCTTGATAAATGATTTCTCCACCATGAATTCCAGCGCGAGGACCAATATCCACTACATAGTCAGCTTGTCTAATAGTTTCTTCGTCGTGCTCAACCACTACTAAGGTGTTACCGATATCTCTCATCTTTTTAAGAGATTCAATTAATCTTTCATCATCTTTTTGATGTAGACCAATACTTGGTTCATCTAAAACATATAAGATACCAGTTAATTTAGAACCAATTTGAGTAGCGAGTCTGATTCTTTGACTTTCTCCTCCACTTAGAGTCATCGCCATTCTTGAAAGAGTTAAATAATCTAGACCAACATCGCATAAGAAAGTAACTCGAGATTCAATTTCTCTAATTACCATATTAGCGATAGTTAAGTCATTATCTTTGAGCTTATCTTTTAAAGAGATGATCCAATCTTTTAATTCACCTAACTGTAAACACGTAACATCGTAAATGTTTTTATTATCAATTAAGACACTTAGAGCTTCTTTATTTAATCGAGTTCCTTTACAAGTAGTACAAATTGTGTCTCTCATAAATTTCTCATAATAATCTCTCATCCAATCACTAGTGGTGTCTTGATATAATCTTTCAATTTTGGTTTTAACACCTTCAATATATCCCACTCTGTTATTCGTGTTACCACTACTACTTTTAAGTGTGTATTTGTGGATTTCAGGAGATCCATATAAAAGAATTTGTTTTTGTTTATCAGTTAATTCACTAAAAGGAACATCAATAGAAATGTTATATAAATCACACAAAAGTTTGAATTCTTGCCATTCAAGGTTTTGAGTTCCAACAACATTCTTATAATAGTCAATTGCCCCTTTAGAAATTGATAAAGATGGGTTAGGAACAAGTAGTTCCACTGCGGCTTCTCTTTTAATTCCTAAACCTTTACAGTCAGGACAAAATCCCATTGGAGCGTTAAAAGAAAATAATCTTGGCTCTAGTTTAGGAACAGAGAATCCACATATTGGACAAGTATGACGATCACTTAATACTTTTTCTTCAATATCAGAATAGATAACTAGTAGTCCTTTTGACCAATCTAACGCTGTTTCAATTGATTCATAAATTCTCGCTCGATTTTCTTTTTTAACAACGATACGGTCAACAACAATATCAATTGAGTGTTTATTGTTCTTTTCTAATGGTTTTAATTCATCAATAGTAGTAAAAACATTGTCCACTCTTAAACGAACAAAACCATTTGCCTTAATCTTATCAATTAATTCTTTATGGGTTCCTTTTTCTGCGTGAACGACAGGAGAAAGGAGTTGAATCTTAGTTCCTTCAGGATAATTAAGAACAATATCCGTCATATTAGTAGGACTAAAAGAAATAATTGGAGTGTGATGATTTGGACAATATGGCACACCCACTCTACCGAAAAGTAATCTTAAATAGTCATATATTTCAGTAACTGTTCCGACAGTACTTCTTGGGTTATGAGAAACAGATTTTTGATCAATAGCGATACTAGGAGATAATCCTTCAATAACATCAACATCAGGTTTTTCATAGTTACCTAAAAATTGTCTAGCGTAACTAGAAAGAGACTCCATATATCTTCTTTGACCTTCTGCGAAAAGAGTGTCAAACGCAAGTGTTGATTTTCCGCTTCCACTTAAACCAGTAAAAACAACGAGAGATTCCTTTGGAATCGTCACTGTGACATTCTTTAAATTATTCTCTCGAGCGCCTTTGATAGTTATATTCTTTTCCATAAGTGATTTTATTTTACACACTTAAAATAAAACTTTCTACACATATGAGTGTATTTTATGTATATAATTCTTCTATCGGGACGTAGCGCAGCTTGGTAGCGCACTTCCTTGGGGTGGAAGGGGTCGTCAGTTCAAATCTGATCGTTCCGACCATTTTATTGTTTTAAACACTTAAAAAGATGAGTTTTCTCATCTTTTTTATCTAATTTGGCATACTGTCATTTGGGGGAGTTAATTGTAATTCTCTAATAATAGGAGCAATATCACTATTATTGACCACTAAGATTTTATCAAAGAACTCTCTATCGATTTCATTAGGTTGTTCAAATTTCTCAAAGAATTTTTCAAGAGCTTCTGGAGGAATTGGATATTCTCTTTGAAGGTTTTGATTAGAGACGATTTGTCTATCGATATTCCACATCACCAATATGATTTCATCATATAAGTCTTTAAATTCTCGATTTTTTTCTACTCTTAAATAAGTAGAAATATGAGTGGCGTCTAAAATCACTACTCCATCAGGGTCTAAAGAATAAGTTCTCGCTAAAGAATAGAAGATTTTCCACATCAATTCTTCTTCAGTGAGATTAGATTGACTGCCAGTAATTTCTTTTCTTAAAGCGTCACTACTAACGATATAAACATGTGATCCTTTAATCTTTTTAATGGTGTTAGAAAAATATGATTTACCACTACCAGGAACACCAGAAAGAATAATTAGTTTATTCATAACACTAATATTTTAGCAAACTTTATTTATAAATAAAGAAAAAAGGACATCGCTGTCCTTTTTCATTATATTAATTGATTAAGCAAGGAGTTGTTCTTTAAGACTATTAACAACTTCACGTCTATTAGCGAGTTCTTCTTCGCTTAATGAGGACACTCTTTGTTTTGCTAATTCAATACCTTCTGGAGTAACTTCCCCTAATTTTAATACTGCCTTTTCAGCTTTCTTGTAGTCTTTCTTCAAGATTTTAAGAAGTTGTTCGTTTTGTTTACGAATTTCAATCTTTTGTCTTGTGACATTTAAGTAGCTTTCTGGAACATAAGAAGAGATGATTCTACTACCTTCTCTCCATTGACGGTAAAAATATTGGTGACCAGAGATTGTCTTAACAGAGATATAACCTCTTGGAAGTGATTCAATAACTTTCTCGATTAAAGAGACTTCAATGAGTGATTCAATTAATACTTCAACTTGTCTTTCACTTTTTTTCATAATTCCTTAACCTACCGGTATATTTAACCATATTATTTCAATTTTAGCAACCAAAACTCTCAGAATTTTTTCCGAGAGTTTTAGTTGACCTATTCTAATATTTTTACTTAGAAATTACAATCCAAATTTTTTGATTCTGTTCCAACGGTCTTGAGCGTATTTTTCCGCTTTGGTTAATAATTCTTCAGCGTGCTCTGGGTTGACTTTTGGAAGTTGAGAGAATCTTGTTTCAGTCATAATGAATTCTCTGAACTTGGTGTAATCTGGCTCTGGCATATCGATTTGTAAGCCTGGTTTACCTTCTGCCACTAAACGAGGATCGTATCTGAAGAGTTGGAAATAACCGCACTCGACAGCTTTCTTCTCTTGTTTCATGGAGTTGCTTAATCCGCCCTTAATACCATGGTTAGCACATGGAGCGTAACAGATAATTAAGGATGGTCCGTTATAGCTTTCAGCTTCTTTCAAAGCTTTAATAGCTTTAACTGGGTTACTACCTAAAGCGATTTGAGCAACATAGACTGTGCCATAGCTCATTGCGATAAGAGCAAGGTTCTTTTTAGGTGTTAATTTACCAGCAGCGGTAAATTTAGCGATACTACCAGTTTGAGAAGATTTAGATGATTGTCCACCAGTGTTAGAGTAGACTTCGGTATCTAAGACTAAGATGTTAACATCTTCTTCGTTAGCGATAACGTGATCAAGTCCACCGTAACCGATATCGTATGACCAACCATCACCACCGATAATCCAAACTGATTTATCTTGTAAATCTCTTTCATAAGCAAGAACTGCTTTAACGTCACTGTCTTTGCTTGCTTTAACTAAAGCAACTAATTCTGGGACGATTCTACGAGATTCTTTTCTATTTTTGATATTAGCGAAGTATTCATCAATCTTGGCTTTGAGTTCTGCTTCCACTGTATCTCTAGCTTTAGCAGCTTCTAAGATTTCCACTGCAGCTTTGAGTTTGTGGTCAGTTGCCACTCTCATACCATAACCGAATTCAGCGTTATCTTCGAATAAGGAGTTAGCCCAAGCAATACCTTGGCCTTCTTTATCGGTGCAGAATGGGGTAAGAGGAGTAGAACCACTATAAATGGAGCTACATCCAGTTGCGTTAGCAACTAACATGTCTTTACCAAATAATTGTGAGACTAATCTATAATATGGAGTTTCTCCACAGCCAGCACAAGCACCACTGATTTCCATATAAGGCATTAAGAATCCAACACCTTTTGGAGTTTCTTGTAATGCGGCAGGTAATTTATCTGCTTTATAAGAAACGTGTTTGAATAAGTATTCAGCAGCTTCTTCTTGTGGGAATTGTGATTTAGCTTCCACCATTTCAAGAGCAATTTTGCCTGTCTTATTAGCGTTACATTCGGCAACACAGAGACCACAACCGACACAGTTTCTTGGTGAAACTTGGATACGGTATTGATGTCCTGGAACACCCATTGCTGGTTTGACATCGTTCTTAACGAGTTCTGGAGCATTGGCGAGTTCTTCGTCATTTAATAAGAATGGTCTAATTGTCGCGTGTGGACAGACGAATGCACATTGGTTACATTGAATACATGCATCTTTGTGCCAAAGAGGTACTCTATCAGCGATACTTCTTTGTTCTCTATATGTGATGTCTGGATTCATTGTGCCATCTAAGAGTTCCCATTCGGTGAACTTACTAACTGGTAAGTCATCACCACCTAAGTTACCCATAACAGCAACATATGTATCGAAATATTCATCACCAGTTAATGGTCTTTCGAATTTTGGTTCTAAGCTAGCCCATGCTGGATCAACTTTGACTTCTCTAAGTCCTTCAGTACCAGCGTCAATCGCTTTCCAGTTAAGTTCAACGACTTCTTGGCCTTTCTTAGCGTAGCTCTTTTCCGCGAATTTCTTCATCCATTTATTGGCGTCCTCATAAGGCATAATGTCTTGGTTGAGGTAGAAGAAGCTAGCTTGGAGGATGGTATTGGTGTGTCTACCCATACCGATTTCACTAGCGATCTTGTTAGCGTCGATAACGAAGAATCTTGCGTGTTTCTTTGCTAAGAGATATTTAGTTCTATTTGGCATGACTTTGACGAGTTGTTCGTCACTCATGTCAGTATTGAGTAAGAAGGTTCCGCCTTCTTTTAAGTTTTTGATCATATCGAACTTAAAGAGATAAGTATCGAGTGAGCAAGAGATGAAGTTAGCGTTTTGGACATAGTAGGCACTTCTAATTGGTGTCTTACCAAATCTTAAGTGTGAACGAGTAACTCCACCGGCTTTTCTTGAGTCATAGGCGAAATATGCTTGAGCATATTGTCCAGTTGCGTCACCAATAATCTTAATAGAAGATTTATTAGCGGAAACTGTACCATCACTACCTAAACCATAGAATAAGCAACTTGTGTAATCTGCTTTGACATGGAAATTGTCATCAACAGGAATTGATTTGTGGGTGAGATCATCGTTAATGCTAACGGTGAAGTCATGGTGACGTTTGTCACTATTTAAGAAATCAAAGACTGCTTTGACATCTTTTGGTTGGGTGTCTTTACTTGAAAGACCATAACGACCACCGATAACTTCGATATCTAATCCAGCTTGTTTAATAACAGAGACGACATCTAAGTATAATGGTTCGCCAGTAGCACCCATTTCTTTTGTTCTATCTAAAACAGCGATTCTCTTCACTGATTTTGGTAAAACTGCTAATAAGTGTTTGGCGGAGAATGGTCTATATAAGTGAACTTTAATAACACCAATCTTTTCATCTGGTAAAGCATCGATAACTTCTTTAGCGGTATCAGTAACTGAACCCATAGCAACGATAACTCTATCAGCGTCTTTACGACCATAATATGTAAATGGAGCGTATTCTCTACCGGTTAATCTACTTGCTTCTTCGAAGTATTTAACAGCGTAATCAACGACTTTTTCAAAGTGAGCGTTTTGAGCTTCTCTACCTTGGAAATAAATATCATCGTTTTCAGCTCCACCACGAGTAACTGGGTGAGTGTGTGGGTTTAAGGCACGAGCTCTGAATTTCTCGACCTTGTCCATTGGAAGGAGTTTCTTCCATTCTTCAGCATCAACGAATTCGACGTTTTGAATTTCGTGTGATGTTCTAAATCCATCAAAGAAATGACAGACAGGGGTTTCGGCATCAATTGCGAGTAAGTGAGCAACTGGTGTTAAGTCAGCGATTTCTTGAACTGAGTGGGAGCAAATCATTGCAACACCAGTTTGTCTAATCGCATAAATATCTTGGTGATCACCAAAGATTGATAAGGAACGAGTTGCTAAGCTACGAGCAGAAACGTGTAAGACTACTGGTAATAATTCACCGGCCCATTTGTAAATGTTTGGGATCATTAAGAGTAAGCCTTGGCTTGCTGTATAGGTTGAGGCGAGAGCGCCTGCTTGAAGTGCACCATGGACTGCGCCAGAGGCACCGGCTTCGGATTGCATTTCACTAACTTTAACAACACTTCCGAAATAGTTTTTTCTTCCTTTACTGGCTTCAACATCAATAACTTCTGCCATTGGGCTAGAAGGAGTAATTGGGTAAATACCAGCAACTTCAATGAAATTATAGGATTCTAATGCAGCAGCAGTATTTCCGTCTACTGAGAGCATAGTCTTTTTAACTTCCATTATTTATTTTCCTCCAAAATAAAACCACATTTAATATACACGCGTATAGAGTTCTTTTCAATCTTAAGATAAGAAAAAAGTTAAGAAATTGTCTTAACCCTCTTCAAAGATATGTCTATATGTTATGAACGATAATTTTTCTTATTTTTTCTATTAGCCTGTTCGTCACTGACAAGTTTCTTTAATATTCTTAAATCCTGATCGCTTAAAACAACATTTCGATCTAATAGACCCCCGACAATTGTCATTCTCTTATAGATGAAATCGCTAACAGAGTCATATTGTTCATAGTCTCTTTTTTTCAAAGATGTTTTTTTATTAGAAGTAAGCGCTTTATTCTCTTCTTGGTCATTAAGCCAATTTTTAAGAGTTGGAACGAGTTCAACAAGGTTAAATTCAGTGTCCATTTTTAAAGTTGGTTCAAAATAAGAAAGATGGTCACTAATGATTTCAGGATAAACACCTACATATTTAGATAATCTTTCACTAGTAACATACTTTTTATTAAGCTTTAGGATACCATTTAAATATTTCTTGATATCACTAACCTTTGGTTCTTTCATAACCTTATCACCTACTTATTAATGATATTTTAACACAATGGATCAAAAAGAAAAGACCCCCATCTTGGAGGTCTAATCTAATAATCAACTATGCTTGAGCAGCTTCTTCTTTGCCTTTAGTAAGGACTCCATAAACCACTGCAGCTAAAGCGGCACCCGCTAAAGGAGCGAGGATCCAAATCCAAACTTGGCTTAAAGAAGTTGTGTTACCTGCAAAAGCTTGTAACACTGCTGGAGCTAAACTTCTAGCTGGGTTAACTGATGTACCGGTGAAGCCTAAACCAAACATATGAACTAAGGCTAAGACTAATCCGATAACGATACCCGCGTGTTTTCCATCATGATATCTCTTATCAGTAACACCTAAGATTGCGATAACGAAGACAAATGTTAATAAGACTTCAACAAAGAATCCCGCAAATAATCCCCAAACATCTGCTTTCATAACTCCATCAACTTCAACTTGTAATAATGGTTGAATTTCATTTCCACCTAAACCGTTGAATTTACCTCTTAAACATAAGGCTAAGAATAAGGCTCCAACGAAGGCTCCCACTACTTGAGAGATGACATAGAAGCAGAATTCTTTTAAAGTGATTTGTTTTCTGATGAGCATCGCTAAACTCACAGCAGGGTTAATATGGCAACCAGAGATATTACCAATTGAATATGCCATGGCAACGATTACTAAGCCAAAGGCTAATGAAGTAGCAATCCACCAGCTGTCACCCATATTAGCAACAACTGCAACACCACAAGCAACTAAAGTTAATACTGCAGTGCCAATGCACTCTGCTAAATATTTTCTCCAATTTTCTTTCATAAACTATTCGTTTCCTTTCTCTAAATCTTTATTTGAAAGACCGAAATATTTTACATTTTCCATAACGATTTTTGCAATAAAGAATGTAATAACAGTTAATAATGTTCCCATTGAAACATCACTTAAAAAGTGAGCGCCGACATACATTCTGCTGAATGCCACTAGCATTGTCCAGGCTAAGCCAATATAGAAAATAACAATTGATGTATTCTCATATTTTTTATTAATAATAGGTAAGACTAATGCAGACATCATAAAGACCGCTGCAGTTCCAGCGTGACCGCTTGGGAAAGATTTAAATTCTTCACTTAATAAAGTTTTACTTGGGTCACTTGCAATGATGTCTTTATATTCTTTACAAGGTTCCCACCAGTTATGGTAAACCATGCCAGGAAGACTACCATATTCCATGATTGATCTAAATCTTGGACGATGGAAAATTGATTTTAATAATGTCACTCCAGCAACTAAACAAATAAGAATAGCAACTGCAATAACCGCATAGACAAGCCATAATTTGTCATAATCACTATTACTTGTCATTTTAAAGCCTAAAAAAGCAATACCAACATGAACTGGGAAGACAATGAAATATCCCCAGAATTTTTGTACTCCAATCCAATAAAATCCATTAGGGCCAAATAATTCTCTTCCTGAGAAGAAAATTGCTAAGCCAAAGGCGATAACAGCAAACGCGTATCCGCAAATACGTCCAACTTTGGTTGGAATTTTGTCTTTAAGAGCAAGAAAGAACGCTCCTCCGCCAATAAAGGCTAAGATACCATATCCTGGGATTGTTCCAATAACTGAAATAACTAAGCCAAAAGTATCTTTCTCATGGAATAAGGCTTCATTAATTTGATAATCAAAAAATGAGCCAACAATGAAGGTTGCAATAAATATCGCTAAAACGATATAAATATGCAAATTGAGTTTTTTTAGCATGATGTAATTTCTCCTTTTATATGCTATTCCTCATATAGAGCAGTTGATAAATATCGATCTCCACTATCAGGGAAAATAACAACAATATTTTTATTAGCGGATTCTTCTTTTTGAGCTTCTTTAATAGCGGCCGCTAAAGCTGCTCCACTAGAAATACCTACTAAGAAACCCTCTAAATTGCCCACTAAACGTCCAAATTCAAAAGCATCTTCATTGCTAATTGGACTAATTTCGTCAACAACATCTAAGTCTAATGTTTCAGGAATAAAACCTGCTCCAATACCTTGAATTTTGTGTGGTCCAGCAGGATTACCTGAAATAACAGCAGAACTTAATGGTTCAACTCCAATGATTTTAACATCACTAATGTTTTCCTTCAAATATCTTCCTACTCCACTGATGGTGCCACCAGTACCAATACCAGCAACAAAAACATCAACTTGTCCATCTAAATCATTATAGATTTCTGGTCCAGTTGTTTTGTAGTGGGCTAACGGATTAGCAGGATTAGTGAATTGTCCTAAAATGATTGAATGAGGAATATCTCTTTTTAAAGCTTCGGCTTCACTAATTGCTCCTTTCATTCCTAAAGAAGCATCAGAAAGAACTAATTCAGCTCCATAAGCTTTAAGAAGTTTTCTTCTTTCAATGGACATGCTACTTGGCATAACTAAAATGCAACGATATCCTTTCATTGCACATATAGAAGCAATACCAATACCAGTATTACCACTTGTTGGTTCAATAATTACTGATTCATCATTAAGCAATCCTTTTTCTTCAGCGTCTTCGATCATCGCTAAGGCAATTCTATCTTTAACAGAACCAGCAGGATTAAATAACTCAACTTTCGCATAAAGATGACAGTTAAGATTAAATTCTCTTTCTATATGACGTAATTCGATAAGTGGGGTGTTACCCACTAAATCATAAGTGTTTTCTTTTAGCATCTTAATCACCTCTAAAATATCAACAATTATAGTATCTAAAATTTTGAAATAAAAATTATATGATAATAAATTTTAAAACAGCTTTTTCTTCGGTCACTTCTTGGAAAATTATACGATATTGGATGCTTTTTCCATTATGTAACCCACCATTAAAGAAATAAAATTCATAATCACCAGTCGTAAAGACTTGTCCGCTTTTAAATAAAGCACTGTCACTAGCGAGATATGGACTAGTAGTTTGATATCCTTTTAAGCCATTAGCAGGAATGATATTTACTAAATCATATTTTGCTTTAGTAGGTGTAGTAACTTTGACATAGCTTTTACTAGGAGTGTTACTACACATTTGATAGACACTAGTTGCCTCAGCAAAATTAGAAACGATTCCTTTATCACTTTTACATCTTGCGTCAACATGAATCATTCTTACTCCAGCTTCTTGATAGGTTTTACTATTAACGTTTGGATATGGATAATTCGCATCGTGACTCCAAAGCCCATTAGGAGTTAATAACTCTAACATCAAATATTCATCAAAAGCAGAGTTAGAAAATGTAGGATCTCCACTAATAATTATGCTTTCACCAGTTAAAGAAGATGGATAGATAGTTAATTCCGCATCTCCATTAACTAAATATGGAGTTGTCCACCCAAAAGCGTATTTACTAAAAGCGTTATGATCACCGACATTAAAATCTTGCATGTCATAGCAGCCCATAGGTGAATGTAATGAGTCATAATCATAATAATCATCTAATCCATAAACATGACCCATCTCGTGAATATACGTATGCGCGTCATTTTTAATAGATATATCTTTACTGTTATCTAATAGATCATATCCACTCCAAGAATACATATGTGGGATAGGATTTAAGTGACTATGTTCTTTGTTCATATTAGGAATGTCCGCGTAGGTAATCGCCCAAAATGGATTAAGAGGGTCATCACTACTCACATCATCAAAGCTGATTCGTGTATGACAAGAAAAGATCATATAAATACAGTCGATATAACCATCTTCATCTAAATCATAATCACTAAAATTGAAATTCTGTTGTTTTAATTTATCATATACGCGATTTAAAACCGTATATGTTCCATAATCAACATAAGCAGTATTATTCGCATCATATATTTCTTTTGGGCTCATATCGATATCAATCCAATCAGTAACTTCTCCAGAAATCGTTAAGTTATTAAATGAACTCTTCTTAAAAAATGAAGCAACTGATTCATATCCGTTATCATTCGCGTCACCAAAAAAGGCTTTCGATATTCTATCTTTAGTTTCACTAGTAGCAGCGTCTTCATATCCTTTAATAATAACTGGCGCTACTAAAATCTTTTGTTCACCTGTTGCTTTAGAATACCTTTTATTCCCGCTATATTTTTGACCATAAGAATAATATGTCTCAATGGATTTTGAGAGTTTAATGTATCCACTACTAGATGGAGAAGATGGTTGATTACAACTTCCAACTAATAAAATAGTTAATAAGAATAACGCACTTTTCTTCATATTAATGATTATAAAGAAAGGGTGTAGATAATTCTACACCCAATTGTTTTTCCTTAATATTTTGTATTAAAGAATATGGAAATTTGCGTTACTACAGACACTATTGAGAATGTTGTATGTTTGTGCATTGCTTCCAGTAAATGTGCTTGTAAATGTAATCGCACCTTCAGCAACACTCGCAGTAAGAACTTGATCAACAAATCCTTCATTATAAAGTTCACTGACGATTGTTAATGTTAATGTATGACTTGATTCATCATAAACAGCGGTAAATCCGAAATCGTGATGAGAGTAAGCACCACCAATAACAATTTTACCAGTGATATCTCCAGCTTTGTCATCAAAGACGACTTGGACTGCTTCACTATCTCCCCAATAATCTAAATGGGTACCAGTGAATGTGAATCCTCTGAAGATTGAGCTAACTAAAGTTTCATGTTCTTCACTATCAACTGTATATGTTCCTTCACCTAAAGTGATGACATATGTATCTTTAGAGGTATTTGTTTCTCTAGAGACGATATAAGTATTGTTTTCTCCAGCAACATAACTATATCCTGCTTCACCTGCTAAAGAAGCGCCACCAACACCATCAAGGACAAGATCGCCTTTTTCAGCGTTTGTGTATGTTCCTTTTAAGCCATCGCTAACAGAATAAGTGAGATCTGCTTTGTTAGAAGCGTTTGTTCCACTGAATTCGCAGATATAAGTATCATCAGCAGCTCTAACTTCAAAGGCGACTGCACCAATATCAGAAACTTTTGTTCCTGTTGTGAAGGCAAATTTCACTCCAGTATAGACTGCGTATGTAGTGAAATCAGCAGCGATTCCATGTAAGAATATGCCATCGACACAAACACCGTCTTTGTAAACTTGGATAATGTTATAAACTTTATCAGAGGTTTGGACTGCGTAGAACTTATAAGTATCTTTAGTTTCGCCTGCACCAAGTTTGTAATAAATGTTGTTATCGTTTGTAATTACATTGGTTGCACTTAAGCTATATTTTGAGAAGATGAAGTTACCAGCATAACCGAGCAAATAATCATCGGTTGTGGTTAAAACTCCATTTTCCTCATCAGCAGAAGCGATTTCATATTCGCTTGTACCAATCTTCATCACGCCACTAGCAGCGATTGAAAGTGAACGGCTTAATGATGGTTCAGTATATGGTTTTCCGCCATATAAGTTAAATCCAACAAAGTCACCAACAAAGTCTTTACCAGCAAATTTATTTGGATTGACTTCAGTAACAGTAACTCTGACTTCATTAGTAGTGTCTGGCATAACGAATGAATAATATCCATCTGCGTTTGGTCCACTAACAGTGACTTTGACGTCATAGTTATATGCGCCATTCTTATAAACTGCAGTGACATCTTTAACTTCAACACCACTACCTTCAGCGATTGTAGCTTTGAGGTAAATTGTGTCTTCATAAACTGCTTTGAGTTCAGTCATTTCAACATATTCACCATTAACAAGTTTATAAGCTGCTAAGGTAATATTGTCAGAATTTGTTAATGAGAATGTACGATAATTGAAGTCATATAAGACGGTTGCTTTAACTGCGTGATATGGCATTGTGAAGTAAACATCACTTGAGCCTTCTTCACAAGTATATTCAACACCATCGATGCTTAAACCATAAGCAGCGACTTTCTTTGTGTAATAACTACTTGTGTTATTTAAAGTAACTTTAACACGTGTTCCATATGGGACGTGTCTTGTATTACCTTCAACAGTGCGGATGATTCTACCATCTCCATCATAAACGTTATTAACTTGTCCTAATGCATCAGCGTTATCTGAGACAAAGTCGAGTTTATAACTATTGACAGAAACTTCGATTTCAATATCAACTGGTTCAGCAGGCATTGTGAACTCAACTACTCCATTAGCGAAGGTTGAATCAACAACTACGCGATCTTCTGGATCAAATGCGTTGATATTTGAATAGATTGTAACACCTTTTAATTGATAGCCAGGGTTGACTGCTAAGCTTAATGAAACAGTTTCGCCTGCTTCAGCTTCGTTTGGTCCAACGATACTGACAACTTTGGATTTATTGTTAATCGCATATTTGACAGTGTGTGGAATAACACTAGCTTCTGTAACCGCGATAGTTACAGCTTCCGCTGGCATATAGAAGAAGTATCCATTATTATCTTTACCACATTCTTTGCCATTAGCAGTAACACTTGCTAAAGCAGTATTTGTGACGATTGAGAAGGAAACGAATTCTCCTTCTTCAGCACTAATAGGACCTTCAAAAATCATATCAGTTCCAGTTGGATAATTAATTGCGAAGTGTTCGGTGACTGTGATGTCATATGAACCGGAAACTCCGTTATTAGCGGTTGCTTTAATGGTTGCAACGCCTTTTGCTAAAGCAGAAACAACACCTTCGTTATTAACTGAAGCAATGGTTGGGTTTTCACTTGACCATGTAACAGTTTTAACGGTTGCGTTATCTGGAGTAACTCTAGCAGATAAGTTAATATTTTGACCTTTTTCAACAGTTGTTGGTCCACTGATAATAACAGTGGAAACATTGATTGGTCTAACAGTAACTGTATAAGAACCAGAAACTCCGTTATTAGCAGTTGCTTTAATGGTTGCTTCACCAGGAGCAACTGGAGTAACAACACCATTAGCGACTGTTGCAAATTCTGGGTTTTCAGAGCTCCATGTCACATCTTTAACGGTTGCGTTATCAGGTGCAACAGCAGCGCTTAATGTGATAGTTTCACCCATTAAAACTTCAGTTGGTCCACTGATGGTAACTGAGCTAACTGGGATAACTTTTGCTTTAACAGTAACTTGGTAAGAACCGAAAACACCATTTTTGGCAGTTGCTTTGATGTTGACTGTTCCAGCTTTAAGAGCGGAAACAACACCAGCGTCACTAACTGTCGCATATTCAGTGTTATCACTTGACCATGTGACTGTTTTATCACTTGCGTTATCTGGACTTACTGTAGCAGTTAAAGTGATTGATTCACCTTCCACCACTTCGTTTGGTCCACTAATCGCGATAGATTCAACTGCGACTGAACTAGATGGATTACAACTAGCAAGACCAACAGTTAAACTAACTAAACCTGTAATAAAGAGTAAATTTGTCTTTTTCATTCTTTTACCCTCCTTATGCAGCCTTTGCATAGGTACTACCAGTGACTGTACCTACGACAACGCCGTTATTCTTAATATTGTAGTTGGTAGATTCACCAACAGTTGTCTTATCATCTAAGAATTCAAATTCCAATTGAGTGCCATAGAATTCATGGTTGACTGCGTCATAGAACATGACAGCATATAAGACACCATCTCTATAAGCTTCAACTGAAAGGAAGTTCTTGTTCGTTCCGAAATGATAATTGAATGAATATAACATTTTTGTATCGCTATCTTCGCTTCTCTTAACAGAAACAAGGAAGTCTCTTCCATATCCATTTGCATTCTTATTACCAAAACTATATTGACTGAAAACGAATTTATCGCTATAAGAGAAATCGTTTCCGCTTTCTAATGTAGCAATACCATCACCGGTTTTAGAAGATGCGCTTGCAATTGTGGATGTAATATAGGTGTTTGTTCCTTTATAAACAGAACCATCCACTTTTACAGTAGAGCCATAAGAATCGGCCATTGCTTTATTTTTCACCTGGCCAGAAGTATCTAAGTTTGCACCAAAATGCACACCAATAAATGGATAATCCTTATAGGCAGCTAAGTCTTTTTCAACAACTGTTAAGGTTGTATCAGCTTTTGGCATATTGAATTTATATTCTCTATTAGCGGTAACAGTAGTAACTGCTGGATCACCTGCTGAGAATGATAATTTGTTAAAGATGAAGTCTGTTCCTTCAACTAAACCATCAGCGAGATCCACTAACGCTAATTTAACAGTAAGAGTTGTTCCAGCATTGATAGTGCTTAAATCGGTTAATTCGGTTTCACCATCATAGATGGTTGCACCATAGTGAGTGCTATTAACGACTGTTAAGGCTTGTGGATGTGGAACCAAGTTTGTAAATTTGTCGCCATTTTCAACTTTTCCAATAACTGCGTTACCATAAGTAATTGAGTATGCTGCATCACTTTCACTAACTTTTTCTCCAGTTGTGAAGGAGAATTGTACATCCTTGGAATATAATTCACCATTAGTACAATCATAAATCATTGATGCATATAATGTTTCAACATCATCAACAACTCTAAATGCTTGAACAGCAATGAATGTCTTGTTGGCGTCAATTCTATAGTAGAACTTGTAGTTATCTCTTGTATCAGTGCTTGATTGAGGAGCAACTGAAACAATCCAGTCTTTTCCAAATGCAGCACTATTTTTGCTTGAGAAACTATAGTGACCGAAAATGAATTTTCCACTATAGGCGAATTCTTTATTGTCTGTAGTTGTAATTAATCCAAAGGAACCATTGTTAACTTCTTCGTAACTACTAATTGTGTAACTAGTTGATCCTCTCTTAACGGAGCCATCACCACCAATAATAATATCGTAGTATGAACTCAATTTTGAGGATTTATTTGCATCTACTGCGTATAAGTTAGCACCGTAGTGTGTACCAACGAAATCACAATTCTTATATTGAGCCATGTTCTTTTCGCTTAAAGTGACTGTGACATTGTCTTTATTAGGCATTGTAAAGTGATATAAAGAACCAGCAGTGTCAGTTGAGAGATATCCATCACTTAAAGTGACTTTTTCAAATTCAAAGTCTGGATCTGGTTCACCAATATTACTAATTGCAACATAAACTACATCACCTGGGATGATTTGGGTTGCGTCAGTAATATCAACGTATTCATCATCAACTTTAGATTGAAGTGTGGCTTGGAAGTGATCAGAGTTAACTACTGTAACAGTCTTATAGTTAACTGCACCAAAAGCTTCAGCGGTAACATCGTAGGCTGGCATTTGGAATGTGACATAGTAATAATCTTCTTCAGGAACTTCAACGAGTTCTTCAAATGAAGTATTACCATGTAAGGCACCACCAATTAAGCGAAGACCTTCAACAACTAATCTGTCTGATGATTTTTTAACCTTTGCTCTAATTGTTTCACCATAAGAAACATAATAGACATTATAAGTGTCAAAATATTCAGCCGATAAAGTCTTATATGTTTCATCTTCTCCTAAAATGGAGAATGGGACACCAGCAAAGTTGTTGGATTTTTCAGTATTTGTGAGTGTAATTTTGTATTGGTTAGCTTCTAGACCAACATTAACACTGACCGCGTCTTTTGGCATTGTGAATGAATAAACATCATTATTCATAGAGACGAGAACTGCTTCATCGGTTGTCACACCGGTAACAGTTACTGAGCCAGCAAATGTGTATGGAGAGTCATAGGCAAATTTGACTGTGAAACTAACTTCTTCTCCTTCACTAGCGTATTCGTTAGCGCCAAAAAGGACGACACCTTTATCAGCGTTAGCGTTATTAATGCGGAACTTACCATGGTTAGGATCAGTATAGTGACCACTGATGGTGACTGTTGCCGCACTTTCTGGCATACGGAAAGAGAAACTATTGTTACCTTCTGAGAAAGGTAAGACGTTATCAACTTTGATTTCATCAATTACGTATTCTTCACTATCATACGAAACTGTGAATGTAACTTTACTACCACTAACTGCTGTAGCAGGGCCATTAACTGTCACTGCATCATCATTAACATAAGTGATGGCGAGTGATTCGTCATTGCCGTGCGCTGGTCCAGGGATATTTCCGTTATCAGCACTATTAACGGAACTTACTGGAGCGCTACAAGCAGCCATTGAAAATAAAGCAGCAGTTAATAACAATGATTTTGTGATTTTTTTCATAGTTTTTTACTCCTTTATTTTAGTCGTTATACAAATCAGCAACCGCTTCAAGAACAGCGTAATTACTAATGCCAAAATCCCTTAATGGAATAGGCATCGCGTATGTGTGTCCATATGTGAAATAATATATAAAGGTCACAATAGACTCACTATCACTGTCCTTAAGATTGACATCAATTCCAATCGCTTCAGGAATGTAAGTCGCCATGTCAAATGCTTGATCAATTGAGAAGTTCTTTACAAAATCAACGACATAGGTTTGATTATCAAAATAATAAGGTTTACCAGCATATGTATAACCGGTTGATGAATACTTTCCTTCTTTAATGAATTGAGTATCATCTAAAATTTTGAGATAAGTTGGATAATGGTAATATTCAACAATATTTGGTTTATCATACATTGGTGTTGTAATGAATTGGATATTACTATTTTCAATATCATTTGGATCACCAGTTAATTGATAATAGTAACAGCCTAACAAATCTTGTGAATGATACTGGTTTGCTTTGGAGTTAATTGCCATTGCTCCATTACCAGTGGAACTACTATTCATCCGACTATAGAAATATCGTGGATTGAATACTTCAATACCGCTATATGATTCTGAGGAGAAATCATAAATATCTCTAGTGAAGTTATTTGAGCGAACTAAGCGACGCATCTCGCTTAATTCACGACTTAGGTCTTTAACTTTTCCTCCACTAGCAAGGAAGTCATCAACCTCTTTGATTCTGCTTTTGTTAACATTTGTTAATTTGTACGAATATTCTTTTTTAGAAATCGTAAGAACAAAGTTACAACCGCCATTACTACAAGCTGCTTTCACTGATTCAACATCAAGATAAGACGAGCTTGAGAACCCTAGAGTTTTTAATAGTGCCATCTTGTAGCTCTTTCCAGTTATTTCTAGTGTTTTAATGGAAGGAGAAACACTATTAACAAACTCTGTTTCTACCCCATACATTGTGGAGATAACTTCTCCACCGTATAGGTCAGTAATTTTTTCTCCGCTCTCATTTAGGATATATTCCCCAGATTTGTATCCCTTCTCATAACTAAGAGGATAGATACCAACACCATCCTTGATGTAAGCAGAGAACCCACTTGCTTTCCTACTCATCGTGACTCCGATTGAGTTTTCTGTATATATATAAGAAACCTTTCCAGAAACACTGTTTTCAGTTTCAAGTGTGTAATTTTTGCTTGAGTTAAGAATAACTAAAGCGTCTTTTATCGAATTAATTTCTACATCATTATTTGATTGGCACCCACTTATTAAGAGAGCACCAACCAATAAAAGAATTTTTAAGTTAGAGTCCATTATGCCTCTAATTTTGTAAATGGAGTGTAACTATATGGAGAACCATCTTCGTCACAATCACCGTAAAGAGGATAAACAACGAACCATTCAATGTCTGAATCGTATTCTCTTTCAGCGAGATAGACACCCATGGTCTTGTTAGCGACATCGTAATAGAAATCGATTTCATAGTCGCCAGCGTTTGTTGACCATCCATCTGGATTTGCGGAGAATTTAATGCCATAAACTCTAGCAATTACTTCTCCACCTTTATATTGATAATAGAAATTAATTGAGATCGAATATTTGTAAGAACCATCATCTTGATAACCATCATCACTGATTGTTCCTTTTAAAGGAGCAGTGAATCCACTTGCGGTAGTACCAGTATAAGCTTCATTAGAGAAGTTCATTGTGACATGGTCTTCATATCCCACCATACCCCAGTTACTATTTGTTGGATCAGCACTTGCTGGAATGATGGTGAATTCAAACATTTCATATTTCTTTGAAGCGCTATCTTGGAACCAGTCTGAATCAATTCTAACTCTCACTACTGTTGCTTCGGTAATATTTTTAGCACCACTTGCGTCTAATGTAAGTTTTTCATTAGCGCTTGTGATAGCAAGTAAGTCTGGTTTTTCACTTGTTGCAGTATAGACAACTGGAGCGGTTGATGGAGTAACAGCAACCTTGAAGCTTGTCACTTCACCGGCAATGATTCTTGCACTTGTGCTTGAATCAGTACCAACAGAAGCATATTCACCCCACTTAGAATATAAGTAAATGGTGTGGAATTTTTGAGTAGCACTAACGTTGATTGATAAGTTATATGTTGGGCTATTTTTAGTGTAATTGCCAAATGTGACTGTAGAATCACCAATACCAACACATGTCATAACATATCTCGCGTTACTTTCAGTTCTTCTAATGATATTTTCATCACTTGATGCAGTTGGACCAAATTGCCATGCATCTAAAGCGGTTGATGGAGTGTATTTGAATTCCTTGAGGTTTGCTAAGGAATCATTATTTCCATCTTTTGCTAAGTTAACTTTATCTTGATAATGCAAATAGGATTTTCCATCATCAGCTGGTTTTCCTGTTTGTGAATTATAGAATCTAATGCTATCGATTGAAGAGATAAAGTATTTGCTCTTATCAAAGTTAGGAGCACCGCTATATGGAGCGCCATATTCAAATGTACCTTCAATCTTCTTTACTAATGTTGGTTGGGCACCACCAG
This sequence comes from Bacilli bacterium, assembly GCA_045132035.1. Classification (GTDB taxonomy): domain Bacteria; phylum Bacillota_I; class Bacilli_A; order RFN20; family CAG-826; genus UBA2450. Next base: position 21,119 of record JBGURM010000063.1, read on the forward strand.
TAGGAGCTTCATCGGTTGTACTCCAATCTGATAATTTATAAGAATTTTGAGTAAATAAGATTGATAATGGAGCGCCGTCTTTAGAGAATTTGAGTGTCGCATCAAATTTCACAACTTCATGTCTATCGATTGAAGTTGATGACGCTGTTGAATCATATAAAACATAACTATCGATTGTAGTTGTAATTTCTCCAGTAGTTTCATTTTTGGTGGAACTGATATTTCTTCCAAATTTAACATCAGAATATCCAACACGATATGCATACATGAATTCTCTTTCGAAATAATATCCATAATGTGCACCATGAGTTAAATTCTTAAGAATTGCTCTAACTGGATAAGCGCCTCTGCCACTTACTGCACCTGGATCATTGTTGTCTTTGAAATCAAAGTCTGAATCTGGGACAACATCATATCTAGCCGAGAAAGCATTACTAGAAGAAATACGATTATATTCGTTATTGCCTCTATTTTGTGGGAAGGTATCCACTACTTCATATGTTGCGTTTGTTGCATCATAATGTTTGTATTGGACATAACTCTTTTCATCAAAGACATCTTCGATTTCGTTATACATGACATTCCCTTCATAGAATTTCATGGTTTCTTGAATCTTATATGGATTAGCGGAATCACTTCTATCGGTGATTTTATATGTATATCCTTTTAAATCACTGTAGTTAACTGTGGATTCACTTCTATAAGAACCTTCAAATAAGTTATATAAACCTTCTTCAGTTGATGGTAAATAATCAACAGAGACACGTCTAACATAACATGGCATTTGTGCACTTGGGTCATAATAGAAGTCATATGTGAAGCCTCTTGCGATTTCTAAAGAATATCCGCTTCCATAATAGAATGTAACATCTGCGTAACATTTATCTTCATCGAGTTCTTTACTTCCTAAAATGGTCGATTCACCAACACGATAGGAGAAATTCGCCATCTTAGTGGAACCAATTGGGACTGAAACGTTTCTTGCAACATAAATGCCGCTAGCTTCTTGAGTTAGAACAGCGCTGACTTCACCAATTAAGGTAACTTCACCAGCAACATCAACTTCAAAATTAATTAATGCGCTTTGGTTAGGCATCTTAAATGTGTAGGTCTTGCCTCCATCTCCACTAGTAAGTGTTGTGGAATTCATCACGACCTTTTTAATTGTCATTCCTTTTTCAACACTATTAATTGTTAAAACAATGTCTTCGCCTTTCGCAGCTTTTTCTTTATTTAAAGAATAATTAATTCCTGCTGGAGCGGTTACTCTAATGACGTATTCTTCAACTTCTGGATCTGGATCACCGCCACCACCTGGTTCGACAGGAGTGCTTCCACCACCGGAAGATGCAGGGTTACATCCGGTTAGAACTAATCCGGACATTAATAACGCTGCTAATAGATATTTGCTCTTTTTCATGGGTCTATTTCCTCCTTGATTAACACAAAATACCTGGGTACAAACTTTCATATTTGCTGGCGTAGAAGATATTGAATAAGACATCATCTCCACCACTTCTGTAATACATTTTTATTTCAGCACCTGTTCGTGAAATATATAAAATCGTAATACGAGTTTGTGAATTGTTTGGGTTGTCAGTTATTTCACATAAGAATTCATAACTGTCAATTTCTTGAATATATTTGCTATAAGTACAGCTGAATGACAAATCGATATTTGATTCATAATCATCGCTTCCTTTAAGTTGAGCGATTGGAACAGCGTTATCATCTAGGAATGTCATCTTGTGATTTCCGAGGAATTTCACTCCACGATAAATATCGTTGTTATAACACTCTTTAACAATCTCTTTTTCACTGAATGCTTTTCTCACTCTAACGATGTTACGGTAAACAAGAATGTCGTTTGAGTCATATAGTTTAATGATTGAATCACCGACTTTATGAGTGAGAAGAGTGAATTCTGCTTGCCCTTCTTTAAATTCCAAAGTTACCGATTCTTCTCTAGAACTTGAGAATTTGATTTTCCCATCAGTAGAAGTTGATGGAGAGAATGAACAAATATATGAATTGTCGTTACTTAAAAGCATGTTCGCGCCGATATCAATTAAAAAACCACTTGCGCTACCACGGCAAACGTAATCATCTTCATTAAAATCAATGGTTGGAATATTTTCAGGATCTGTAGGTGACTGACTATTTCCAGGCGCATTGCAAGAGACCATAGTCAGCATAAGTAACCCACCGACAAATCGAGCAATTCTTTTGGTAAATAATCTTTTCATAACAAACCCTACCTTTTGTATCAAGAACGATAATTTGAGGTATCATAGGCAAAATATAGATTAGAAATATCAAGATTTAATCTAGTAATTTTTCCCATAATTCCTCCTTCTTTTCCATTTATTTTAATGCACATATATACATATATATCGCACACTATACGTATGAAAAATTGTTTTTATTATATAAATATCTAAAATCTAAAACAACAATTTTGTTAGTTGTTTACTCATTTTTTTGTAAATAAAAGGATTAGCGCTGTTCACTAATACAAGTTCATAAAAGCGACTAATCCAATATGTTTATTTGTAAGAAACTGTTACCTTTGATAACCCAAATCCACCGATGGAAGCAACAAATTCAATGTTAGAAAGGTCGGAAACTGTGTACTTAGCAACACCTGTTGCCTCATTATAATTTGATAAGGTTAAACCTTCAATTACCAAGTTAGTTAAATTTGTCTTTTCAAACCCAGATTGAATTTGTCCGTTTCCCTTTTTAACATCCACTAATTTAAAACTAATTTCAGTTATAACTTTGTCAGTGACAGAAACAATAATTTTCTGATTTTTATAAACACGAAGTGGATTGCTTACATATTCTCCATAATTTCCGACTCCATATGCAGTCTTATTATTATCAACCACAAACGATAATGGTCCATTCACCCAAGTTCCTCTTGAATAATCAGTTTCTAAAACAAGTTGACTCTTGTCCGAAAATGACACATCAGAAGAAGTAGAAGTTGAAGTATCTTTGAAATATCTACTCATATCCCAATGGAAGATTCCGTCTATCAAAGTACAAGAGATAATCACTTTTTCATCAGAATCAACTGCGTTAAATCCGTTTTCAATTTCACTGATTTTAAAATCATATGAGTCTTTTAATTCAACTTTATAATCATTAAGTGTGCTAGCTGGAAGATTTAAGATATCCATAAAGATGTTGTCTTTGTAGTTTGATTTTACATAATAAACACCAGAAGCAGAATTAATGACTGGATATTGTAATGAAGAATCAATTTTACCAACGATTGTGTTCACCATTGCGGTTGGCCACACTCCATAATAGACATAATATCCTTCAAAAATACGGTAGTCACAAACTCCAACAGTGATGTCACTCCACACTTCTCCTAAATCAGAGATATAGTCAGTTAAGACAAGATAGAGAGCAAAGCTCTTGTCTTCAGGAATTAGCCAATAATAATCACCTTTCATTTCGATTTCATAGTCTAATTCTTTGTAACATTTCATCGCATATTTGAAGAGGTCTTCTTGTTTGAATGTTGTGTCTTTGTGAATAACAATCTTCAAGATTCCTCTAACATCTCTAACAACAGAGTATTGTGCTTTTTCTTCACCAGTTGTGATTTCTGGGAATTCAGGAGCAATGTCTTTTCCTAAGCGTAATTCAGTTCTACCAAATTCGTTAATTGCAGAGACACACTCTGCCCAAGAAGCATAGTTTTCACCTTCTCCGTGGGTTGTAGAAATCATAAGGCCATAACCATCATAGTAGAATAAGACGATGATTTTCTTATCTCTAGATTGAGCGGTCCATTCTCCAGTTTCTAATTGTTGAACTTCAAATTGAGCGTCTAATAGAGCTTGTTTATATGTTTCAACACTATTTTCTGGAGCGCCTAAACATAAAATGTTTATGTTGCTCATGATATCTTCTTCAATGATATAGGTAACACCCTCTACTTCATATGCAGGAATTGTGTAAATTGATTCATATTCTTCAGAGAAAACTTGTTTTAATCCGTCAGCAGGCCAAGAGGATGTCGCGACATCTTTATCGAAATTGATGGTGACATATTCTTTACCTTCTAAGGCATCAATTGAAACAAGAACATTACCCGCTAAAGCACGACCATAAACGTGGACTTTTCCAGCATTGTCAGCTTGAGCAATTGCTTGATAACCAGATGTGCTATTTAACAAATCATAGTAATCTTGCATAACATTTTCTCTTGTTTTTCCTCTAACTTGGAGAATATCTAAATTGTCGTAAGTGACACGTAATTCGTCCATATAGAAGAATGGAGGGATAACACCTGCTAAATAAGTGTTAAAGATGGCTTTCATCTCACTTGTCCAATCGGTAAATGTCTCTTTTGTTGCACCGGCTGGAGCTTCTGCTTTAGCGACAAAACCATCTAAATCTTCTGGATCGGTTGGGTCTACTGAAGCAGGTTTAACATAAAGTGAGAAAGTTGCGGATTTACCGCTATATGTGACAGTAGCGTTTTTCATTCCACTAGTAGATGTACTTGGAATATTAAAAGTACAGTCACTATGAGGAACTGTTTTGTTGGTGCCATCACTCATATATGCAGTAACAACTAAGCCATTTAAGCTTACTTGTTCATTAATTTCATATTCGGTTTTTGTAAGTCCTGAAGCAGAAATAGAAACGACAGTGGCCACTACTTCTCCTGGCTCATCACCATTAGGTGTTGTTGATGCTGGTGTACAGCTAAATAAGAGTAATGCAGATAAGACTGCAATAGAAAATTTTGCTTTCATTCTCCTCTTCTCCTCTACGTGTGCGATATGCAACGTAAACATTATTTTAATATAGAAATATATTCGTTTGCTAATTGTTTTTTTAAACTGTATCTCTATAAAATAGAATTATTAATATGATTGAAAAGTTTAAACATAAGCGTCCAATTACATATATATCACTTGTGATATACGTTCTTTTATCAACGTTTATCATTATTGAATCTTGTTTGAGTTCATCAATTTCTGGTGGTCAAAGTAACTTATTTGCTCAAATATCTGCTTTCTTTGTCAATTTGTTTAAAGGTCCTCAAACTGTAGAAATTATTAAACCAAGCGAATTAGGCGAAATTGGTGATAGCACTTATGTTGGAGTGGGAGATGATAACATCCCAAATATTGTTATTGGCACCACTACTAGACTAATCATTAATGTCAAATATCCAAACAAAAGCAAAAAAGATGATGTCTACGATAATGAATGGACATACACAAAATCTCTTGGTAAAGGAGATGACTATAATCTAATCGTCTCTAATCCAATTGCGAAAGATGGCGGTTTTGATTATACGATTAGAATTGTCGCTAATAGCATGGGTAGCGAAATGTATTCAGTCAAATTCAATTTCGCTAATAAAATCGATTATGAATACAAGTTCCATATCGTTGATTTAGTTAAGCCAAAAGACAATCAATATGAAGCAAAACTAGCAAGAGACCACTTAAATATCAATGAATCAGTTAAAATCGATACTAAATTAGTGGATCCAAACGGTAGTAGAAACGATACATATATTAGAAGATATTTAGATGAAGCTAAAATTGAAAGAAATTCATCTAATAATTCAGTTGCCACTATTGATGAAAACGGAGTTATCCTCGCTAAAGGCGAAGGAACCGCTAATATTACGTTCGGTAAATATGTTTTTCCTATTACTGTTTCTAGTGTAATTAACGCACTTCCTACAAGTTTAGATGCAAATATTGATCCGATTGGAAAAGATAATCCTTGTCCGTTAGATTATGATTACATCTTTGAAGAAGGCGAAGATATTAACGATTATTCTGTTGTTGTTAAAGCTGATATTAGTGATAAATCAGTCTCTTGGGATATTGATAAACCATTATGTGCTAAACTCGCACCTTATAAATACGATGAAGAAGGATATCCTGTTTATTTTGATGATGATGGAATTCCTGCTGTTAGAGTTGCGGGATATAGAAAGAATGAAACTTTTAATTTGACATGTATCTCTAACTCTAATCCAACGCTATCAAAAGTAATTCCTCTTGAAATGAAAGATGTTCCAGCAACCGAAGTAACATTTAGTGTTACTGGAAATATTGAAATATATGTAAATGAGCAAAAAGCTGTTTCAATTGTTGCTATTACTCCAAAGAATGTTTCAAATAAAAAGATTAATGTCCAAGTTAGTGATGCATCAATCGTTCAAGTTGTTAATAATAATTCTGAATCAGTTATTTTAAAAGCAATCAATATTGGCAAATGTCATATAACTATCAAATCACTATCTAATGAAACTTTAACTGGAGAATTTGATATCACTACAATTGCAAAACAAGCAATCAATGATGATAACTTCACTGACTTCCATAGTTTTGTCAGAAAGTTCTTAGGGCATTTCCTCTTATTTATGGTAACTGCAATATTTGGTTCAATCTTCTTTATTACATTCTTTAATGATGATAAAAAGAAATTTACTCTTGGCGCGCCTATTGCCTTAGGCATTGGTTTTATTGTTGCCGCTCTAAGTGAACTTATTCAATATTTTGTTCCATCGAGATCAGGAACTTGGATGGATATTGGAATAGACTTTGCTGGATATTTTGTTGGAGTTCTTGCGTGTTATTTAATTCTTTTGCTTATTATTTGGATTAAGAAAAGAAAGAAAAAAGACCCACAAAAGTGAGTCTAATTAAACTATAAGATTGATACTTTACCAGTTTCAATATCGTAAAGCATTGATGCGATTGTTCCCTTATAATTTGGGAACTTTTCCTTTAAATAATAAGCTTCTTTAATCGCGTTTGTTTTGCTTGCTTCAACTTCATCAGTAATATCAATGATATTATTTTGAATTCTAGAAATAATTGGTCTTAAATATTTTCCGTTCTCTTTATGAATTGAAGCATGGATTGCTCCACAGTGAGTGTGGCCTAAGACAACCACTAATGGGATATGTAAATGTTCAATACCATATTCAACACTCGCGAGTTCACCTTCATTTATTACGTTGCCTGCAGTTCTAATTACAAATATTTCACCTAAGTCACTTTGAAATATCGCTTCTGGCACTACTCTTGAATCTGAACAAGTAATAATTAACGCATAGGGAGTTTGTCCTTTTGCTAATTTTGCTAGTTTTTCTTTAAGATCGCTTTGGCTTAAATATTTATTATTCTTATCAATCAATTTGTTAATCATTTTTTCTTTTCTCAAACTCTAATTCGGCAATGAAATGTAAGCTGCCATCAACAACTCCCTTGATACATTCAGGGTTTTCACCATCTTTATATAGTTCAACTATATCTGTTGGTTTAATCTCTTTATCGTAGTTAATGGTAATTCTTTTAATTCTTTTATCTTTTAAGAAATCATTGTCATGTAAATTTAAAATATATTCGATATAAGAAGTATTATTTAAATGTCCGTTTAAATCGATATCAGTGTAATTTACTTTTCTCTTTTCTACTAAAGTAGAAGCATT
>JBGURM010000064.1:0-8601 GCA_045132035.1 Bacilli bacterium
ATTTATGATGAATCATCTTTACTTGCCGGAAAGTTACATGCGTTATTATGCAGAAACTGGACAAAAGGTAGAGACTATTATGATTATGTTTTCTATTTAAATAGGGGAACAAAACCAAATATGGATCTTTTGAAAAATTCATTAATTCAAACAGGGTTTTTAAAAAGTGATTGTAATTACAATATTGATAATCTTAAAGCCGATTTAATTAATAGACTTGATTCTGTTGATTTTGAAGAGGCAAAAAAAGATTGTTCATCTTTTATTAAAGATGAAAGCAAATTATCACTTTGGAACAAAGATTTCTTTGCTTCAATTACCTCTAATTTTTTAATGAATTAGTTTTCATTGAATTTGAATTCATAGTAAAATTTTACCTAAAAAAATTTTGGTAAAATAAATTTAGGTGATTTTTACTACACAAAAAAGATTGGATATGGTTAAATATAATTACCTAAAAAAATTTTGGTAAAATTAATTTTGGTAAAATGAGGTAGTGATATGTTTATTGGTCGAAGTGAAGAGCTAAAAGAATTAAAAGAAAGATATCAAAGTAACGATACAGAAGTTATTTGTGTTCTTGGACGACGAAGAGTCGGAAAATCTCAGCTTATTTTTAATAGTCAACTTGACTTTGATGGAGTGGTGATTTCTTATGAATGTTCAGATACTTCATATCAAATTAATTTAACTAATATCACTAACCTTATTAAAAAGACATTTAGAAATGATTATTTGAATTTTTCATCTTTATATGATGTTTTGATGTTTTTACAAAGCGAAGCGTCAAAAGAAAAAATCTTGTTTGTAATTGATGAATATCCATATATGAGAAATGGAAAAGAAACTGATTCAGAAATTAAAAATGCGATTGATGATTTTGACAAATTAAATAAAAAGAACCCTCTTAAATTTGTTTTATGTGGTTCTTCGGTGGATGTGATGAATGTTTTAGACGATGCTAATATGCCGCTTCATGGTAGATTTAATTCAATCATCACTTTATATCCACTTAATTATTTATATAGTTCGTTATTTTATGAAAATGTTTCTTATGAAGATAAAGTTAAATATTATTCTGTTTTTGGAGGAACTCCATATTTTTTAAAACAAATTAATCCTCGTGAATCTTTCAAAAAGAACGTTATTCGTCTTTTCTTTTCTCAAAATGGTCTATTAAGATCAGAACTTGAAAACCAAATTAATGGAGAGATTAATAAAATTGAAAAAGCTTCTTTTATATTAAATATCATTAATAGTAAAACTATTTCCTATTCTGATATTAATCAAGTTTTTATGGCCTCTTTTCCTAATGGGGTAATTGATTATCCACTAAAGAAGTTACTTAAAATGAGAATTATTGAAAAAATATTTGTTGAACAAGACAACGGGAAAAAGAAACCATATTATCGAATTGTTGATAATGCGATTGCCTTTTATTATTCGTTCTTAATTCAAAATTTCTCTAATCGATTATTATTTACTGATGAAGAATATTATAAGACCTTTATTGAAGAGAGATTACTTCATGATTTTGTTCCTCACTCTTTTGAAAATATTGGCTATCAATTTGTAGCGTTAATGAATCAAAAAAATAGATTACCTTATAAATTAATTGATCTATTCCCTTATACCATTAATGACAAAGAAACAAAAAAGAATTATCAATTTGATGTAGTTGGAAAAACAAGTAAAGGACTTATAAACTTTGAATGTAAATTCCAAGAAGGAGAAATTAGTAGTAGCGATATCTACGTTGAAAATAGACAAGTAGAACTTTCTAATAAAGCGTTTATTGATACAGTTTATATTTCAAGAAGCAAAGTAGAAGGTAGTAACAATACTTATTATCTTTCTAATGTGTTTGATAAAACTTTACTAGACTAATTGGAGTAGAGAATATGAGAACCAAAAAAGATATTGTTTATTCAAATATTTCTCAATTAGACAAACTAGATATCTATTATGCCGAAAAAGAAAAAGCGGTGATTATCTATTTTCATGGTGGGGGATTTGAATGTGGAGACAAATATGATCCTCACCTAGTGGAGATATCAGAAAGCTTCGCTAACAAGGGATATACATTTGTTAATGTTAATTATTCTTTATATCCAAACACTAAGTTTCCTTCATATCTAATCGAAGGAGCAAAGGCTATTAAATATGTATTAAATGAATTTAAAGAGCAAGACATCTATATTAGCGGCACTAGTGCGGGAGCGTATATTGCGATGATGCTCTGTTTTAATAAAGAGTATTTTGTTAATGAAGGAATTGATTTTAAAAGAATCAAGGGTTGGATATTTGAAAGTGGACAACCAACAAGTCACTTCAATATTATGAAAATAGAAAAAGGACTTAATCCATTATTAGTAAGAATTGATGAATTAGCACCTTTATATTATGTTAATGAAAATGTTGATATCGCTCCAAGTTTATTCATTCTTTATGATAACGATTTACCAAATCGATATGAACAAAATCAACTTCTTATTAAGAGTGTACTATCATTTAATGACAAATTAGTGTTAGACCAAGTATTATTACATGGTGGGCATTGTGAGGGGAGTGCTCATAAAGATATAGACAATGAATATCCATTTGTTAAAGAAACCATCAAATGGATTGAAAGGAGAAAGTGTAGATGAGTAAAAATAACCGAGTTCTTACATATTTAATTAATTTATCTTTCTATTTATATTTCATCATTTTGCTTGTTGAAAGAGTGTTGAGTGTTTCTCTTTCTTTATCTAATGGAATCAATATTTATGGAAACGCTTTTGATGGATATGTTTATACCTTAGTGTTCCTATCTATTGCTGGTTGGTTAGTGTTCCTAATTCTTAAGTGTCGGGACTCTATGAAAGCATTATTTAAATATAATGAAGAATTAGATTATAAAGATATATGCACCGCTAGTGGGATACTTTTGCTATCTGGAATGGTTCACACTCATTACACTTTATCAGTGATGCAGTTTATTTCTTATGGAATATTAATAGTAGGTATATTACTAAAAGTAATATTAAATAAAGGTGATACTTTACTTAAGTGGTTATCTTTTATCTATTTAGTGTCCTTCTCAATGGCGATACCAGTGATGTATCAATCTTTTATTGATTTAAGTGTTTGTTTCCATATATTTGAAGGAATGGCGTCTTTCCTATTAGTGGGTATATTTACTTATTTATTAATCCTTACTTTTACTGAAGAAGATAACTTATTTAGGATTCTTCCTATTGTTATTTGTGTTGTCGCTGATGGAGCGATTTTAGCTTTTAGGTGGGCTGAAGAGATTAATTATTTTGTTTTGATATTCGCTGCTTTGAGTCTAGTGTTATTCATTATTGGATATATAGTGAAGGCAAAAAGAAAGAAATCATGCTAGTGGATCATTCTTCTTTACCGATATTTATTGAAGAAGATTCTTCAATATTAATACTTGGTTCTTTTCCAAGTATCAAATCTCGAGAAGAAGGATTTTATTATGCTCATAAACAAAATAGATTCTTTCTTACATTAAGTAAGATGTTTTTAGAAGATGAACCTAAGACCACAAGCGAAAGAAAAGAATTCTTAAGGCGACACCATATCGCTTTATATGACGTAATTGAAAGATGTGAGATTAACAATAGCAGCGATTCTTCAATTAAGAACGTTACTCCTATTGATATTGTTTCTATTCTTACAAGATATCCGAATATAAAAAGAATCGGCGTCACCGGTGGTAAGGCCTCTTCTTTATTTGAAAAATATTTGAAACAACTTGTTAATATTCCTACTTTTTATCTACCATCTTCTTCTCCGGCTAATGCGAAGATGAAGTTAAGTGACTTAGTGGAATCTTATTCTATTTTATTTAAGTAAACACTTTCTTAATTCATTTAGTAACAAATCATTATCATTTTGATCTCTGACTGCAAGTCTAATGAAGTTTCTTCCATTAAATTTGTTCTTAGTGGACAAATCCTTGATGATGATTTTTTTGTTGTCTAAGAGATTGATACATAATTCTTTTGAATTAGTGTTACCAAGGTCCACCATAATATAGTTAGCCTCAGAGTCATAGACTTTGATGCCTTTGATCTTTCTAAGTTCAGAAATCATATATTCTCTTTGTTCCGCAATTAAGTCACAGCTTGCTAGATAGTCTTTGGAGTAAAGGTTATAGATTTGAAGGTAATATTCTCCAAAGGAGTTGATATTCCACACTTGCATTTCTTCTTTCAATCTCCCTAAGAGTGTTTTACTACTACTAGCGAGAACGCCTAGTCTTAAACCAGGAACTCCAAATGATTTAGAGATTGATTTAATGACAATGACGTTTGGATATTCTTCTAAGAACGAATCATCAAGTAAGGTATATCTTCTTTCTTTTTTAGCAAAGTCTTCAAATGACTCATCGATAACAAGAACTTTATCTACTTCTTTCGCGTAATCACATAACTCAATGATTTCATCTTTATCAAACATATATCCTGATGGATTTTCAGGATTGACGATAATTACCGCATCATTGTTATTTAAGGCATTTCTTATATCGCATTTACTTAATATATAGTCGTTATATGAATTATCAATCTCACTTATTTGACATTCTTTGAAGCATCTAACATATTCATTGAATGTTGGTAAGTTGACTGCCACTTTCTTTCCTTTAAACACTCTCCCTAAAGCGTTAATGAGTTCTGCCGCTCCATTACCAACAAGAAGATATTCTTCGTTAACATTAAAGGTTCTAGAAGCATTCATGTTTTGAGTTTTTAATCCTGATGGATATTGTCTAAGAAGGATCGGGAATTCATTTTGCATTTTCTCAATCATATTTTGTTTTGGGAAATATGGATTCACTAAGTAGCAGAAATCAATATATCCAGGATATCTCCAAAATCCTCCATAAGTGGAGGTAAGAAGATTATATTTTTCTTCTCCTTTAGAGAATAAGATATTAGCGATATTTAAATCTTGAGCGTCATCAATTTCATACCATGTTCTTTCATCCATTAAGAATGCTTTCATGGTGATGTTTGGTAATTGACAAATATACTTTAATGAGGTTTCATAGTAAGCATTGAAACCTTGAATATCCATATATGTCTTTAAGAATGGGAGATATACGTTAGCGAGGAACTCTTTTGAGAACTTATAGACGTTAACGGTCTTGTAGTATTGATCTAAATGATTAATCTTCATATTTTGTTTTTCAACAAATTTATGGATGTGGTTGTCTTCGGTTAATGTTACAACCGTGCCATCCATCCAGCTTTCATATTTAGCGACGACAACTGCGTTACTTTCTTCACTTTCTTTAACATCTTTGATTAAGTTTTCATCAAAGATGATGTCACTTTCGAGTAAGATTGTGTCATCTTTTACGAGTTCATCTTTAGCGAGATAAAAAGAATAGATATTGTTAGTGGTGCTATAGACATCATTATCAATGAACACAAAATCAAGTTCACCCTTGTGGTGAGAGAGGATATATTCTTGTAATTCTTTTCCTTTATATCCAGTAACAAGAACAAAACGTTTGATTCCTGCTTTTTTGATTGATTTAATCGCTCGATCAATTAATTTTTCTCCAGCGACTTCCACCATACACTTGGTGTTGTTTTTTGTGTATTTCGCTAGTCTTTTTCCTAGACCCGCTGCTAACATTAATGCTTGCATAACAAATTTATCCTTTTAACTATAATAATTTAGCAAATTATTTCTTTAAAAACATCATAATTCTCTGTTTCATATGGTGAACAATAGATTGCAAATTCGATGACATCGAAAGAGTTTCTATATTCTTTTAGCGCCTCTTTATGCGCTTTGGCGACTACTTTTGGATTATTAGAGAACGCTCCACAGCCAAAAGCACCAAGGACCAAGATATCAATATCATGGTGTTTTGCAATATAAAGGAGGTGCTTAGCTCTTTTTAAATGCAAAGTGAATAATTCCTCATCAGAGATATTTACGCTTATTGAAGCGTCTAAATTAAATATATTACTTGGCTTTTCTCTTAAGTTGGGAGCAGCGCATGAAAGAACATCAACTTTGACAAATTCATTTTCCTTTAGTCTTCTTGGATTTCTTTCATCTGTTTTACATATCACAATGTCAGGAGTGTATATCACTGCGTCAGTGTGCAAGTTATTTCCTAGCTTCCTATTTACTTTGTAATATTTATTAAACAATTCATTAGTGGTCAAAACTGGATATAAAGTGGAGATACGACATAGACTCTCCTCTTGAGCAGAAGAACCTTGAGCGACTCCTCCTCCGGGAGTTGTCGCACTGGCAAAGTTAAGAACTCCAATTCTTTTATTTGGATATCTTCTTTTTAACTCTATTGCGGCCTCAAAAGATCTTTTCTTACTAACAACAATATTTCCTTCTTTATCTTTATTCATTTCAAAAGATGGATAGTCATTTTCATCATGAAAGGAAGTGAACTTTATGCTTTCTTTAACCGAATCAGAAAGACTTTTATTTTCTTTTATGAATAACAAAGTGTCATAGAAGGTTTTGATGTTATCGTCTCTCATAGAAATATCGTAATTCAAACAAAGGGAAAACGCTACAGATGATTAATTATTTGTCTAGTTAAATAGTTATAAAATTTATGAGAAATTATACTCTATACGATATAATTCAACTAAGATGACAGCAAAATTATACTCTATAAGATATATTTTTATTGCAAAAAAGATAGATGGCAGTCATAATTAAGGCATGAAACAAAATGCTATATCTACTTTTGTAAAAGAACAAAGAAAAAAGAATGGACTAACTCAAAAACAATTTGCGGTATTGGCGGGTGTTGGACTTTCGTTTCTAAGAGCGTTAGAACAAGGAAAAACGTCTTTGCAAATTGACAACGTGAATCGCGTTTTAAATATGTTTGATTATGAATTGGGTCCAGTTCAAATTGTTAGGAAATAATTATGAGACGTGCTGAAGTATATTTCAGAACTCGTTTAGCGGGTTTCTTAACTGATTTTGATGATCATTTTGAGTTTCAGTACACAAATGATTATTTAAATAATGGTTTTCCTATTTCTGTTACATTGCCATTTCAAAAAGAGGCATTTGTCTCAAACACTCTTTTTCCTTTTTTTGATGGTCTGATAGTTGAGGGGTGGTTACTAAAAACCATAGAAGATAACTGGAAAATCAATCCTAATGATAGAATGGGCCTTCTTTTATTAGTTGGAGAAGACACAATAGGGGCAGTTTCAATCAAAGAGGTCAAATCAAATGAATAAGAAGATTTGCTTGTGCTGCGGTAAAGAAATTGATGAAGGATTATGGCATAAAAGCTGTATAAGAAATTTTTTTGGTGGCGACAAACTTCCAGAGATTGATATTACAAATAAACAACTCGAATCACTCGCTATCGCTCAAATAGAAAACAAAAAGAGCGTTGCTGGAGTTCAAGAAAAATTATCTCTTCATCTTGATTTAAGCACAAAGAGAAGACCTAGATTAACTATAATTGGTTTTCCTAGTGGGTATATTTTAAAACCTCAATCATCGACATATAAGCAACTTCCTGAGTTTGAACAAACCGCAATGCTTATTGCTGATGCTTGTGATATAAGTACTGTTCCACATGCTTTAATCCCAATTAATGAAAATAATGAATTAGCATATATCACCAAACGAATTGATAGGGATGGTGAATATAAAATCCATATGGAGGATTTTTGCCAAGCAACTGGCAATTTGACCGAGAATAAATATCGAAGTAGTTATGAAGAATGTATGTTTTTAATTGAACATAATAGTGTTAATTCTTTATTAGAAAAAGTTAGGCTGTTCTCATATTTATATTTTTCGTTTGTAATTGGTAATAGTGATGTCCATTTAAAGAATTTCTCGTTCTTGATGAACGAAGAAGGAAAATTATCATTGTCTCCGTTTTATGATATTTTACCAACCAAAGTTATTTTACCAACCGATCATGATGATTTAGGCATGCTATTTAATGGTAAGAAAACTAATTTGAGAAAACATGACTTTGACGATTTTTGTCAACGTGTTGGCATTTCAAAACAAACCCAAGAATTTGTCATGCATGCGATAGATATTAAAGAACCTGAAATGGTTAGAATTATTAATGAATCGTCATTAAACCAAAACGCTAAAACATCATGGATTAGAATGATTCATTCAAACATTAAAAGAGCAAAGCAACCATAAGGTTTTTAAAATTGAGACGCCGATAAAAAATTTACAGTATTAAGATTTAATAGAATCATTGAAGAACTTACAAAATTGCATGTATTGAAATCAACATATTTAATATGTTATTCTATTAAAGCAAGTATATGACTTATGATTATTCCTCTATTTGTTATTTTTACTTTTAGGGGATAATTTTTATTTAAAGGAGCGGTTATATATGTATAAAAGTCAATATCTCAATAATTTATTAGAAGATGTTAAAAGAAGATATTCTAATGAACCTGAATTCATTCAAGCAGTTGAAGAATTTTTTGATTCAATGGACTTCTTAGTGGAAAAAGATCCAAGAATTGAACAAAATGCGATTTTAGAAAGACTAGTGGTTCCTGAAAGAATAATTCAATTTAGAGTCCCTTGGGTCGA
>JBGURM010000065.1:0-6913 GCA_045132035.1 Bacilli bacterium
CTGAGTTCTTTTTAGAACGCTCCAATTTTCTAGGGAACAAACTTTTGTAAAAATTCTTATTGTTTTTTAATAGTTAGTCTCTTCTTAACTATTTTAATTCATACTTATTAAAAAATATAATAATTTGCTTATCTTTTGAAAAAGATACTCGTATAATGGATATCGCTATGGAAAAGAAAAGATACTTTAATACAAGAATGATTGCCACAACAGGCATACTTACAGGAATTGAAATTGTTTTACAAATTATTGGAAATTATATCAATCCTGGATTTGCAAATATTAACTTAAGTTTAGTCCCTATCGCTATCGGGGCAATTTTATATGGACCACTCGTTGGAGGATTTTTAGGATTAGTTTGTGGAGTGATGGTTTTAATATCACCAAGCACAATGCAGTTCTTTTTCTCGGTGAGTCCAATTGGAACGATTCTTGCTTGTATTATTAAAACAACTTTAGCTGGTGTAGTTGCAGGATTTGCAGTTAAACCATTTAAAGGTGAAAAGAAAATATATGGAGCGGTTATTGCTTCTATATTAGTTCCAGTAATTAATACTGGAATATTCGCGATCTTTGCCCTAATATTCTTTATGCCAATATTAGAAGGAATGATTAGCGACACAATTCCTAATATCGCTGCCGCATTATTTATAGGGATGATTGGCATTAATTTCATCTTAGAAATTATATCAACTACTATCCTTGCTCCAAGCCTATATAAGATTATTGAACACACACGCGTAGTACACGAAGATTAAGTAAAATTGTCAACATTTTTTAAAGAATGCATCTTCATTTTTATAAAAAAATGTTGCTTTTTTTATTTTTTTTGACTTATACTCTATGCAAACATACAAATTTTCAGAAAGGAGAATTTAAACATGAAAAAGAGTAGTTTAATTACAGTCACTGTAGCTGCTATGATGGGATTAGTCGCATGTAACAATCAATCACCAGCGCCAGCACCAGAAAAGAAGTGGTCTGAAGAAATTAGTAACCGAATGGTTGAACTTTTTGGTGAAGCCCTTCCATACGTTGATCTCAACGCTGAGACACTTTATAGTGGAGTTGATGATACATACGCTACATGGCCATATGGTATTTATGTCTATTACATTGGCGATGACAACGAAACCAATTTATTAGCAAATTATGGTGACAAATTAGTTGCAGCCGGCTATAAATTAGAATCCGATGAAGATGGCAACTATTACACAAAGACAATCAATGATTCTACAGTCTCTGTTACATTTGAGTACGTTCAGGCAAACGCTGAAGAAGAAATCGCTGCTGGTAATGAAATTCAAGTTGCTTATAGTGGTGAGATGCTTTATGGAGGCGAAGGAAATCTCGTTGGTGCATTTGTTGAATCATTCTTCGGAGACGGCGCATCTGACTATGTTGAAGCTGGCGATGATGCAGTTTATGATGGCACAGATGCATCAGGCAATCCAGAATATACTGGCGGAGCATCATTTGGGAATGCATTCTACACTGCAAAAAACGAAGCAAATCCAGAACCAACTGTCGTAGAAGACTTCTTCCCTATTGTTGCTTACTCTAAAGCAACAGAAGATCCTGAAGATCCTCAAAAAGTCACATATGAAGATCCATATATGGTCGAATTTGGCGATTCTGTTCTTGCAGCATTTGGACTCATGATGATGAATTTAACCGATAGAATGGTTAAAGAAGATTATGCAAAATACATTGTGACATACGTTGAAGACCAACCAATCTTATATATCCCAGGTTCAGCTATACTTGGTGTATATGCATTCTACGCATTCGATGAAGAATTTAACCCAATTGGTGTTTATGTGTTAGATGTTGCATTTGATCAATATAATTTAACAGTCGCACAATTACCTGATTATTTCGGACCAACAGGTGCTAAACAAATTGAAAACCAAGGTTATTTCGTTGACGGTGTTATTAGCATAGTGTATGCATCAATCTCTTGTGTCTACATCAGTTTACAAGAAGATGTTCCAACAGATCCAGCTGAATAATTAAAATTCAATTTTAAAAAATGACGATGTCGATCTTCGATATCGTCTTTTTTGTTAGAAGGATAATTAATAATTCATATGCTTTTAGAGAACTTTAATAATTGTTTAGCGGGATTCTTATATGATTTTTGAAATTGCATCAATCAAATCTATAGTCTGATGATTCTTATAAATATTTGCGTTTTGTATGTTAAATTAGTGGAATCATATCATTAATACGCAATTATGCTTAGAATAATAATTATCGAATTATTTGATTATATTTCTATTTAAAATATAATTATATATGCGAATTGCATATAAAATATAACTATGAAACCAGAATCTTGCTTTGAAACATTTCCAAGAAAAAAGAAAATAATTAAATTCGTCGATGAAGTGCGAAATTATCTTTTTCCTGGATATTTTGAAAAACCAATGTTTTCTAAAGAAAGATATTTAAAAAGAAAAGCTAAATTAATAAAGAAACTATATAAAAAGAATGTCTGCAAATATACTTCGGATGAGTTTTTAACTAATCTTGAATTAATTAAAGAACAAATGCATAAGGATTTAGATTTCTTCTATGAATGCGATCCTGCTAGTGAATCAAAGGATGAAATAGTTATTACTTATCCTGGATTTTTGGCAATTATGTATTATCGAATTGCCCATATCATTTACGATTTAGGCGTTCCATATGTTCCTAGAATCATTACAGAAGCCGCTCATAGTGAGACTGGAATTGATATTCATCCTGGTTGTAAAATTGGTTCTCCATTTTTTATTGACCACGGAACTGGGATTGTTATTGGACAAACAAGTGAGATTGGTGATTTTGTAAAAATCTATCATGGAGTGACATTGGGCGCTCTATCTTTAAAAGAAGGAAGAGATTTATCTTCTAAAAAGAGACATCCAACAATTAAAAATAATGTAACTATTTATTCTGGAGCATCTATTTTAGGCGGAGAAACAATCATTGAAGAAAATTCAGTAATTGGCTCTAACGTCTTTATTGTTAATTCAGTTGTTAAAGGAACTAAAGTTATTTATTCACAAGATTTAATTAATAAATTTATCAATTAACATCAGGAGGATCTTATGGGATTAAGATCAATCAAAGAAATCTTCATAGTTGGACATGGACCAAGTAGTTCACACACGATGGGCCCACATTTTGCGTGTGATTATATTTTAAAAAAATATAAGAATATCGAACACATCAGTGTTACTCTTTATGGATCTTTAGCCTTAACTGGTAAAGGGCACTTAACCGATTACATTATTGATTTATCTTTAAAAAATGTTCCTCACGAAGTGATATTTGATAAAGTCACAGTTACTGAACACCCTAACACAATGACATTTGTGGTGAAAACAGATAAAGGTGAATTTTCAGAAAATGTTATTTCTATCGGCGGTGGTTCAATTATTACTGTGGATAATCTTTTAGACACGAACATCAAAGAGATTTATCCACATCGTCATATGACCGCAATTATGAATTATTGCATTAAAAATGATATTTCTTTATATCAATATGTTGAAATGCATGAAGATAAGAACACATTTGATTATTTCAAAAATGTTCTTAAGGTCATGGATGAATCGGTTATCAGAGGACTTAACGCTGAAGGATATCTTCCTGGTAAATTAAAAGTTAGAAGAAAAGCTAAAGAAATGTATGTTTCGATGGAACATTCTGCTTTAGGCGCTAAAGATGTAGCAATGAATGTAGCAGTTCATGCATTCGCTGTAAGCGAAGAAAACGCTAGTGGAGGAATAATTGTTACTGCTCCAACTTGTGGAAGTGCAGGAGTTATTCCTGGTTGCATCCAATATTTAAGAATGAAGGGTGTTAGCGAAGAAAACATCATTAAAGGCTTAATGGTAGCAGGACTATTTGGAATTGTTTGTAAGATGAACGCTTCTGTTAGCGGAGCGGAATGTGGTTGCCAAGCGGAAATCGGTGTTGCTTGTTCAATGGGAGCAGCAATGATTGCACACTGCTTTGGAAAAAGCACAGTGGATATTGTCCAATCTGCGGAAATTGCTTTGGAGCATTCTCTTGGATTAACTTGTGATCCAGTTGATGGTTATGTACAGATTCCTTGTATAGAAAGATGCGCTTTATTTGCAATTAAAGCAATAAATGCTGTAAAATTAGCAGTCATCATTCCTGATGATGATATTCACGTTAGTTATGATGATTCAGTAAAAACAATGTATAAAACTGGAATTGATATGAACGCGAAGTATAAAGAGACTTCATTAGGAGGTCTAGCGGAAACTATCAGACCAGATGATGAATAGGAGGAGAAATATGTATCGTAAAAATGCATGGGAAAAGTATGATGAGAAAGCTGAAGCGAAAGTCATGGAATTCGCCGAAGGATATAAGGACTTCTTATCATATTCAAAAACTGAAAGATTAGCAGTTAAATACGCTGTTAAGCTTTTAGAAGAAAAAGGATTCAAAAATGTTGAATCAGTAAAATCAATTAAAGCAGGTAGCAAAGTTTATTTCATTAATAGAAATAAAAATGTTTGTGCTTTTATCGTCGGTAAGAAAAAGATTACTGATGGAATTAGAATTTTAGGAGCACATATCGACTCTCCAAGAATGGACTTAAAAGAACATCCATTATATGAAAGAGATGAATTTGTACTCGCTGACACTCACTATTATGGTGGAATTAAAAAATATCAATGGGTCACCATTCCATTAGCGTTACATGGTGTTGTTTGTAAGAAAGACGGTTCAACCGTTGAAGTAAATATTGGCGAAGAAGATAGTGATCCAGTTGTTGGAATTTCTGATCTTCTCATCCACTTAGCGGCTGATCAACTCAGCAAGACCGCTGCTAGAGTTATCGAAGGTGAAAACCTTGATGTTACTTTAGGTAACAAACCACTTAAAGGTGAAGATAGTAAAGCAGTTAAAGCTAATGTCTTAAAAATTTTAAAAGACAAATATGATTTCGAAGAAGAAGACCTTGTCAGTGCTGAAATCGAAGTTGTTCCTGCTGGAAAAGCAAGAGATTATGGTCTAGATAGATCAATGGTCGCAGGATATGGCCATGATGACCGTAGCTGTGCTTATACTTCTTTGGTTGCTTTATTAGATAGCAAAAACTTAGATTACACAGGATGTTGCATCCTTGTTGATAAAGAAGAAATCGGCTCTGTCGGCGCTACAGGTGCTCAATCAAGATTCTTTGAAAACGCAATTGCAAAATTATTAGAACTTTCTGGTGAAAGTGAACCACTTTGGAAAGCAAGACTCACTATGGAAAATAGTAAGATGTTATCAAGTGATGTTTCTGCTGGTTTTGATCCATTATTCCCAGGCGTCTCTGACTCTAAAAACGCTGCCTACTTTGCTTATGGTATTGTCTTCAACAAATACACAGGTAGTAGAGGTAAATCAGGCAGTAACGACGCTAATCCAGAATATTATGCTTGGGTTAGAAAAGTTATGGACGAAGCTGAAGTTAGCTGGCAAAACGCTGAACTTGGAAAAGTTGACCAAGGCGGCGGAGGAACAATCGCTTATATTTTAGGAAACTACAATATGAACGTTATAGACGCTGGTATTCCAGTGCTTAATATGCACGCTCCAATGGAAATTGTTTCTAAAGCCGACTTATATGAAGCATATCGTGGATATGTTGCTTTCTTAAGTAGCAAATAATGAAATTATTATATTCTTTAAAAGATAATCAATTCCCTGACAATGGATTTAATCATACCCGTTCCATTGTCAGGGGTATTGTTTATAATGACAATCTTGAAATAGCGATGATTTATCTTCTTAGTGATGATAAATTTGGTCATCGTGATTATTTGAAAACTCCTGGTGGAGGAGTTAAAAAAGGTGAAACATTAGTTAACGCTCTTAAAAGAGAATTAAAAGAAGAATTAGGTGCTGAAGTTGATAATATCGTTGAGATTGGTCGAGTAGTGGATTTCTATAATGAAATTTATAGAAGAAATAATAATCATTTCTATCTTTGTCATTTAGTGAGTTTAGGTGAAAAGCATTTCACTGAAAGAGAAAAAGAACTAATCAATTCAATTAAATGGATGGATATTGATGAAGCGATTAAATATGAAGAGAATACAAAAATAACTAAAATATCGTCTTTAGTAATTAATCGCGAACTACCAATCTTAAAGATTGCACGAGAAATGTTAAAAGGGAAGAAATAACTTTACAAAAAGATTATATTTATATACACTATTCTTTGCGTTTAACGAATTAAACGTATTCGTGGCGGATGTGGTGAAGTGGTTAACACACCTGGCTGTGAACCAGGCATTCGTCGGTTCAATTCCGATCATCCGCCCCAAACTTTGAAAACGGTAAAAATGGTAGTGACAAAAACTGCCATTTTTCTTTTTTCAGCAGAAAAGCGACAAAAAGTGTAATTTTCTGTAGTTTTTATATAGCCTGGCGAGATCGATTGAGGCAAAAATAGGAAGAGGAACTTCAGTTTTCCTTTGTGGCGGACATTATAAGCTTAGCCCAAAAACGGCTAAGTTTTTTAATATCTTCTTTAACTTTTTTCTTGTCCCTGTTGTTTTTTAGTTGCTCAGCATAATATAGGCACGAGCCATATAATCCTTCAAAGAAGAATATCGATAAATAATCACTAGGAACATCATAACCAACAGATTTAATCGTCTCAGTCATATATTTACTATAGTTATTAGATAAAGCGTTTTTGAATATCTCCATCGGAAAAGTATCACCTTCATGGATGAGATTTTGGATTTGCTTATAATGCTTTGCAACCCAATCATAGGTAACCAATATCGATTGATATTCGATTTCTTCCTGATCGGTTTCTTTTCTTAAGATTTTTCTGTATGCTTCGTTATATTCTTCGTTGATTAAATTGATGGAAGCTAACGCT
>JBGURM010000066.1:0-3232 GCA_045132035.1 Bacilli bacterium
TGTGTTGCTTTTGAAGATGGAAGAGTAGTAATTTCTTTACTTGAATTTGGTAAAAAGATTAAAGTTTGTGCAGATTAGTCTCAAGATTATATGAGAAAATATTTTAATTTTGATGAAGTTGAAGCTATTAAGAAATATACTGAATCTTTAATTGATTATATTCGTTCAGATGCTAATAATTTAGAGGAATCAAAGAAAGTTAATACTAAAAAGAAAGTAATTAAGTAGAGTATTGAAGATTGGGAAATTTCTAAAGCTATCCGACAAGCAGTTTATGATTTTGATTGGAAAGATGTTTATTATGATGATTCTGATGTAATTGGAGAATTTGAATATAATCTTTGTGGTGGTAACTTTAGAGATGAATATTAGGTCGAAAAGATTGTTACTGATTATCTTACAGAACATTATAGAGAATTTGCTTGTTAGTCTGTAAAACCATCTAAGAAGAGAAAAGTTATTAAAGAAGAAAGTGAATTTGATAATATTTCTTGGTCACCAGATGCTCCAGCACCAACACTTGATCAAGTAATTGCCAAACTTCAAAAAGCAAGAGAAGAACTTGGTAATGTTGAAGTAGCAGTTCAATATCGTGATGATGGTGGAGAATATGCTGGTTATGATAACAACTTATATTTCTGGTTTGATAAGAATACAAAGACATTTGTACTCTAATTAAAAATAAATTTTAGTAATTTAAGTCACATTCATTAGAATGTGACTTTTTTATTTTATTTTGTTATACTTTAATGAAAGGGTATATTATGTCATTAAATTCATTTGATAAATGTTTAAAATATATTAAAAAGTGTAAGAGAACTGGAGAAACAGTACAGTGGAATATTGTATCTTTTGCTTATGCACTTACACTTGATTTTATTATTGAATATCAAGATGAATTAGATTGGTATTATCTTTCATCTGATCAAAAATTAGATGAAAATACTGTAAGACTTTTTCAAGATAGAATTAAATGGGATAGATTGGATCCTAATAGATATAGTAAAGAATTTTTGAGAGAGTTTAGAGATAGGTTCAAATTTAAACAATGGTGTTTGAAAGATGAATTTAAAGATGAGTTTGGTGATCCTGAAGTTTATGACCAATTTTTCTATCAAATCAAAGCTCGTAGATGGTTAAAAGAAGTTGCTGAATGGGGAAAGAAAGAAAATGACAGTATATGAAAAAGAATTAAGAGCTACACCAATTGAAGATATTGATTGGAAACGTGTAATGTGGCATATTGAATCAGGTGATGTCTCTATGTCTTTCATTCGTGAGTATGCTGGTTTTCTTGACTGGAAAGAAATGTCTAAATTTAAACATACAACTGAATTTTATAGAGAGTTTGGAGATAGATTAAGATGGTGGGCAATTGCAAAAGTTGGTATTGATGAAAGAAAGATAAAAGAATTTAAAGATAGATGGAAAGATGAATATGATTGGCAAAGTCTTAGTCAACATTCTAAACTATCTAAAAAGTTTATTATGAGAAATACTGAACTTGTTGATTGGGATGGAATTTTTACTTATCAAGAACATTTGAGTGATCAATTTATGATTGATAATCAAAATAGATTTAGTGATGATGTTGATATTGAATTAACATTTCAAAGTTGGGGAATTAAAAGGGAGAAAAGCATACTATGAATATTTTTAAAAAGATTGATGGAAAACTTTTTGAGTGGTACTTGAAGTCTTTTGCTACTGATGGTGATGCTAGTAAGATGGCTGATCTTGGTATTTGTTATCTTGAAGGAGCTTGTAATATTAAACAAGATAAAGAACTTGGTCTTTATTGGCTGAATGAAGCTATTAAGAATGGTTACTATAAAGCTATGTATTTTCTTGGTAATTATTATGTGGATGGAAAGTTTGTTGAAAAAGATGAAAAGAAGGGTGCTGAACTTTTAACTAAATGCATTTTCCACAACGATTCAGCAGCATATCTTTCTCTTGCTCTTTGTTATAGAGATGGTAAAGGTGTTGAACAGAGTATTCCTAAGTTCATTGAATGTTTAAAGGTTGCAGCTAGAGATAACAGACCTACTCTTTGTAAACTTTTGTTTGAAATTTATACTGATGGTTCATATGTATCTACTGATTTTGATGAAGCTAGAAAATGGTTGAAACTTTATTATAAACAAATAAAAAATGAAAAAAATTAATAAAAATGTGACTTTTAAACGGATTTTTATTATATTAGAAATATAAATACTTTTTGTTCATTGAAATTTTTATGCGCTTACTGTTGTTGGTGGTGGGAATATGTAGATGTTTAATTAATAGGTAACATCTACGGTAACACAGCCGAATGTAGTATATTGCCAAAAATTCTATATGTCAATATACTACTAATTATTAGAATAGATGGAAGATGCACGTTCAAGTCGTGTCCATAATACAGTAATAATATAGATACTATTAGATTATAAAATTATTTGCTCAGAACTAGAGCGCAGTAGACCTCTGGGCAGAAAAGGGTAGATACACACCCAAAGTGCATCACTATAGATGATAAATTAAGTAGTTTAATTTAGTAATTTATCATCTTTTTGATGGGCTCATATATCAATTGGCTAGATAGCGTGCTTTGCAAGCATGAGGTTGTGAGTTCGAGTCTCACTGGGTCCACCAAATTTTTTGACAGTTAGGTTGGTTATGCCAGCATAGCTCAGTAGGTAGAGCACGAGTTTTGTAAACTCGGTGTCGCGGGTCCGATTCCTGCTGCTGGCTCCAATTTTTTATAAATAGTTTTACAACAAAGGAATTAAGATAGAAAATGAAAAAGATGATGGTTTTGTTTACAGCTGTTATGGCTATGATGGTTATGACTGGTTGTAGATTTGAAGAGAAAAAAGATGGAGTTATTGAAGATAAGAGAGATACTCGCCGTGTCGCTCTTACCATTACTCGTGATCATCTTTATCATATTGAAATCGTATTTAAAGAAGAAAAGAAAGAAGGTAGTACAATGTAATTGAGATGTTGATTACATTTTGATTGCGTTGTACCAATTAGAAGAAATTCTAATTGGTTTTTTATTAAAAAGAGGTGACTTTTAAAATAGAAAATGTTATAATATAATATTGGATATGTCCCGGTCGTCTAATGGTTAGGATAAGAGAATTTCACTCTCTAGATCAGGATTCGATTTCCTGTCGGGATGCCAGATAATCAAGGAGTTATAAAACTTTTTAAAATATATTTGGGCTGGTACTTCAATTGGTAG
>JBGURM010000067.1:0-28141 GCA_045132035.1 Bacilli bacterium
CATCCTCCCCCACCTATAGAGGTATTCATCAATTTATAATTGTTGTGGGGGTCTTCTTTGACATTATGATAAAAAATAAGGATCTGGCGTTGGACTATCAATCGCTCAAGAAATTATCAACCTTCACAAAGGAAAAGTTAAAGTCGATAAATCTCATAGCACTTTAACATTTATCATCACATTTAATTAGGTCACAATCGTGGCCTTTTTAAATATTTTTAAAATCTTATTTCATTACATAAGTTGCTGTTTTAAAATAAAACAACAATATGATGAATAACGAAGAAAAAGAAAAATTAGAAAGACTATATCAATCATTATCTAAAGATGAAAGAATCTTAAGATTAAAAGATATTCAAATGCATCGTGGAAGTAATTGCTATATCCACTCTTTAACTGTGGCGAAAGTCGCTATTAATAGGGTGAAAAATAAAAAAGGATATAACTTTGAAAATATCATTTTAGGGGCTTTCTTACATGATTATTACCTCTATGATTGGAGAGTGGACCATTCTAAAAAGAAAAAACATGGTCGCCGTCATCCAATAATTGCGGAAGCAAACGCAAGAAGAGATTTTAATATCTCTAGTGAGGTAAGTGAAATTATTAAATGTCATATGTGGCCATTAACTCCTCACTTATTTCCAAAAAGTAAAGAAGCCAAACTCATCAATTATGTTGATGATGTCGTCGCTACTAGAGAAGCTTTAACTAGTAGAAGATATAAAAAGAAACATTTAGAAAAAAAGTTAAGATTCATTGAAAAATTATTCGACTAGGATAAGTTGTGTTATATAATGTGAAAAGAAAGAAGGATTCACATATTATGAAAAGAATACATGAAATGATTCGACCATTTTTCACCATTATCATCGGTGCTCTTCTATTTTTAATTTATTTAAATAGCTTAGCCGCTGTTGGAACAGCCTTAGCAATGGGAATAGTGGGATTCATTATTGCTATTATTTATATTGGTGCAGGAATTGTTGTCTTTGTTTTAGGAGATAAGCTCGGAAAAGCTCGTGGATATATTGATCTCACTACAGTTTGCTTATATCCATTATTTTATTTCGTTCAAGAAATCTTAATGGTCATCCAATTAGCCACTAACCAACCAGAAATGTTTGGTCCAACCGGTTGGACAATTGCTATTATTTCGATGGTTGCTTCTATTTCTTTAGCGCTCGTCTTATTACTCAATTGCTTTGCTGGAAGTCCAGCGCTTAGAAGAATTGCTCAATTATTTGGTTCACTCTTCGTCTTAACATTAGTTTTAGACCTTTGCTTTGATGTTACAGGTTTAGTGATTGGCTTAGGCAATATTTCATTAGTCTCATTGATTCTTTACGCTTCATTTGTTAGTTTGTTATTCGCGTATCTATCAAAAGAACCAGAAGTAAAAGAAGAACCAGCTCCAGAAGCTGAAGAACCAAAAGAAGATAATCAGCCGACTGAGGCTCAGGCTGAAGAGGACGCTCCAAAAGCTGATGAAGAATCAGTTGAAGAAGCTCCAAATGAAGAGCCAAAAGAAGAATAACAAATTAGTGTTATTAGAAAATCGCTGCAACTTAGTGGCGATTTTTTTGTTATAAATATAACTATGTTATATAGAATTTTTTCTTTACCTACATTTAAATTCAATTCGGTATTTTTTGTAATTTTTTACTTAATTAGTTGCAAATGATATCAAAAGTGTTAGAGAATATTAATAGAGGTTTTTACATAATGAAAATGTTCGATTTAAAAGGGACTGTTTTGGCGTTGAACAAACCAAGCATTGTTTCTTTGCTCAACTCGATTGAGCTCTACAAAGGCAAGACCTTACCTGTTAATGAGGTCAAAAAATTAGATGTTCTAAAAGCAATGGCACGTCGCAGTAGTGTTATTTACAGTAGCCAAATTGGCAATGTATATATCGATGAAGACCGCGAAAGTGCTATTTTTGTTAGAAACAGCGTTCCACAAACAAAAGAAGAGTGGATGATTAAAGGCTATAGCAACGCCTTAGATTTAATTGATGAAGTCTACAAATATCAAACATTAGATCGCAGCTTTGTTTCTACATTACATTATTATATTTATAAGGATTATAACCCAGAGTTTGGTGGCCGCTATAAAGATAGTATCAACTATATTCAAGAGTCGATGCCAGATGGTAGTTTTAACACAATCTTTGTTTCTGCTGCTCCTGAACAAGTTGTTATCTTATTAGATAACTTAATCTATCAATTCAACCAATTAGCGAGTGATGATGAAGTCAACAAGCTCATCTTAATCTCCGCTTTCATGCTTGATTTCATGTGCATTCACCCATATAACCACGGTAATGGAAGAACAAGTAGATTATTACTCCATTTCTTACTTAAGAAATATGGTTATGATGTCGATGATTATTTCGCAATCGCTTACTTAATGAAACAACATTTAGGCGAATATATCGATGCTTTCAAACTTTCAAGTGCTGGCTGGCATGATAATGAAAGTGATTATGAACCATTTGTTTCCTTCATTTTAAAGAGAATCTTAGAAGCATATCGTAAACTCGATTACATCTTAGAAGTTAATAAACTCGATGTGACAACCGAAGAAAAAGTTCTTAAAGTTGTTGTTGATAGTGCAACTCCAATTAGTAAGACTGTTGTCTTAAGAGTCTTATATGCGATTAGCAAAGTGACAGTTGAAAAAGCCTTAGCAAAACTAGTTGATGAAGGAAGAATTCAACTCATCACTAAAGGCAGATACTCTAAATATTTTAGAGTCTAATCTTGGAGGAAAAACAATTTATGAATACAGAAAACATTCGTAACGTCGTTATCTTAGGTCACCAAGGAAGTGGTAAAACTTCTTTAGTTGAATCTTTAGCGTTCGTCTCTAAACTCATCCCTCAAAAAGGTGAAGTTGAAAAGAAAAATACAATTTCTGACTATACACCTGATGAACAAAGAAGAGGAACTTCAATTCAAACATCAGTTATTCCTCTTAACTATAACGGATATAAAATCAATGTCCTAGACATTCCTGGTAATGATGACTTCATTTCTGAAGCCATTGGAGTTAATGGAGTTGTTAAAGGTGCAGTCTTAGTAATTGACGCTTCCGTTGGTGTTCAAGTTGGAACAGTTAAACACTATAAGATGCTTAGAAGAAAAGGCGTTCCTACCTTCATCTTTGTTAACAAAATGGATAAAGAAGATGTCGACTTTGAAGAAGTCTTAATGGAAATTAGAGACCAATTAGGCAAAGAAGTCGTTTCCTTCTGCTATCCTCTCGGACATGAAAAATCATTTGATGGTTTTGCTAACGCAGTTGATTTAAAAGCTCATATCTATAACGGAAAAGAATGCGTTGAAGCTGAAATTTACCCAGATAAACGTGATAAGATCTTAGAATTACATAACACAATCGTTGAAGAAGTTGCTAAAACTGATGATGCATTACTAGAAAAATTCTTTAACGGTGAAGATTTCACTAAAGAAGAAATTCGTTCTTCACTTCGTGTTGGTGTTCTCGCTGGAGAAATTACTCCTCTTATCGTTGGTAGTGCGACTAAAAATATTGGTGTTCAAACATTACTCAATATGTTTATCTCCTATTTACCAAAACCAAACGATTTAAAACCTCTTGAAGCTCATGATGATAATGGTGCAGAAAAAGTCGTTCCTACTGATGTTAACGCTCCATTCTCCGCTTATGTCTTTAAAACCATCGTTGATCCATACGCTGGAACAGTGAACTTAGCAAAAGTTTGTTCAGGTGTTCTCCATGTTGGTGATGAAGTCTACGTTAATGGTGGAACTCAAAGAGTTAGTATGCTTTATCAAATGACTGGTAAGAAACTCGATAGTGTTAACGAGGTTATCGCTGGTGATATCTGTGCACTTACTAGACTCGAAAAAGTTTCTTCTGGAGATACATTATCTTCTCCAAAATCAATTACTATCTTTAAAGCAAATAAATATCCAACCGCAGTTATTTTCAAAGCTATTATTTTAAATAATAAGAATGATGAAAGTAAGCTTGGACCAGCTTTAGCAAAGATGCAACTTGAAGATCCTGCTTTAGAAGTCAAACGTAATAATGAAACCAAACAATTATTATTAGGTGGTCTTTCTGAATCTCATATCGCTTATGCTTTAGAAAAACTCAAGACTTTATATAAAGTCGAATTAACAACTGAAAAGATGAAAGTTGTCTATCGTGAATCGATTAAAGGCACCGCTGAAGGAGATGGGAGATACGTCAAACAATCTGGTGGTAGCGGATTCTATGGTGTTGTTAAGATGAGATTTGAACCAGCAGAAGAAAATGTCTTCGCCGAAGAAGTCTTCGGTGGATCAGTTCCAAAGAACTACTTCCCTGCTGTTGAAAAAGGATTCTTTGAAGCCCTCAATAGTGGTTTACTCGCTGGTTTCCCAGTTATCGGTGTTAAAGGTGTCTTAATTGATGGAAAATATCACCCAGTTGATAGTAACGAACAAGCCTTCAAGATGGCGGGTATTCTCGCATTTAAAGATGCATATCTTAAATGCCGTCCAATAATTCTTGAACCAATTATGAGAGTTAAGATCAATGTTGAATCTAAATACACTGGTAGTATTCTCTCTGATTTAAATACCAGAAGAGCGAGAATTCAAAACATTGAAGAAAAAGAACATGGTAGTCAAGAAATCGAGGCTCTTGTACCAGAAGCAGAAATTATTGACTATGTCACTCAATTAAAATCCATTACTCAAGCAAGTGGCTTCTTCAATAGAGAATTTGAAGCATATGAAGAGCTTCCAGAATATCTCAAAGATAAAGTCATCGCTGAGAATAAGATTACTCAATAATTGATTAAACCAATCAAAAGAAGGGTTTCCAAATTGGAAGCCCTTTTTCTTATGTATTTAAAAATTTTTATTAACAAAGTTAATAATCTAAATAATGAACTAGAAAAAAATTAAGAAAATTGATTTTTCCTCCTCTTATTAAAGTGAGGAGGCTTTTTATATGACAAGAAAAAACAAAAGCTTATTTACAATTAGGAAAAAGAAAAAGGAAAGGCATCCACAGATAATTGTTGGTGCTGATAGGACAACTTTTGACGCGATAGGATTAACGCATTCAAAAAGAGATAGAAGAACAAACAATATCGCACTAAAAATCAATCCCAATATGAATGATGACAGTCAAGCATACGCAAAAAGGAGAATCATTAGGGATTTCAAATTCAGATTTAGCAAAGCTTTTAAGAATTATCGCTTATCTAATGAAGATATTGAAGAATTACAGCGTTTCTTAGAATCAAAAAAAAGAAAGTAAAACAAAAAGGAAGTAGCGCTAGGCCAGCGCTTTTAACTCCGGCGTCCTACTTCCTAAATTCAATATACCAACAATTTTGCTTAAATTAAAGAGATATTTACTTGCAGTAATCAAAAAGGAAGTAGCGCTATGCACGAGTCATTAGCTCACGCGTCCTACTTCCGAATATCAATATATCATAGTGTAGAAGAAAAAAGAACAAGCATTCGCTTATTCCTTTTCAATCATATTTTGTAAGACAGAGACAAGGACATCAATTGAATGAGTGCTTCCTCCATCGTTATTAATAATTAAATCCGCGTAATATTGAGATGGGGCAATGATTTCTTCAAACATTGGTAAGACAGTAGTGAAGTATTGTTCAATAATACTTTCATATGTTCTTCCTCTTTCTTTCATATCTCTATCAATTCTTCTGACTAATCTTCTTTCTCTAGAAGCATTGATGAAGACTTTAAGATCTCCAATTGAACGAAGGTCTTTGTTCACTAAGGCCATAATACCTTCGATGATGATTAATTCTTTTGGTTCAACAACTTCTGTTTGTTTACTTCTTGAATGAGTGACAAAATCATATATTGGTTTTTCAATCGTGTTTCCGTTTTTTAACGCACTTAATTGTTCATTCATTAATTTCCAATCAAACGCTTTTGGATGGTCGAAGTTGACTTTTGCTCTCTCTTCCATAGGAAGAACAGAAAAATCTTTGTAGTAATCATCTAGAGAGATTCTAGCAACCTTATCAGCGGGAATCTTTTCTAAAACTTTTCTTAATACGTATGTTTTACCACTCGCGGAACCTCCGCCGATTAATATGACCTTGCTCATATATTTGTCCTCTATCTTTTATGTAATAGTTTACATATTTATTTTCATATGTGAAATCTAATTCTTATCTTTTTGTTGTTTTTAATATTAAGTTTTGTTTTAATGATGATATCCGCAGAGATATCGAAGCGTTATGCTTAGATGGAGTTGTGCGGATTTTTTATATTCTTTTCTTGTTTTCCTTTTAAACCTTGCTTATTTGTCTAAGTGAATATAGAATGAAACCATATTGAGTTAGTTCTTTTTTAAAGAAAACTTTGCCGGTCACAAAGTTGTTCTTAAAAATAAGAACACTCAATAAAGATAAAGAAAGATAAATATAAAAGAATAACGATGCATATTATTCTATTAGAAAAACTTTCTTTATAAGTTAGTCACTTTGATATGACTTTGAAGTGGCTATACAACATTCGTTTTTATCTTTTGAATTAGTAATTAAGACAATATCGGAGTCTTAAAGAAAACTTAAAAGAAGAAAGACGAAATTGGTTCATAAACTCCCACGGTAAAGAGAACCGGGGATAAGAAAAAAGAAAGGATTTTTATTTTATGAACAAATTATTTACAAAGATCGCTACTGCATGCGTTGGTCTAGCAATGGCGGTCGGAGTGGGCGTTGCTGTTGGGAACACAAGTGTACAAAAGGCAAGTGCTGCAAATGCATGGAATCAAATTACAAGCTTAAACGACATCTCGAACAATGATGAGATTTTAATTGCTAATGCAGATTACTATTTGCCAGCGGTTAACTTTGCTGCCAAAAATTCTGGTGGTGCCGCATTTACAATTACAGATGGTACTTTAGCTAATCCTGTTTGGAAGGTAACTGTTTCAAATAACAGTTACAAATTTTCAGTTGTAGTTAGTAATACAACTTATTACTTATATGTGACGAACGATAACAACGGCGTTGTTTCTGGTTCAGGAAATACACCTGCAGGCAAAACTTGGTCTATTGAGAAACATTCTACCGAAAACACATTCATGCTTACATCTAGTGATGGTTCAAATACTAGATACTTAGCTTATGCATCTGGAAATTTTAGATGTTATAAAACAAGTGGTACAACAGGTGATAAATATTGCACCTTATACAAGAGAGCCGCTGTGTCACAAACATACACCGTTTCATTTAATGCAAATGGTGGAACTGGTACAATGGCAAGCGTTCCCGGCCAATCTGGTAGTTACACCCTCCCAGCAAATGGTTTTACTGCTCCATCTAACAAAGTGTTTGCAGGATGGAAAGCTAATAATGCCGGCAATGTAATTGCCTCTGGTGGATCATATACTGTGTCAGCTGATGTTGAGTTCTTCGCTCAATGGGCTGATGCTTATACAGTCACCTATACAGCGGGTACAAATGGTAGTGGTTCCTATAGTCATACATTACAACCTGCTGGATCTTATACTTTATTACAATTCGCAAACTTAACAGGCGTTTCTGCATCATCTGGATATCGTTTTAAAAACTATACCGTTGGTGGTGTAAACAAAAATCCAGGTGACACAATTACATTAAGCGGTGCCACTTCTGTTACTGTTAATTTTGAAGAACAACCAAGCGAAGTATCAATTACTTATAGTTCATATTCATCTAATCTTCCGTCGTCAGGATATTCTGCTATTGATTGGACCGCTGATGGAATTGATGGAAAGATTTATACTATTAAAAACGATAATAGCGCGATTCAATTCCAACAAAATGCCTCTTATGTTTATAACACAAAAGCAATTCCTGGTTATATTAAAAGTATCACCATTGCAAAATATAGTGGTTCATATACACTATTAACTGCTTTTGTTGCTGATGCAGAAGGTGGTTCAATTGAAACAAAACCTGATTCAGGTGGAACTAATAATAATACAAATTGGACTTGGACTTTTGACCCTGATGACCATTATTGTTTCTTTAGAATCGATTCTACTTCAAGTGGCGCAAAATATTTTTCCAGTATTACTATTGATTATGAAAAGGTCACAACTGTGGATCCTACCGGAATCACTTTAAATGATGATTCTGACATCAGTATGGACACATATGGATATGGCAGAAGAAAATTAGTCGCAACCGTTCAACCATTTAATAACAACGATGGTACAGTGAATTGGGGAACAACCAATTCCTCTGTCGTTACAGTCTCTGACGGCGTTTTAACCGCCAAAGGCATTGGCTCGGCATCAGTTTATGCAACAACCGGAAACTATGTTGACGATTCTACAACGCCAGATTTAAAAGTTAGCGTTGATGTCACTGTTTCACAAGCTCTTTATAAAAAAGCAACATTCTTACCAACAAGTGCATCTGCAGCATCACAAGCTGATGATTATTTGAATGCAGGAAGTGTTGAATTATCCACAACTGGACAATTTTCAACTGATAAATCAATGAACGCCATTCAATTATCTAATGGAAAATCAGGTGCTACTTCTGCAACATTTACCATTAGTGGTTATGCTGGAATGAAAATTACCGGTATTGACTTAATAATGAGCTCAAACGGTAATGCAGGAAGTGGTTCACTCACTGTAACTGCTGGTTCAACTGAAATTTTAGAAATTGAAACTGCTGCATTTAGCGATGCATCTTGGAACGGAGCGTACGAAGCTAATCCTACAGACTTATACAAACCAACAACTGAATATGTTGTTAATAATAACGAGACAATTGAGTTTGTTTTTGCAGCTTCTGTAAGTTCTATTTACATTCATAGCGTATCAATTAGATATCTTGATTATTCGTTAGAACAATGGTGTGAGAATTTCTTATCACAAATTACTTGTACTGGTGCTACTCAACAATATCCTGATGGCGCGATTGTTAGTGATACTAATTGGGGAACTTTAAGTACTGCATTTGGTGGATTATCTAAGGACTTAAGAGATATTGCTGCTGTTGCAAATGCTAACAAAGATAGTGATAGTGTCATCGAAAGAGCAATGGCTAGATATGATCTTATTTTAAGAAAATATGGCATTGGCACTGGTGAAGGCCAACATACTGATTTTATTGGTAGATTTGGTGTTGGAAAAGTTAATGGACCATTGAACGCTTCTCAAGCAATCTTTGGAACAAACGATAGTTCAACCACATCAATTATTGTAATCGTCTCCTTAATCGGAGTTACCGCTATCGGTGGTTACTTCTTCTTGAGAAAGAAAAAACATCAATAATTGTTACAATTAACTGAATAATTAATATTCAAATAAAAGACAAAGACCCCTGTGGGATTGACCAATCACTTGGGTCTTTTCTAATAGTGGAATACCTCGTTTCTTATATGTTTTTTAAAATTTGGTGCATATTAATGACTTGTTTTAATGTTTGAATATATAATGAAAGCATAAGGAGAACATATAGATATATGGAACTAAAAGGAAGTAAAACAGAAAAGAATCTATTAGAAGCTTTTTCAGGTGAGAGTCAAGCAAGAAACAAATACACATATTATGCTTCTAAAGCTAAAAAAGAAGGATATGAACAAATAGCGGCAATATTTGAAGAAACAGCGGGAAATGAAAAAGAACACGCGGAATTATGGTTTAAATATCTTCATGATGGCAAAGTTCCTTCCACAATCGACAATTTAATTGACGCTGCTAATGGAGAACATTTCGAACATTCTGAAATGTATAAAAGAATGGCGGAAGAAGCGAGAGAAGAAGGATTTGAAGAAATCGCTTTAAAATTTGAACTCGTCGGAGCGATTGAAGCAGAACATGAAAAGAGATATTTAAAACTCTTAGAAAATATTAAAAAAGACCGTGTCTTCATCAGTGAAGATGTTGTTATTTGGAAATGTCGTAACTGCGGACATATTCATATCGGAAAAGAAGCTCCAGAAGTTTGTCCAACTTGTAATCACGCGAGAAGCTTCTTTGAAATTAAAGCAGAAAACTATTAATACTTTATTATTAATATATATTGACCTAGGTGAATATCTTCACTTAGGTTTTTTATTAAGTTTATTACAAACCTATTTACGTTCCATTAGAAAATAATAAATAAATATTTGCCAAATTATTATTAATAATGTTTAATAATAGTGCTTAACGACAATTGATATGAAAAAACATACTTTATTTTTATTGCCTTTATTATCATTACCTTTATCTGTAATGGTTTTTTGTTATGTAAATGAAAACAAAGCTGAAAAGGCAAATGCATATAGCGCTACATCATTACCAGAGACGATTGATTTAAATGATTGTGATAGTGACACAATTAAAAACTACTATTCATCATTAACTAACTTAGCGGTAGAGGAAAAGCAAGGTCAGAATTTATTAAAGAATCTAAAAACCATTCTTAAAAATGGCCAAAAATATTTTTCCTACGAAAATGGAGATAATGTTTGGAAAATGTATGAAATTACTGATAGAGATTGGGAAAAATCTCCAGCAAGTTCAACAATATATGGAACATATAACGCTAAAACAAATAAAATTACAAATTATACATATGGAACAAGTGCTTCTAATAGCAAAAATAATCCATATATTCATGCTTTGTATGTGAATAGAAATGTAGAAAATCAGGTTACCGCGTGGGATGATCATCAACAAACACAATGGGGTATCAATAGAGAACACGTTTGGGCCAAAGCAGAAGGTTTTGATAGCAAAGGTGCTGGCGGTGCTAGAGGTGATCCAATGCACCTTATGGCAGGCAATGGCTACGCAAATAACATTCATAGTAACCATTTCTTTGGTTATGTAAATACATCTAGTAGTTACACAAACTGTGGAACAAAATATTCTAATCTAAACGGAAACCTAAGTGGCAAATCAAAAACATTAGGTGGAACTGAAAGTGTTTTTGAACCTCAAGACTCAGATAAAGGTGATATTGCTAGAATCATTTTCTATATGGTTGCTAGATATAATTATCTTTCTGGTAGTGATTCTGATGGAATTGATTCAAATAATCCAAATCTTGCTTTAACTCAATCTCTTTCAAACTATTCAAGTAGTGGTTACACATCTTCAGCTTCAAGAAAAGGATACATGGGCGTTCTTACTGATTTACTCGCGTGGCATCACGCTGATCCAGTAGATGAATACGAAATCCATAGAAATAATCTCTTATATAGGAACTTCACAAACAATAGAAATCCATTCATCGATTATCCAGAATGGGCGGATTATATTTGGGGAACAGCAAATTATAACGGTAATACCTACCAATCATATGACGAAACTCCAACAGGATATGTCGATTTAAATAATGATGTTATTAACGGCTATAGAACTGGTGGATCAACAACAGTCACTGTTGAAAGTGTTTCTTTAGATAAAAACTCATTATCTTTATCTTTAGGTGGTACTTATGGTTTAACCGCTACAGTTAGTCCAAGTAACGCTACAAATAAAGCAGTATCTTGGACAAGTAGCAACACAAGTGTTGCCACAGTCTCTAGTAGTGGTTTAGTGACCGCTAAAGCAGCGGGCAATACAACCATTACAGTTAGAACTGCTGATGGAAATAAAACTGCAACATGTAGTGTTACAGTTAATGCTAAAACATTATCTTCAATTACTATCAGTGGGCAAACAACTGCTTTTGATGTTGGAGATGAATTTACCTTTGGTGGAACTGTTACCGCTCATTATAGTGACTCATCAAGTTCTGACGTTACTAATTTAGCTTTGTTTACTGGATATAACATGTCATTACCAGGAACTCAAACTGTTACTGTTACATATGAAAATAAAACCACTACATATCAAATCACTGTCACTGGTGGTAGCCAAGGTGAAGAAGGAGAAGAAACCGGATCTGCTGTTGCTGTTGGTAGTCATCTTGAGGGCTGGACTGAAGTAGGAGTTTCAAAGACATACGCCGATGGTTCTGTTAGACTCGATGATTCTGGAGACAACGTTTATAAGCTTGATATTTTTAGTGAAAACGTTGCTGAAAATATGACTAATCTCCAAGTAACTGTTAATGGAAAGCTTAACGGCACAGATAGTAGTGATAACTTATATAGAGTTGAGGCACTAGATTCGTCAGGCAATGTTTTGGCAACTGACTTCTTTTTAGGCAAAATCGGCACCTCCTATTCAGATAGAGTCTTTGAGATTTCTTCTAATTTAACTGGGTGTACTGGTATTAGAGTTAAATACGAAACTAAAGATACTGGCAACTGGGCTATCAAATCAATTTCCTGGACCGCTACATATGATGGAACGGTACCTACTGCAACTTCAATTACCGCTAGTGTTGAAAAAACATATCATGTTGGTGAGACTATCATCAAAGATGACATTTATGTCATTGATGATTTATTAGTGGAACGCACTGATTTTGATTTTGAAGATTATTTATTTACATATGACGAAGTTGAAGGTGGAGAAACAACTACAACAGTAGAATTCTTAATTGTTGTTGATTTATTAGAAACCACTCTTGAAGTTGAAGTTTGTAGGGAAGCTCCAATCGAACAAATTACTGATGTCTTAATTCCTTCCTTTTTTGGTGAAGCAACGACATCATATATTAATTTCAGCGATAAAGTAGATGAATCAGGAGTTAAGTACTCTGGAAATTGTCTGCCTAGAGCTAATTACATCCAAATTAGAGCAACAGATAAAAACCAATCAGGAATAGTGGCTACTTCTTCAACTTTTACAATCGCTAAAGTAGTTTTGGAATGGACCGAAATAGATAACAACAATAGCAAATCTGTCCAAATATATGGCAGTAATACCGCGTATTCTGGTTATAGTGACTTATTTGACGAAAATACAAAAGGAGATTTATTGGGCACCCTTTCTTATCCAAATCAAACAACATTATTAGTAAGTAGTGGAAACTATAATTATATTGGAATTAGATCAAGTAACAGTACAGCCTATCTCAACAGAATAACCATCACATATGGTAGAGCTAGTTTAAATGATTTAGCTAATTACATAATGTATGAAGATACTAACAATCAATGTCTAACAAAGTTAGATACTGCTATTGAATATTTTAACGGTTTAACTGTCTCCGAAAGGAATACATTTATGACTAGTGATGACTATGTCATTGCAGCCGCTAGAGAAAGATTAGAAGCTTGGGCCACTAATCAAGGAAAAATGATTATCCATATTGATGGAGATTATTCCGTCAGTGGTTCTATTAGAACTGACTTATTAACATATTCAAGTGATAACCAATGAACTCTTATTATTGTTTCAATTGCTTGCGGAATATCAATAACACTCCTAGGAGCGTTTATATTAAAGAAAAAGAGAAGGGATAATTAAAAAGATAACAACTATATCAATTCTTTGATATAATAAATAAAAGTAAAAATATAATATGAGTAACTATGACAAAAGGCTTCATTTTTATAAGCTTTTAAGAGAATTAAGTCCTTCTGATTTTACCTTAAGAGACATTTTTGATTGTTCATCCTGCGATGAAATTGTCATGATTGATTTAGTGGATGACTCATTTAAACAGATTTATCATATTCAAGGTAAATATTCAGTTCCAACAATTGATTCTTTATCTTATAAGAAGCTTTTTGAATTCGCTAACGGTTTTGTTGTTCATCCAGATGATCGAGAAGAACATCGTCGTTTGATGAACCCAGAAGGGATGATTGAAAGACTTAAAAATCATGAAATGGTTCCTAATTTCGATATGGCTCAATTTAGATATCGCCTTCAAGATGGCAGTTACCGTTGGGTTGAACAAATTGTTCTTTGTGGCGAAGAAAATAGAGTTCCAGAAGGACACGTTATTTTCTATGTCTTCGATATCGAAAATATGAAAAGCAGAGAAATTGGCTCTACCGCAAGTGGAATCGGAGTTATTTCTGATGAAAGAGATCACATTACTGGCTTATTAATTGAAAAAGCATTCATTAATAAAGCTAGAGAATTAGTAGCAGCAGAAGATAAGAAATGGTGTATCGTTTCTATTGATATCGAACACTTTAAATTATTCGATGAATGGTATGGACGTGAGTCTGGTGATTTGCTTCTAGCAAAAATTGGTTCATTGCTCCATACTGGAGAAAAAATATATGGCACAATCTCTGGATATTTAGGTCAAGATGATTTTGCTATATTAGGTAACTTTAATTACGAACATATTAGATCTTTGTATGAAGATATTCGCGCAATTATCATTAATAGTGGATTCTCTGTTGGATTTATGCCTGCTATCGGCGTTTATCTAATTGAAAAAGGTGTTGATGTTGCTGACGCCATCGATAGAGCGTCTATTGCTGCTTCTAAAGCTAAAACTGATATTCGTAACCGTATATATATTTATGATTCAGAAATGCATAAGAACGCAGAAAAAGAATATAATATTCTTTCTGAATTCCAAGTTGCTCTTAAAAATGATGAAATCACATTCTTTTTGCAACCACAATGTCGTATTTCAACAGGAAAGATTGTTGGCGCTGAAGCATTAGCAAGATGGATTAGAAAAGACGGTAGTGTCGTTTATCCTAATGTTTTTATTCCAGTACTAGAAAAATATGGATTTATTAGTGACCTTGATAAATATTTATGGGAAAAAGTATGTCAATGGTT
The DNA here is from genome assembly GCA_045132035.1 of Bacilli bacterium. GTDB lineage: Bacteria > Bacillota_I > Bacilli_A > RFN20 > CAG-826 > UBA2450. Next base: position 14,668 of record JBGURM010000067.1, read on the forward strand.
AAGAAGTTGGATTGATAAAGGACACATTCCTGTACCAGTATCTTTAAATATTTCTCGAGCGGATATCTACACTCTTGATGTTTGTAAATATTTAGTGGATTTAACAAATCACTATAAGGTTCCTCATGAATATTTAAAAATAGAAATTACAGAATCAGCGTATATTGAAGCTAAAGAAAAGATTTTAATACTCGTCCAAAATCTCAGAAAGAACGGATTTGTTGTTTTAATGGATGATTTTGGTAGTGGATATTCTTCATTAAATAGTTTCTCTAATCTTAAGGTTGATGTCATTAAATTAGATGCAATGTTCCTTAATTTTAAGGAAGTAGATTATCAAAAAGGTATTCATATCTTAGAATCAGTCGTTAATATGGCAAAACAAATTTCAATGCCAATCATCGTTGAAGGTGTTGAAACTAAAGAACAAAAAGAATTCTTAGAAAATTTAGGATGCCGATATGTTCAAGGATATTATTTCTATAAACCATTACCAATCAGTGATTTTGAAAAACTAGTGGGATATGAAAAGAATATCGATAAACGTGGTTTTGTCGCTAAAACAAACGAGCAATTCAGATTAAGAGAATTCTTAGATCAAAACGTCTATAGTGACACGATGCTTAATAGTATTATTGGAGCGGTTGCTTTATATTCATATGATGGAAAAGAAAATGTTGATATTGTGAGATTTAATCAACAGTTCTATGAAAGCGTTGGAGTTCCTGATTTCAGTGAAAAGATTATTGGAATTCAAAAAGTTGTTCCTGATGTTGACCGTCCAAAATTCTACGAATTATTTAATAAAGCGATGAATGATCGACTCAATGGTAGTCGTGGGATTATTAGATTCTATCGATATGATGGCACTCTTGCAGCTTTTGATATGAAATATTTCTATTTAGGGGTTGTTGAAGGAACACATCGATTCTATGGCGCTGCTAATAACGTCACTAAATATGAAGATTTAAGGCAAAGAATGATATTAATCTCAAAATATTCATCCGATAGTATCATTTTAATGAAATTAATTAACGGAAAATGGTCCTTTGTTGTTGCGTGCCACGGTCTTGAAAGCAAAACCGGAATTGATTTAGAAACATTCCAAAATGAATTAAATGATCGTTCATTTAGTAAAAAGATTGGAAAAATAAATTACAGCAAAATAGTTCATGCGGTTACAGAAGGATATAAAGAAAAGAAGTCGTTTGATTTAGAAATCGAATCAAAAACTGCTTCAGGAACGTCTCTAAAATTGTATCTTGAATTTGATTACGTCAGTGATTTCACAAATAATGTCGAATATTTAATAACAATACACGATAAAAAATAATTAGTCGGTTTTAAAACCGACTTTTAATTAAGGAAAAATATATGGCGAGAATGATATGTGGAAGATGTGGCAAAACTCTTGATGCAGGAGATCGCTTTTGTCGATATTGTGGATCTAGTGATGTTAGAGAAGAAACACCACAGAAACCTGATGATTTAGAAATAAAAGGCGACACCTTAGTGAAATGTAATGCTTTTAAAGGACGCCTTGAAGAGAGATGCCCTTTTGATGTGTATTCAACAAGTTACAACCGTTCTTTTTTTGGAAAAGACAAGGTTAATCCAATAGAAGTTATTGAAGGGTTTCAAAAAGGTTTAATTCCTCGCGATTCCTTTTATTATGATAGAACCGAAAAGTTTGTTGAAGCATATAAAAAACGTGTCATAACTATTCCTAGTAATGTAAAAACAGTTGATCGAGGAGATGGATATAAAACCACTTTTGAAGGTTGTGTCCTTTTTACAATTAAATATCCCTCTGATATTGAATTTACAAGATATTCACTAACTGAGGCTAGAGTGTTATATTTTACTCTTCCTAAGAAAACTAAGTATTTATATAAACCATATTTTGGTGAACTTAAATTAAATCCAACTCCAAATTCAGATGGAGTTATTGAACTTTATGGTGCTCATATAAATAGGCTTGTTGTTCCTTCTTATATAAGAAGAGTTAGTGGTGCCAATAATCATGGTGAAGAAAATCCATACGAACTAAGTCTTACAGGTTGCACAATTGACGAGGCTATTTTAGAAGGATGCCCGGAAATCTATGTGAATGAACGCAACATGACGAATAGGGTTCATATTGGTGTCCTAAGATATAATGGCTCGAAATCTCAATACCTCAGAAATAATTCCTATTATTTTGCTGACACTGTTATTTGTCGAGATGGAACACTATATTGGAATAAAAATAATGTTGGCACAGTCTTCACCGACTCACCAAAAGATGCAAAAATGATTGATCTTAAATTTGTTACGAAAAATATAAATGGCTTTAATATGACCAAACTACTTGTTCAATATAACGGAACATATTTTGGATATATGAAAACTGGAGATGTATTATCTAAAGAATTTACTGTTTCCATTCCTGATGCGATTAGAAGTATTGAAGTCACTTATCTAGGATATAATTCAAAGAGAGCGACTATTTATCGTTCATCTTCTTACGGTCCTTTGGTTGTGGATTTTGATACTTATTTTAAATAATAGAGGTAAATATGGCGAAGTTTTATTGCGCGAAATGTGGCAAAACTCTTGATGCAGGAGATCGATTTTGTCGATATTGTGGATCAAGCGATATTAAAGAAGAAGTAATAAAGAAACCTGCTGATTTTGAAATCAAAGATGGTGTTCTTTATAAATGCAATATTTCTGGTATCCCTGGTTATGACTACCGTGTTCAACGAGGAGTCTATGATTCATTTAAAGAAGAATTTAGATACGCTCATTTATATAGCGAAGCAAGAGCGAGCGATATTATTTATTATGCTTTAAAAGCAGTGGAGAATAATCTTCCTTTAGTTGATTATTCTGACGCGATTAGAGAATTTGCTAATAACGCTAAAAAGAGTGGGGTTCTTACTATTCCTTCATCCGTTAGGCTTGTTAAAGGACAATATAAAGGGGAATGCGCTTTCTCGTTCAAATCATTCTATGCAGTGAATTATTCTCCAAATACAGAATTCGAAGGATATGCTTTCTCAAATAGCTTTATTTATAAATTCACTCTTCCTATGAAAATGGAAGAAGTTGGGAAAACTTCTTTTGGAGAACTCACTATAAGTGATATCACTAATGTTGAATTAATGTCTTGTAACATTATTAAACTAAATCTTCCTTCCTCTATCACCGTGATTCATGATCGAAAACTAATGAGAGATGTTAATCCAAAAGGACACGAAATATGCCTAGTTGGCTGTATTATCAAAGAATTGATTGTAGGACGAAATACCAAAATCGTTGACCATCGTGATTCTTCCTTTGGAAGAAGTAACATCGAAATACTTAGATATGGTGGTTCAAAGAACTATTTCTTTGAAAACGATGTTGTTCATTTTGCTAAAAAGATTGTTTGTTATGATGGAACTATATCATATAGAAGACAAGATCACGCGGATATGATTAGCGATGTCACTAATGACACAAAGATGATTAATATCACTTTAAAAAACGACAGTCCTAATGGACTAGGATTTAACGAATACTTGATTAAATTCACTGGTGTTAATAATGGATATATTTATTTTGTTTCTAGAGGAGCACTAAAAACCCATATTTTACAAGTACCAGCCTCAATCCGTTCTATTGAATTCATTAAGCAATATGAAAAACCAATAACAATTTATCGTCCATCATATGGAGAGTGGGTAATTGATGTTAAGAATCAAAAATATATAACTGATAACTCACATACCACTTATAACCCATTTGCAAAATACTGGTAATTGACATTAAACTATCAAATACTTTTGATTGGAAAAATGCTCTTAATGAAAAGTTGCCAAAATGGCAATTTTTTAATTTAATAAAGTTGCCAAAATGATATATTAATAATATATGACATTAGTAGAATTAAGAAAACAAGGTAAACTAACACAAAAAGAGGCTGCGGCTTTAATGGGTATCCCATATCGAACATATGTCCGATATGAAGAAGATGTCAGTTATTTAGATTCATATAAATATAGAAAATTATATGATGACCTTTTTGAAATTATCAAAATAGATGAAACGCATGGAGTCCATGATATCAATACAATTATTAAATTATCGAGATCAGTTCTTGAAAAGTATGGTGTAAAAAGATGTTATTTATTTGGAAGCTATGCTAGAGGAGAAGCTAAACCAACAAGCGATATTGACTTACTTATTGACACAAATATTACTGGTTTAGATTTTTTAAATCTAATAGATGGATTAAGAACTGCTTTGTGTAAAAAAATAGATCTATTAAGAATGTGTGATTTACAAAATGGGAATCCTATTATTTTAGAAATATTAAAAGAGGGAATTAAAATAATTTGATAGGTAATTACATTATTGAGTCGAAAAAATAAAGGTCCTATTCGTTAGATAGGACCATTTCTTTAGCGTACTCTAATTGTTTTGGAGTGACTTTACCATCACTAATCATTAAAGCGATTTCATATATCTTTTCTTCTAAACTTAATTCTTTGATTAACGTGTAGGTTCTCGCTTCTTTTACTATTTTACTAATCTTAATATGATGGTTACTTAATGAAGCAACTTGAGGTAAATGAGTAATAGTGATGACTTGAGTGGATAAAGAAATATCTTTAATCTTTAAAGCTACTTTTCTAGCGACTTCTCCACTTATTCCAGTATCAATTTCATCAAAGATAACTGTGTCAATCTTTTGAGATTTGATATATAAAGCTTTTAAAGCGAGCATGATTCGACTCATTTCTCCTCCAGAAACAACTTTGGATAATGGTTTAATTCCTTCTCCAATATTTGTTTCAATATAGAATTCAATAGAGTCCACTCCATTATCATTAAATATTGAAAGAGAATAATCTTTATCTTTTTCATTAGAAATAATTTCAACTTTAAAAATTGACGCTAACGCTAAATCGGAAAGAGAATTCATGACATCTTTCATAACAATAGTGGCGATGTCTTTTCTAACTTTAGTTAACGCACTTGCGTATGTATATGTTTCATCATATTGAGCGATAAATTCTTTTCTTTTCTCTAAAAGAGAATCGTCGAGATTTTCTTTGTTTTTAAGTAGAGATTCTAAGGTATTTTGATATTCAATTAATTCCTTAACATCTTTCTTATATTTCTTCTTTAAAATATTAAGAGCGCTTTTTCTTTCAATTAATTCATTTAAGCGATTTGGATCATAATCTAATCTTGATACTTTTTTCTTAATATCTTCAAAAATAGCTTCTAATTCATAATAGTAGTCATTTAATCTATCTGACATTTCTTTATATTCATTTTGATATTCGCTTAATTTAGAAATATTTTCTTTTATTTCATAAATATCATCTAAAGAATCTTTTTCGATTAATACTTTACTTTGATTAAGTAGCTCATAGATTTTATCGAAGTTATTAAGTAGTTCAATTTCTTCATCAATCTCTTTCTCTTCATTTTCTCTAAGACCAAAAGACTCTAATTCTTTTAAAGAATATTCATATTCATCTCTTTTATTTTTGATTTCATTAATATAGGTCACTAAATCGAGATATTCTTTTTCTTTTTGCTTTAATAACGCGAAAGAACTCAAGTATTTTTCTTTATAGTCATTTACTAAATCAAATTTAATTCCATCGATGATTTCTAAATAATTATCTCTATTTAATAACTTCACCATATCAAATTGTTGATGGATATCAGCGAGATATTTAGCTATTTGTTTTAATTCATTTAATGAGATAACTTTTCCATTCGCCTTAATAACATTTTTATTATTAGTGATAGTTCTACTAATTTCTAATTTATTATCAAAAGCGTCGATATCAAGTTTAGTTAATAACGCGCTTAGTCTTTTATTATTAAAAACAAAGATTCCGGAGATAAAAGCTTTCTCTTCTCCATTACGAATCATTTCCGAATTAGCGCGATCACCTAATAGTAGTGATATTGAATCAATAATTAATGATTTGCCCGCTCCAGTTTCACCTGTTAAAACAGTGAGACCATCTTTAAAAGAGATGTTAACATCTTCGATGATTGCAAAATTCTTAACTGATAATTGAGTGAGCATATATTGCCTATGTTTTTAATTATAAATAGATAAAGTGATATATAAAATAAATATTTTAAAAAAGAAAAAGCGCCAAACAATTTACTATTTTTTCAAGAAAATATAGCACTCCTCTTGCAAGAGTGCCAAAAATGATTACAATATATGATGTTAGCAGTTTAATGCTTTGAGTGCTAAAAGGAGATTTAACAACAATGAAAGAAGTAAAAGAATTTCAAACTGAATCAAAAGAGTTGCTCTCTTTAATGATTAATTCTATTTATAGTAATAACGAAATATTTTTAAGAGAACTAATCTCTAACGCCAGTGATGCGATTGATAAATATCGTTATCTTTCTTTAACAAGTGAAGGAAAATATCCAGTTAGAGAAGGCGAAATCAGATTATCGTTTGATAAAAAGAAAAGAACAATCACTATTAGTGATAACGGAATTGGAATGAGTAAAGATGACCTCATTAACAATTTAGGCACAATCGCTAAAAGTGGATCAAAAGATTTCGTTTCTAAATTAAAAGAAGCAAAAGAAAAACAAGATTTAAATATTATCGGTCAATTTGGTGTTGGCTTTTATAGTGCCTTTATGGTCGCGGATAATATTGAAGTTTTAACAAAAACTGTCGATAGTGAAGCTTATTTATTCTCATCTAATGGAGAAGAAAGTTACACAATTGAAGATGCTTCTAAAGAAGAAGTTGGTACCACAATCACTTTACATCTAAAAAAGAAAACTAAAGAAGTCGATTATGATGAATATTTAAGTGAATATCAATTAAGAAACCTTGTTAAAAAATATAGTGACTATGTCCGTTATCCAATTAAGATGAATGTCACTAAAACTAAAAAAGAAGGAGATAAGGATGTTGAATACACTGAAGATGAAACACTCAACTCCATGACTCCAATTTGGAAAAAGAACAAAAAAGATGTTACTGATGAAGAATTAAATAACTTCTATAAAGACAAATTCTATGATTATGAAGATCCATTAATTTCTTTATTTGTTAAAGTTGATGGAAATATCACATATGATTCACTTTTATATATTCCAAGCCATGCTCCAATGAATTTATATAGTGATAACTTTGAAAAAGGATTACAACTTTATTCTAAAGGTGTCTTTATTAAAGACAAATGTCCTGAACTAGTTCCTGATTATCTTAAATTCGTTAAAGGTTTAGTGGATTCTCCAGACTTTAACTTAAATATTTCTAGAGAGATTCTTCAACAATCACCAATGATGAAAAAGATCTCTGAAAATATCGAAAAGAAGATCGTTTCTAAACTTGAAGAAGTAAGAAAGAATGATTTTGAAAAATATAAGAAATTCTGGGAATCATTTGGAGAGATGATTAAATACGGCATTTATTCCACTTATGGAATGAAAAAAGACACTCTTCAAGGATTATTAATCTTCCATTCTTTAAAACATAATGATGAATATATTTCTTTAGAGACTTATAAGTCAGAAATGAAGAAAGAACAAAAATATATCTATTATGTTGCGGGTGATAATCTTGATTCGATTAAATTATTACCTCAAATTGAAAAATATCGTAAAGAAGACACTGATGTCTTATTATTTGATAAGAAGATTGATGAGTTCGCCATCATGATGATGAGAGAGTTCGACAAGGTCGAATTCAAACTCATTTCTGATGAAAGTGCTTCTGAACTTTCAAAAGAAGAACAACAAAAGATTGATGATTTAACCGCCGATAATAAGAGGCTCATTGATAACATCAAAGAAGCTCTTGGAGACAAAGTTAATGATGTCATCATCTCTTCTAAACTTGTTGATGCACCTTTATGTTTGTCAACTAAAGATGGCATGTCTCTTGATATGGAAAAAACTCTTCAAGAAGAAGCAGTGGAAAACAAAGAAGAAATCAAAGCCACTAAAGTTCTTGAAATTAACCCAGATCACGACTTATTTAAAGCCTTATCTTCAATTCAACAAAATGATGAACTTGTTAAAGAATATGCTTCTCTTTTATATGATGAAGCAATGTTGCTTGAAGGTAGAGATATCGAAAATAAAGGCGAGTTCGTGAAAAAACTTAACGCTTTGTTATTAAAAACCATAAAATAAAGGTATTTATTTCTATAAACGTAATTTAAAAGCTCGGAAAGTTTAAATCCGAGCTTTTCTTTTAGAAATCTGAGTCAATCATATGGGCAACTTTATATGCGCCGATATCATTGATGAGAGAGGAGACAAATCCAACTAGTAGCATGATTGGAATGTTAATTAACATTGAAGCAAATGCTTGAGTTGGAGTTGTGTAGATTTTAAGAACGAAGTAGTTGAATAATGTTAACGCTGGAGTAATAGCAACGTAATAAATCAATGTGATGATTAAGGTTGCTAATAAACGATAAGGCATATTTCCTGTATATGTGTCGTTTCTTACGTGGAATAAGGCAGTGAACCATCTTCCAATATTAGTAAGAGGAACAAACATTCCCACTAACATTGCAATCGTAAATCCAACTAAGAAGTTATATAGCATATTGAGCCATACAATATCATTGAAGTTGATTGTAAGGACCCCGCTATCGAAGTCTGTAGCACCGACGATAGAAGCTGCTAAACATAGGAAGAAGCAAACTGGGATGTTACATATTAGACAATATACAAATGTTGCTACTTTAATTCTCATAACCGGCAATTATTCTAAACACTTATACTTCTATTTGCAATAGAAATATTAGGCATCTTCATCTCCTATATCAGCGTTATCATATTCTTCTAAGAAAATGTCATATGCTTCATCGGCGGCGGTTTCATGAGGAATAAAACGAACATCAGGTCTCTTTTTTTCGTTTTCAGTAAGTAAGAAATATCTATAAATGAACATGAAATCTAATTCGTTATTAGTGATGATTGTCCCTGGTAGACTTTTTCCTTCAAATTGACTAGTTATCGCGTTTGCTAAACCTTCAAGTGGTCGTGGTAAATCTGGATTAAATAAGACCATTGCCTCAATTTTTTTAGTTGATTCATTAGCGAATATTCCAAGATAACCATATCGACCAATTCGATCTTCATTTTCCTCAATTAAGAAATAATCTTCCACTCGTCTTAAAGTAAAAGACCAGGTTTCTTTCTTGTTAAATGTGTAATTTTGTGGTGGAAAATAATATTCTTCATCAAAGTTATAGAAGCAATTTGAATCATCTAAATAAGCATCTTCATCTTGAGAAGCAACATAACAAATATCATCAAAGTCTTCGTCATAACAAATGAGATCAAATCTATCGTTATCAACTTCTTCTAAGAATCCTTCACTAGAAGCGTGAGACAAAACATAAATGATTGATTTTAAGACGTTTAGACAATATATTCCTAAAGATTCAGTTAGATAATTTCTTGAAAATCTTCCAGGATAAAGAGTAACGCTCATAAGTGAGTTGTCATTATATGGATTTTTAATATTCATTTCTTTTGCATCATCATCAAAATAGAATGAGATGAATTCCATTAATGAAGTTGCAGTACGAGAATCAATATTAGTGCTACTCATTTTATAAATGTATTTATAAATATCTTCATTATTTTCAGATGGATAAATGCTTAATCCATGTGTTTCAGTTAAATGACCAAGCAAGATAAAAGAGAATCTAGTGGAGTTTCTATTGATTCTAAAAAGATTCTTATCCGAAAAATATCTCTCGTATTTTTTGTTTTTGAGTTCAACTAGTAACTCTTTTATCAAACGATACGTTTCTTCACTAGCTTCATCTTCTTTAATATCTAATCCAATACACATTTGATAGATATAATAAGACTCTGCTGAAACACAATAATCGAGTAAATCATTGTATTGATTTATTTTTTTACTGATTTTAAGAATATTAGTTAATGACGTTTCATTATCAACATATCCGTTAGAAACAAAATCTTGATAGTGGTCACTTTTCTTAATGAAATTATTCATTAAATCTCTAATTGTGTTTGGATTATATTCGTTCAAAGAAATGAACCTATCAGACAAACGATCTTTTATTAATGCGTCAAATCTTTCGGGATTGTTCTTTCTAATTTTTGTATCAAAATAAAACATCTCCCCAGTTAAAGCATCATATATAATTTGCTTTTTTGGGTGCTCTAACACTAATTTGAAATATTCTCTTACGTTAAACATATCTTTTATTCCTAAATCCATTATAAGACATTTCTTCTTTTAAAAATGTATCTTTTTCGATAATATTATCGAGAGATGAAAGAATTTGAAGTTTATTTATTTGATTTTGATGGCACCCTTGTGGATTCATATGAGTCACTTGTTTTAGTGTTTTCAGGTGCATATTCAAAAGTAGGGATCAAAGTTCCTGAAGGATATACAAGAAGATTAATGAGATGCCCTCTTTTTGTGGGATACGCTGAACTTAACGCTCCTGATAACGATGAAGACAAAAAAAGATTTGGAGAAGAAATCATTAGATTATTAGATGACCCAGATGTTTTAAAAGTCACTAAAGCGTATGACGAAGTCAAAGAAGTCTTAAAAGAACTCCATAATCGTGGTAAAAAACTTGGAATTGTTACTAGTAACAATAAAAAACATGTTGGAGAAGTTTTAGATTTCTTAGGTATTGATAGAAACTATTTCCAAATAATCGTTGGAAATCAAGAAACTAAAAAACATAAACCAAATCCAGATCCAATCTATAAAGGAATGGAGATATTAGGTGTGGCTAAAGATGAAGTTTGTTATGTAGGAGACGCCCTTGATGATATGAGAAGCGCGATTAACGCGGAAGTCACTCCGGTACTTGTTGACCGTCATAACGAATACAAAGATGAATGTGAATTCATCATTAAAGACCTAAAAGGTCTATTAGATTATTAAATGGAAAAAAAGTGAATTATTAATTCTTCAAGATAAAGCCAGTTCTGGTCATAAAGATTCAATCATCAAATTGATTGATTTTTATATGGAAAATAAAGACTATAAATCCGCTTATGAAACCGCGTGTCGATTTGATTATTTCCCTGACCCACGAGGATATAAAATCCTTGGCCAATTTTATCAAAATGGAGTAGGAGTGGAACCTAATCTTTCTAAAGCCATTGCCTATTATGAAAAAAGCCTCAATATGGGTGATATTTCTAGCGGATATAATATCGCTTTAATATATATTAAAAATAAGGAATATGAAAAAGCGATTAGTTATCTCGTTAGTGGCTTAGAAAATGAACACACTCCATCGATTAGAGTGTTAGCATCGATGTATCAAAAAGGTGAAGGGGTTTGTCAAAGTGAACAAATTGCTATTAACTTATATAACAAAGCGGCAACTTTAGGAGATGTAAAAGCGATTGATCAACTTGGAAGATTTTATTATTCGAAACAAGATTACGCGACTTCCTACATGTATTTCTTTAAAGGAGCGGAGTTAAATGATCCTGATTCGATATATCATCTTGCTCTTTCTTGTGCGAAAGGATTAGGAACAAAACAAGACTTTTCAAAAGCATTTCATTATTACGAATTAGGAGCAAAACTAAATGAACCAAGGTGCCTATATAATCTTTCGATTTATTATCGAGATGGTATTATAGTTGAGCAAAATAAAGAACTAGCTTTAAAGCTAGAAGAATTAGCAATCCAAAAAGGGTTCAAAAAATAATTTATTATTTATTGTGGTTGTGTATAATTTAAATTAAGGTGAGAGTTTATGAGCAATAGAAAATTAAGAGAAATAAAAGAAGTTAACGGATTTAAGATTAATCATCCACATAGTGCGGCCAATATTTTTTACGCATTATTTTCTTTAATCTTACTCGCTGGCCCTATCGCTTATTGCTTTTTAAATGTTGTTCAACTTACCGAAGTCGCCACTAATACAATTTCTGGATTTAACGGAATTGATTTAGTGAAAGTCTCAATCGAATTTATTAAATTCATCAGTGGACAACCATATACGATTGAAAACCCAATCTTCACTCAATTATTCTCCGCTGATTTTGCTGGTAATATGATTTTTCCAGCTGTTCCATATTTATATATCATTGGAGCAGGTATTTTAGCTTTAATGGTTTTATTCTCAGTTATTTTACTTATCGTTTTTATTGTTCATATCATCAAAGGCTATCTCAAACATAGTGGAACAATTAAAACCTTTGCCTCATTAAACTTCACATTATCATTACTATTTGCTTTAGATTTCTTAGTTTTATATTTCGGATTTGCCGGATCAACAAAATCCACAAGTGGAGAATTCACTATGTGGGTTTGGTATAACTTCATGATTGCTGCAGGATATTTAGTGATTTTAATCTTTATCTCTGCGATTTATTCGATTAATTTCAAAGATTCAATTCCTGAAACAGAACTTGAATTCCATGATGATGAACCAACTGTTGAACAAGTTTCAAAAGTTCATGAAGTTGTTACTACAAAATATGAACAAAGTTCAGAACTTCCACCAAACCTTACTTCTATCGGTGGACACGCTTTTGCGGAGAATACAAACTTAAAAGTTGCAAGTATCCCACCAGAAGTTACCAAAATCGGTTATGGTGCTTTTGCAAACTGCTTAAATTTAGAAGTTGTTAATATTCCTGCTACTGTTACAGAAATCGGCTATAACGCTTTCTTTAATTGCTGTTCTTTAACCACAATCAACTTTGCGGGTAGTAAAGATGAGTGGAAGAAAATCCGTCGTGGTAGTAACTGGTTAAGTAAAGCCGGAACAACTGTTGTTCACTGTGTTGATGGAGCGATTTCAGTTAATCCATTTAATTAATGAAATACATTATCGATAACGACCGATATATTATCGGTAAAAATAGACAAGGTGAAGAAATTGATAATTTTCAAGTCCATGAAGTGGTTTTGAAAATTATTTTTGAAATTGACCGCATCTGTAGAAAAAATAATATTCCTTACGCTTTAGCGTTTGGCTCAGCTTTAGGTTTATATGATTATCAAGGTTTCATCCCTTGGGATGATGATGGTGATATTGTCATTGATTATTTTGATTATTCTAGACTTGTTACTGCTTTAAAAAATGATTTAAGCGATGAATTTGAATTCGACTGTGAAGATGTGAATGAAAGATATAATCCTTTAATTCCAGCTTTCAAAGTTAAATATAAAAAATCATATATCAAAGAAAGAAATTCTTTAACTTTACCTGATCATTGTAAGTGTAAGGGAATCTTTGTAGATATATGTTTATTTATGGGCGTTCCTTCATCGTTAAAAGAACATCGAAAGTTACTCAATAAATCTAAGTTATTAATGCCTTTATATGTCGTTTTAGACGGTTTCTTGCGTCTTAATCCAAAAGGAATCAGAAAATCTTTAAGAAAATATGAAGAAAAAATCGCAATCAAATATAAAGATAGTGATTATGTTTCTCAAACAGTTATCATTCCTTTCCAA
>JBGURM010000068.1:0-6319 GCA_045132035.1 Bacilli bacterium
TTATTTTGTGGAGGGTTTTTATCGAGTAGTTTCATAACAGCGTCTTTCATAGAAATAGGCGCTACTAAACTTGAATCATTGACATCAAACGTCACCTTGTATTGAATAAAATTTATGTTTTCATCAACAAACTGTTGTGTATACATAACTTCTTTTTTAATACAATTAGCAATCCACATCCCCATAATATTTTTAAGGAATCTAATGTATCCTACTCCACCTTCGTTTGTGTAATTTGCTTTTAACGATTCATCACTAATGATTGGTTCTTTCGATTTAATTCCTAATAGTGACCAAGTGCCACTAGAAATAATGACAGCGTTATCTGGAACACTAACGGCCTCAAAAGCACTACCAGTATCGTGAGAAGCACACAATACAACCTTACAATTTCCCTTAACTTGTTTTTGAATTTCAGGAAGCAAATCTCCAACAACATAGCCAGGTTCTTGCGTGTTTTGAAATAATTTCTTTGGCAAACCAAGCTTATCAATTATTTCATAGTCATATTGTTTAGTTTTAGCGTTTAATAATGATCCAGTAGATTCCTCGGTGTATTCGTGTGTTTTGACTCCAGTTAATTTATATGTGAAATAACTTGGAAGCATTTGATAATCAGTTGCATTGTCTAATCTTCCCTTAATAAAATCATCACACAACTGATAGATTGTGTTATATGGTGCGAACTGAATACCTGTGTGCTTATATAATTTGTCAAAAGGAATAATGCGATGAACAATTTCTGTTACATTTTTATTTCTCTCGTTTCGATAAGCGTAGTAAGGAGGAATCTCTTTGTCTCCATTCATCAACACATAGTCAACGCCCCAAGTATCAATCGATAACGATTCAATCTCAGGGTATTTTTTAAAAGCAAGTTTGATTCCGTTTTTGATTTCTTTAAAGAATCTAGGAATATTCCACACTAAACCATCCTTAGAATTGTCTATCTCTGTTTTAAAGCGATATATCTCTTCTAAAATGATTTCTTGACCTTTTTTATATCCAATTATGTGTCGACCACTAGTCGCGCCTAAATCGATTGCGAGATAGTATTTCATTATTTTCCCTCGATGACTCCTGGCATCATTTTTAGATTCCAGAGTTTTGCTAAACCAATAATGACTTCATCAGGAATCTCATTAACAACATGTCCAAGAGTTAACATATATATTTGAGCGGTCTTTTCGACTGTTTCGATTAAACCAAAGGCTTCATCGATATCATTACCTGCTCCGTAAATGCCATGATTTGTCCAAGAAACGATGCGGTGCTCTTTCATTTTTTCTGCAGTAGCCATTCCAATTTCGTTCGTTCCACAAATCATGCAAGGCAAAACTCCTACACCTTCTGGGAAGACAACCACTGCCTCAGTATTTGATTTCCAAAGTTTTCTAGTGAAGATAACTTCGTCAGTTGGAAGGCACGCACCCATACAAATTGTGTATGTTGGATGAGTGTGCATAATGACTCTATTATCTGGATTAGCTTTGAGTCTAACTGCGTGGCTCATTAAGTGGGCAGGGAATTCACTCGTCATTCGACCACCATTTTTGTATCCCCACAACAAGTGTGCAACTTTCCCGTTTTCATCAACCTTGACCAAACCAAGATTTGCTTCTGGATCTTTGATAACATTTTTAAAGTATTTTCCAGTGCCAGTAACAAGGAAGTATTTACCTCTCACTATTTCATCTGCGGTAAATCCTAATTCGATATCTCTAAGGAATTTATCAACCGGAAAATATTCTCTAACGTATTTTTCATCAATCATGTATGAGATGTTACCGCCATTGCGTTCATCCCATCCTTGATGATACATATTGTTAGTGATATCCGCCATTTCTTTAACGAATAATGAATCAACGAAATTATTCATACAATCACCTTGATATTACTTTCTAATATTCTTATACATTGGACCGTATGCTTCACAAGCACGATAGTCTTGTCCTTCTTTGTCCATACCAAATGCACTCCAAGCGGATGGACGATAAATATCTTTTTCAGGAACGTTATGCATGCAAACAGGGATTCTTAAGATTGAAGCTAAAGTAATGAGGTCAGCGCCGATATGACCATAAGAAATCGCACCATGGTTTGCACCCCAGTTATTCATCACATCATATGCGGATGTAAATGGATATTTGCCTGCAATACGTGGAGTAAACCAAGTACATGGCCATGTATAGTCTGTTCTCTTCCATAAGACATCAGTCACTTCATCAGGAAGCTTAACACTCCATCCTTCAACGATTTGAAGGACTGGTCCTAAACCTTTAACGATATTTAATCTAATCATTGTCATTGGCATTTCTGCTCTAGTAACAAATCTGGAGGAATATCCACCACCTCTAAAATATCCTAAGTCCGCAGCAGGCCATGTGGTGTGTTTCATCATGGTCTTAATATCATTATCATTAACTTCCCACCACTTCTTCATGACAGGATTTCCTTTTTCATCTTTAACTTCGCCACATGCATCAACTGCGGTTGCGCCACTATTGATAAGATGCAAGAAACCATCTGCGTCTTTCGCGTGACCTTCGATGTTATATCCAGTCACTCTCTTAACAGATTTGCCAGACCAATACGTTCTAACGTCAGAGAACATTTGTGCTCTACCAGTTAATAGTTTCATAAAAAGCATTGAAACACCATTCAATGTGTCGTTTTCAGTTGCTAACACGTACGGTTCTCTTGCTCCATTCCAGTCAAAGGTAGAATTAAGAATGCTTTCAGGGAAGTCACAGTTTGGATAGAAGTCTGTCCATTGTCTTTGTCCTTGGAAACCACCAACAAGCGCATTATGTCCGACTTGTTCTTCTTCCCAACCTTTTAAGTTTGGATTGCCGTTATATAAATCTTTAATAATACAAGCCATCTTGACAGTAAATTCCCAATCTTTCTCTTTTTGTTCTGGAGATTTTTGTAATTCTTTTGGGTTCTTGTCAAAGTCTGGATTGCAGTATTCTTTGACCCATTTAAGGGCTTTCTTATATTCTTCTGGATCATAAATGCCTTGATCCATACGTCTAATAATCTCAACTTCATCAACTGATTCAACACGCATTCCTAAATATTCTTCAAAGAAATTTGGATCGATGATTGAACCACCAATACCCATAGTGACAGAACCAATTTGAAGATATGATTTTCCTCTCATTGTTGCCGCTGCTACTGCAGCTCTAGCAAATCTTAAAATCTTTTCTTGAACATCTTCAGGGATTGAGGTGTCATCAGCGTCTTGAACATCATGTCCATAAATACCAAAAGCTGGTAATCCTTTTTGAGAATGGGTAGCTAAAACAGAAGCTAAATAAACAGCGCCAGGTCTTTCAGTACCATTAAATCCCCACACAGCTTTAATAGTCATTGGATCCATATCCATTGTTTCTGCACCATAGCACCAACAAGGAGTGACAGTTAAAGTAATATCAACTCCTGCTTTTTTAAATTTGTCAGCACAAGCTGCTGCTTCTGCTACTCTACCAATTGTGGTATCAGCAATAACGGTTTTAACATGTTCTCCATTAGTGTAGAAAACGTTTTCTTCAATTAATTTAGCAGCGGCTTTCGCCATATTCATTGTTTGTTCTTCTAAAGATTCACGAACTTTAATCTTTCCTCTTCTTCCATCAATTGTTGGGCGAATACCGATAACTGGATAATCACCAATAAGCCTACTTTTTGCCATAATGTTTGACTCCTTTTATTTATAACTTTTTAGCAAAGTGTTTTGAATATGATCTATTTGAGTTTAAATCTCACAACTCTTATTGACATGCTCGTTCCATAAATGAAAGGCAATATTTCAAAAGAGTTGTCTTTCCTATCAATTTCAACTTTTTGGGAGTTTGTGTCCATATATTTAGCGTTAACGATTTTCTTTTCGATATGGATGACCACTCTTTGTCTATCTTCTTTCCTTGTAACATGCTCATTTGCACTCATAGGAACGTTTTTAATCAAAGCGTAGTAATATTCCTTATCTTCAAAGATAAAAGCGTTGTCTGCTTCAATTTTTGAAGGAAGACAATCAAAGATTATTCTCCTATTAACGTTAATCCATTTACCTAGTTCTAATAAAGTATATTTTTCCATTGGATTAATTGAGCCGTCTCCTCTTAATCCGGTATTAAGTAACAAGTTACATCTTACTCTTCTAGCGTCCACTAATTCTTCCACCAAAGAAGAAACGCTCTTAAAACAGATGTCGTTTTTAGCGTAACCCCAGTGATCGGTAATGCCATCACATACTTCTCCAGCGATTGGCTTGTCATCTCCATTAACAGAGAACGGCTTGCCTCTTTCAAATGTTACCGCGTCAATTTCTTGATGACTTCTTTCGCCTAATGCAGAAAGACCAGTGTTATTAATAATCATCGCGTTAGGTTGATATTTTCTGATTGTGCTATAAATCGCATCAAAATCTAAATTCTTGCCTGTTTCATCCCAAGCACCATCAAACCAGAAACCACCAATATCACCATAGTTTTTGCATAAAATTTCTAAACTCTTTAATAAATATTGTTGATAGTCTTCTTTTTTATAGTTCCAATCAATTAAAGTGTGATAAAAGAATGGTTTGATGTCGTTTCTACGGCATTCATCCACAAATTCTTTAATAAGGTCTCTTTGAGAACCGCTATGAGGGGCGTCATAATCACTAAGTCCACAAGTGTCATATAAAGAGAAACCATCATGATGTCTTGTGGTTATTGTGATGTATTTAAAGCCAGCTCTTTTCGCTACTTGAACTAAATCCTTGGCCCAATTCTTTTTAACTCTAAACTTAGGTAACGCTTTTTTATATTCGGAAAAAGGTATTTTATATGCTTCCTGATACCATTCTCCCTTGCCTATTACACTATAAATGCCAAAGTGGATAAATAATCCAAGCCCTAGCTTTTTAAAATCTTCAATATATTGATATTTCATATTTATATTCTCTTTTGGGTGTCTTTATCAAAGAAGAACAAAGCGTCTTCGTTAAAAGAAATATCTATATCATCACCATCGTTTACTTCAGCAGCAACAGGGACTTTTAATACTAGTTTTTGTCCGTTTAGTGATGTGTATAAAACATATTCATAGCCAAGAAGTTCCGCTATTTCGCAGTTAACTGTAACTGGTTTGGTTGGGTTAACGTTATTCTTGTCATCTTTAATATAAATGTTTTCTGGTCTTGCTCCCATAAACACTTCTTGTCCTTCATATTGCGAAAGAGATTCTGCATCTTTCTTTGAAAGCTTGATAGAAACTGGTTTTTCACCATCAATCACAAAGTGACCTTTTTCATATTTTCCTTTTATGAAGTTCATAGCGGGGCTACCAATAAATCCAGCAACAAACATGTTCTGTGGGTCGTTATATACTTCTTTAGGTGTACCAATTTGTTGAATATAGCCACCCTTCATAATGACAATACGATCCGCCATAGTCATCGCTTCGGTTTGGTCATGGGTAACATAAATTGTAGTTGCACCAACGGCTTTATGAATCTTAGCAATTTCGCTTCTCATTTGAACACGTAGTTTTGCGTCTAAGTTGGATAATGGTTCGTCCATCAAAAATACTTTTGGATGTCTAACAATTGCTCTTCCTAATGCAACACGTTGCCTTTGACCACCAGATAAGGCAGCAGGTTTTCTAAACAAATACTTATATAAGTCCAACACTTTTGCGGTCTTATAAACTTCTAGATTAATCTCATACCTATTATGTTTACGTAATGCAAATAAAGGAACTTCGTTTACTTTAAAATATTCTAATTTTTCTTTATTGTTTTTAATTTGACTTTCGGTTTGTTCGTTGCCTTCTTTAATGAATTTAATGTGGTTTTCTAATAACTCAATGCCTTCATTTAAAGCTTTTTGTTTTTCTTCATCTTTTTCAGCTTCGAGTTTAGTTTTGTATTGTTCTAATAGAGCCTCATTTTTTGTTAATAGTTGTTTTGATTTAGAGAGGTCGTTTTCTAATTTCTTAATTAAGTCGGATATTTCTTTAATATCTAATTCACTGATGCCAACTTTTTGAACACGTAAAGATTTAATCTTTTCTTCGTTATCAAAAATTTGAGCATATAATTCATCTCTTTTTTCAAATAGTTCTTCAGCATCATTTTTCTTTTTTAATTGACGATTAATTTTATTAATCTCTTTTAGGATTTCTTTGTTTTTTAATAACAAAGCATCTGCGTCAGCGTTTTCTTCATATATAGGCATTCTTACCTTTCTTAATTTAAGTGCGAACGCCATATTATCAAAGACTGTCATATGAGGATATAAGGCATAGCTTTGGAACACCATCGCGATAT
>JBGURM010000069.1:0-23692 GCA_045132035.1 Bacilli bacterium
ATAAATAACTAGGCAATAGTGGTATCACCTTGAAAGTTTCTAAGATACTTTTAATGATTAGTCTCCTTCTCTTTTCGTCGAAATATTTTCTTAGAATGTAATAGATGTCTGTTATTTGTTTAGAACAAATATACCCATCTATTTCCCCATCAACGACCTTATTAATCAATTTTTGGGAATAATCATAATCTGAATATCTTTCTGAAATTGCATCAATAATAACGTTTGTATCAAATAACACTTTCATACTTATTCTCTATCAACATCATCATCTATTATTTCGCCCCTAAGCGATCCAAAAATAGATGCCCACTCTTTTTTCAATCTTTCTTTTTTTGGCACAATTGTAAAAATCACATCACCACGATGAGTGACATCAATTTCTTCTTTTTGGCCAAGCTTCATATACTTTCCAAAATTTTCTTTAAATTCAGTTGCTGTAATGGTACACATATAATCACCTCATCATAATTATAGTCGAATCGCACTCTTTTCTCAATATCAATCGCACGATTAAAAAAATAGAATCGCACGATTAATGCTAAATTAAAAATCCCATAAAGGGATTATTAATAATTTGTTCAAATACTTTTATATTGCCCAGTTTCCGTCTTTGAAGATGGTGGTTTTCTTACTGTCAAATGATGTTCCAATGATTTCTAAATCTTTAGTGCCGATCATAAAGTCAACGTGAATCATTGAATCATTTAAGCCGAGTTCTTTCGCTTCTTCATTAGTTAAACTTGCTCCATTAGGTAATAATTCTTTAAAGCCATGTCCTAACGCTAGGTGACACGCTGCATTTTCATCAAATAATGTTTCATAGAAAAGGATACCGCTATTTTGGATTGGTGAATCATATGGAACAAGAGCGACTTCGCCAAGCTTAGCAGCGCCATCATCCATAGCAATCATTTGTTCTAATAATTTTTGATTCTTTTTGGCTTTGACTTCAACCGCTCTACCGTTTTCAAATTTGATTGAGAATCCTTCGATTAATTGTCCGTTATATGAAAGTGGTTTACTGGCGTAGACGATTCCTTCACAAGATCCTGCTAATGGGGAAGTAAAGACTTCTTCACTTGGAATGTTTGGGTTATAGATGCGTTTATCGTCAGTGTATTCAGCTCCTCCACCCCAACGAGCGCCTTTGATTAATTCAACTTTAAAATTAGTCCCATTACTTGATTTATATTCAAGGTAGTGGAGATCTAAAGAATTGAGCTTTTCACAGTGATTGAGGAGGTTTCTGTTGTGTTTTTCCCAATTTTCAACCGCGTGGCCATCCACTCTAGAGGTTGATAAAATTGCATTCCATAATAGTTCAACTGCTTCATCATCTTCTTTGCCTTTAAAGATGATTCTAGCCCATTCTTTACTTGGAACAGCAGCGATACACCATTTATATTTTCCATCCATTAAGTCTCTATATGGTTTGACTTTCTTTCTGACTTTCATGCTGCTTTTAGAAAGAATTGATTGTTTGATTCCTTTAAAAGCGTCTGGGTCATCACTGACGATATGAAGCATACTTGGAAGATGCTTAATCATATATTTATATTCACTAATGGAGTATTCAGGAACTTTTGAGAGTTCTCTTAAACTCATATATTCGTAATTGAGTCTACTAATTTTATTATCAGAGAATCTCACTCTAACTTTTTTAGCGCCAGCTTTATAACATTCTTCAACCACTAAGCGAACAAATTCAACTTGGTCTAAACCACAATTAATCCAAACTTCTTCTCCTGGAAGGACATTAATTCCTTTTTTCGCTAATAATTCCGCGTATTCTCTTAATCTTTCTAATTGCATAATTAATACCTCTATTTTTTTCTTTTCTATTGTATATTTTTTACTTGCAATGTAAAAATAATAAGCAAAGGTTTTTCAAAATACGGAGTTACCTACAAGTTATGACTGATGGAAATAAGCATATTGATGAATATGAAAAGAGCCTCTCTACTACTTATCGTAGAGGGATTTGGTCACGATTTGTAAAAGGACTTAAAGAATATCAGCTTCTTTCCCCAGGAGACAAAGTCTGTGTTTGTATTTCTGGTGGAAAAGATTCAATGTGTCTAGCTAAGTTATTTATGTTACTTCAAAGACATAGTGATTTTGATTTTGAAGCAAAGTTCTTAGTGATGGATCCTGGCTATAACGAGGCTAATAAACAGTTAATTAGAGAAAACATTGAAAAACTTCATATTCCTGCTGAATTTATTTCTACTGATATCTTTGAAATCGCTAATGCGAGAGATCCTAAAAACGCTTGTTTCTTATGTGCTAAGATGAGAAGAGGAGCGTTATATAACGCTGCTAAAAGACTAGGCTGTAACAAAATTGCTTTAGGACATCATTATGATGATGTTATTGAAACTACATTAATGAATATGCTTAATAGCGGTTCTTTCCAAACTATGCTTCCAAAACTTCATAGTACGAACTTTGAAGGAATGGAATTAATTAGACCAATGTATTTTGTTAGAGAAAACGATATTAAACTTTGGGCTAAGCATCATGATTTACATTTCTTGCAGTGCGCATGTCGATTTACTGAAGAAGCAGCGATTGATGAAAATAAAAGCATGAGGAAATGGACTAAACAATTAATTAAGGATTTAAAGAAAGACATTCCTCAAGTTGAATTTAATATCTTCAAGGCTAGTGAAAATGTCACTCTTGATATGATTCTTGGTTATAAAGACAAAGGAATTCAACATTCGTTCCTTGATGAATATGACAAAAAAGAAGGCGACAATTGATTAGTCGCCTTTACTTTTAAATATGTGTTTATATATCTCTTCAACAGCGAGAGATATTTTTGTTACTGAGAAATCTGGTCTTTCTGGATATACATAATAAGTATTATCGAGAGTGTTTAAATCGACACAGTCCCCGTATTTTCCTAAATATTCGTATTCGATATGAACTCCATATATGCTACTAGAAGCAATCTTTAGCTCATATGGTTTATCTTCAAATACACCGGTGAGTCTAAATCCATTTAAGTCATGGACTAACTTGCCTTTTCCAATAGGAATGAATTTATCTTTTGGAAGAATATCAGTGTGAACTTCGCTTTCAAAATAATATGTTCCAGCTTCAACTTCTTTTCTCACTTCGTCCCTCTCCCATTCATACCAATCAGGGATGTGTGAGAATTCAGTTACTCCGTCTTTACCTTCTAATTCACCAAGTTCAGTGTAGAACCATTCTTTTCCACAGGCATTGCATTTAAGAATTGTTCCTTTTGAGGACATTTCATATTCTTTTCCACAATGTGGACACTTATATAAAACTTTATGCAAACCTTCCGCTCTACCTTCATAAGTGATATGAATATTTCTTTTCTTTTGCCAAGCATATTCATCATAGATGAATTCATTTTGAATGATTTCATCAATCTCATCGATTGACATTGTCTCAATTTCTTCTTTTGTGGCGACGCATTTAAGCTCAGCTTCGATTCCTTTAACGTTACGCATATGAAGATTCCAGAATGGTGAATTGATGTGGTGGCCATTCATCTTTAAGATGACTAGTGGAACTTTAAAATGTTTAACGAGTCGAGCGACACTTTTAGGAATAATTGCAGTGGTGCCACACAAGGAATATCTTGCTTCTGGGAACATCGCCATAATGTGTTTTTGTTTATTTAAAACATAATCAATATGCTGAATGAGATATGGATCGGTAGTGAATTTTCTTTTACAGATACATCCGATTGACTCTAAAAACTTTTTCCTACCTAAAAATCCGTCGATAGCGACGATGTAACTCATTTTATGAGGGAATGTTATATAACGTAACATTTGGATGTCTAAAAAGGCGTTATGGTTCGCTAAAAGGATATATGGAGGTTTGATCCCCTTCATATGTGTCTTTCTAATCTTCGCGTCATGTTTCCAAACTTCTAAAGCACCGATGATTGTGGTTAAAGGAACTAATACCGGATTTTTTGGATTAGCCTTCATGTCAAATTTTTCGAACTGGTCAAACATATTAAAACTATTTTACCTTAAATATATCTTATTATCAAATACGCATGAAGGAAGCAAAAGAAAAGGGATGAAACAAGTTCATCCCAATTATTCACTCTACTTTGAAGTTTTTAATGACGACATCGTTTCCAGTTACCAAGTAAGTGTGACCGGAATGACAATATGGACATTCTTTTCCAAATTCAGTAGTGGAGTATGTTTTTTTGCAATCCTCACAATAAGTGATTCCCTGAATAGTGATGTAGTTGAGTTTACACTCCTTCATATATTCAGTTTTTTTAATAGCCCAGTTGAAGGCTTCAACGAAGTATTCTTTAACTACTCCGCTGACTTCTCCAACTTCAAGAGTTAATTCAACAACTTTGTTGACTTTGTTTTCTTTGGCTAGTTTTTCAATTTGGTTAATGACGTGGACAACTATTCCTAACTCGTGCATATTTATTCAACCGCATTTCCGGTGTGTGGACGAGTCTTTTTGGCTTCTTTATAGTATTTGTTCCACTCTTTACGTTTCTTAGCCATCATGCGTGCTTCTTTACTACCGGAGTAGAAGAGAATCTTGAAGGCACGTGGGAGAGCGTATCCGAGTAAGCCACTAACTTTCTTTTCAGCCTTTCTCATATTAGAGCATTCTGGATGATCTCTAACGAGATGGATGGCGTCAAAGTTACACTTTGTTGTACAAATACCACAACCGATACACTTGTGTGGATCAACGTGAGCAGCACCACAGCTTAAGCAACGTGCTGTTTCTGTCTTAACTTGTTCTTCGGTTAAGGTCTTATGAGCGTCTTTGAATGAATTCTTGTGATCGATTGATTCATCCATGCCAGCTTCTTGTCTGCCTGCATCATCATAACCAGGAAGTGTGATATCTTCCTTGTTGAGTGGTGTGAATCCACGTTGGTTGAAGGCGATAGTTGGGTTGGCGTTTGGTCTAACGTGTCTTGCTAATGCATCAGCAACTTCGTGTCCTGCTGCAATGGCATTAATGACAAATTTTGGACCAGTGAAGACGTCACCACCAACGAAGATATCTTCGTCAGCAGTTTGATATGTAAGTTTGTCTGCAAGTGGGTAATTGCCATGCCAGAATGTGACTTTGCTTCCTTTGAGTAAGTCGCCCCAGACGATTTCTTGACCAATAGCGAAGATGATTCTATCGGCTTTAACTTCCATGGTTTCATTTTCATCATATTTTGGTGAGAATTTGCCGGTTTCTGGATCAATAGTGGATAAACATTTCTTAAAGACAATACCGGTGACTTCGCCTTTGGCGTTGACTTTAACTTCTTTTGGACCCCAACTATTGTTGATGGCAATATTTTCTTCGAGTGTTTCGCGAACTTCTTCGTTACTTGCAGGCATTGTGTCTCTACTTTCTAAGCAGAACATTGAGACGTTAGCTGCTTTTAATCTATGAGCTGTACGTGCACAGTCGACTGCGACGTTACCGCCACCGACGACGACGACTTCGCCTTTGAATTCTTCTTGTTTATCAAGAGCATTTCTTAAATAGCTAACAGCGATGTCTGTACCTTTTGCGGTATCATTTGGAACACCTGGGCGTTTTCCACCTTGGCAACCAATTGCAATATAGAAGGCTTTGTAACCTTGTTTTTTGAGTTCTTCGATGGTGACATCTTTACCGACTTCAACGCCACACTTGATTTCAACACCAAGTTTTCTGAGGACATCAATTTCAGCTTCGATGACATCTTTTTCTAATTTATATGATGGGATTCCATACATCATCATTCCGCCAGGTTTCTTTTCTTTTTCAAAGACTGTTGGAGCGAATCCCATTTCTGCTAAGTAGTAAGCCGCACTTAATCCAGCTGGACCAGCACCGATAATGGCGATCTTTTCGTCGAATTTGCCATATGTACTAGCAACGATCTTTTCTGGAACATATCTGTCTTTAGAATTGATTTCTAAATCAGCAAGGAACTTCTTGACTGCGTCAATACTGACTGGTGCGTCAATTTTTCCTCTGGTACATGCTTCTTCACATTTCTTGTTACAAACACGACCACAGACTGCTGGGAATGGGTTTTGAGTTTTGATTAAGGCAAGGGCTTCTCTATATCTGCCTTCTTTTGCCATTTGCAAATATCCTTGAACTGGGACGTGAGCTGGACAAGCAACTTTACATGGCGCTGTACCTGTATCCCAGGTATCGCTCTTTCTTGCTGTATCTCTATAGTTTTCATCCCAAGCATATTTACCCCATTTAATCTTGTCTGGGAGTGGTGCTTCTGGATATTCCATTGGTTTGCCATCGCCTTTGCAAAGTTTTTGTCCTAATTTGACAGCACCTGCTGGACAGTTAGCAACACATTGGCCACAAGCAACACAGTTGGTGGTTGTAACTTTAGCGGTATATGCACTTCTTTCTAGATATGGAGTGTTGAATAATAATGCAGTTCTTAAAGCGTTACAGATTTTAACGTCACAGTTACAAATATCGAAGATTTTGTTTTCACCATCAATATTTGTGATTTGGTGAACGTAACCGTTCTTTTCTGCTAATTCAAAGATTTCTAACGCTCTTTCTTTGGTGATGTAGTGAGCTCTACCAGTTTCAACTGTGTAATCAGCCATGTCACCAAATTGGATACACCAATCATCGACATCGTCGATACATCCTTCCCCAAGCATAGCTCTACTTGCTCTACAAGAACAAATACCAGCGGAGATATGACCCTCATATTTCTTCATCCAGTGGGAAATCTTTTCAACATCGATTGCTTCGTTGTTGGATTCGATAGCCTTTTCTACTGGGATAACGTGCATACCAACACCGCCCCCACCTGGAGGAAGCATTTCGGTAACACCTGCAAGAGGAATAAATGTCATTCTTTCAAAGAAAGAAGCAACAGCAGGATTCTTTGCAATTCTATCAACTGTAGAGTTCATAAGTTCAGCGCTTCCTGGAACGAAATAGCTGAGCATATATCTCTTAATTTTTGGTTTGTCTTCAAGTGGGTGATCCCAAGCATAGTTATCACCGTAATCATATTCAATGATACCGATGACTGACATTTCGTCTAATAATCTTTGAAGCTCAACAGGATTGAGTTCTGGATTCATCTTTTGAAGATCTTCGAAGACATAGTGTTTTCTTTGTTTCATCTTCAAGAGAATGTCAATCATTGGTTCAGTTAAGACTTCTCTTAATCCCCAGTATTCTGGGTCTGTTGTTTTAACACCAGTTAATTTGTGTGGGACAACGTCGGTAATCTTCTTTGCTAATTTGCAAAGTTTCTTTTCGTAAGAATAACCTTTCTCACCATAATAAGGTGTTTCAACTTTTTTACTTTGTTCTGGCATTTTTCTTCTCCTTCCAGTAAGTAATTGTTTTAATAAAATATTCTTTTACTTGGTCTATTCCTTGACCAGTTTTCGCGCTTATAGGAATTATAGTCGCGTTTTTGTTTCTCATTTTAATTGTTTCTTCACACTTCTTGAAATCGAAGTTGAAGTAGGCGATTGTGTCAACCTTATTAATAATAACAAGATCGCATTTTTGGAAGATGAGTGGATATTTGAGTGGTTTGTCATCTCCTTCAGGAACCGAGAGAATCATGATGTCGAGTGAGGCACCTGTATCAAATTCAGCAGGGCACACTAGATTACCAACAT
The DNA here is from genome assembly GCA_045132035.1 of Bacilli bacterium. GTDB lineage: Bacteria > Bacillota_I > Bacilli_A > RFN20 > CAG-826 > UBA2450. Next base: position 7,653 of record JBGURM010000069.1, read on the forward strand.
TCTCAAGGAAGACGAGATCCAAATCACTAATATCGATTCCATCTAATCCGCTTTTGGTCATTCCAGCATCTAAGTGGCACATGCCTGAGGTATGAATCTGGATTGACTTAACACCTGTATTCTTCGCAATTGAGATGGCATCAACATCGCTATCGATATCTGCTTCCATAACCCCGATCCTATAAATATCTTTTAAAGAATTTATTAGAGCGGTAAGGGTTGTGGTTTTGCCTGCTCCTGGAGAAGACATAAGGTTGACAAGGAATGTTCCTTTGTCTTTTAGATATCCTCTTAGAGCATCCGCTTCTAAATCATTATCAGCATAGGCTGAACGGTTTACTGTGATTGTTTTGATATCCGACATAGTGTTTGATTTCTCTAATTATCTTACATAGAAACCTAAAATATTAAAATATTTATTTTTTTAAAGTATAATAACAGGCGTAGGAACGACATATGGATTTTAAAGTAGTAGAAGTAAAAGAAAACATTCTTATAGAGAATGACAAAAAAGCAGAAGAAGTCAGGGAATTATTGAAAAATAAAGGTGTATATTTCATTAATGTTATGGCCTCTCCTGGTAGTGGAAAAACCACTCTATTAATTAATTTAATCAATCGATTAAAAACAAAATATAAAATTGGAGTGATGGAAGCTGACATTGATGGAGATGTCGACGCTGAAAGAATTTCTAACTTAACTGGAGTAAGATCAATTCAAATTCACACTTCTGGAGCATGCCATTTAACTGCTCAAATGGTGGAAGATTCTTTTTCACATTTTGATGTTAACGGATTAAATTTAGTATTCTTAGAAAACATTGGTAATTTAGTGTGTCCTGCTGAGTTTGATACAGGAAGCAATATCAATATGATGCTTTTATCTGTACCAGAAGGTCATGACAAGCCACTTAAATATCCACTTATGTTCCAAGTGAGTAAAATCGCAGTCATCACTAAGATTGACACTCTTCCGGTTTTTGATTTCGACTTTGAAAAATGTGAAGAATATATCCATAGAAGAAATAAAGACGCGAAAGTGTTTAGGGTATCTGCAAAAGATGATATCGGTGTTGGTGAGCTAGCCGACTATATTGATTTGTTGATTAAAAATTCAAAATAGGTATAATTAACTCGCAGCGGAGTTCGGGCTCTAAATCCTTCGCTATAGAAAATAAAACCAAGGAGGACTTTTTAAATGAAAGAATCATTTTACCATCCTCTCAAGGGATGGTTTTTAAAACAAAAGGAAGAGATAAAACTTCTTTATTATTCAATACCTGCAGTTGTTGTCGCTCTATTTGTTATTTCAGTAGTGACTATGAACCTACTTCCAAATAAGACAATTTATGAGAATTCTTGGATCGCAATAGACGGAGGAATTCTTGTTAGCTGGCTCTCATTTTTATGCATGGATGTTATTACAAAACACTTCGGTCCAAGGGCGAGTTTTAAGATAACAATATTCGCGATGTTTGTTAACCTATTATGTTGCTTTATATTCTGGATTGTTTCCATCATTCCAACAGTTCAAGATTTCAGTGCGTTTAATATGATTTTTGGAGGAACATGGTTTGTTCTTCTTGATTCCACAATTGCCTTTTTCTTGAGCGGATTAGTTAATATTTGGCTCAACTTTTTTGTTGGTTTTATCTTTAAGAAACACCCAGACGGCAAGCTTGCATTTTTTGTTAGATCATATGTTTCAACATTCATTGGACAATTTGTTGATAATTTGATTTTTGCAACATTAACATTTATGGTTTTTGCACCAATTTACTGGGGTTTTGGCTGGAGTTTTTTACAATGTGTTACTTGTTCAATACTTGGCGCAATAATCGAATTAGTGTTTGAAGTTATCTTCTCTCCATTTGGCTATTGGGTTGTAAAAAGATGGAGAAGAAATGACGTTGGAAAATCTTATATCGAATTTGTGGAGGCTCATTCATAATGAAAATTTTAATTACTGGTTCTTCTAAAGGAATTGGCTTAGCAGTTAGTAAGTTTTTCTTAGATAAAGGATATGAAGTAGTTGGAATTGATTTACTTCCTTCCTCAATTGATAACTTAAACTACAAACATTATATTTGTGATATACAAAATTATGATGATTTACCTGATATAGAAGATATAGATTATTTGTTTAATAACGCAGGTTTACAAAATTCAAAAAGCGACATTCAAAATAACTTAATTGGGACGATGAATGTCACTAAAAAATATGGCTTTCAAAAGGGTATTAAATCAATCCTTTTTAATGCTTCCGCAAGTGCATCTACAGGTTTTGAATTTGAAGAATATGTCGCTAGTAAAGCAGGCATTGTTGGCTATATGAAAACAGTAGCGTGCAAGGTAGCTGCTAGTGGTGTGACTTGCAACTCATTATCGTTAGGTGGAGTATTAACTGACTCAAACGATGTAGTAATGAATGATCCAAAATTATGGAAACAAATTATGGATGTTACTCCACTAAAAAAATGGACTACTTTAGATGAAGTTTGTGAATGGGTTTATTTCCTTTTAATCACCAATAAATCGATGAGCGGACAAGATATTTTGGTTGATAATGGAGAAAGAGATTTAAATTGTACATTTGTGTGGCCTAATTAATTGATTCAAAATAAATATTTTGATAGAATTAATGAACGATGAAAAAGACTATAGAGAATGGAACATATACTGGTGAACGCGTTCTGTTTATGAGCAAAGATGTTCATATTCTAAATTGTATCTTTGAAGATGGAGAATCTCCACTGAAAGAAAGCTCTAATCTTGATATTGATAATAGTGAATTTAGATGGAAATATCCTCTCTGGTACACTGAAAATGTTAAATGTAACAACGTTACATTTTTAGAAACCGCTAGAAGTGGTGTTTGGTACGTTAAAAATATTGAATTCAATTTTTCAAATATTATTGCTCCTAAAACATTTAGAAGATGTGATGGAGTAAAGCTTGTTTTTACTAAATTGCCTAATGCGCAAGAAACATTCTGGAAATGTAAAAATATTGTTTTAGAAAACGTAGACGCAGCAGGTGATTATTTTGGCATGAACTCTGAAAACATCGAGGCAAATGAATTGCATCTCGATGGCAATTACTGCTTTGACGGCGCTAAACACATAAGAATTAATAATTCAGTTTTAAAAAGCAAAGATAGCTTTTGGAACTGTGAAGATGTTGTTATAACTAATTCGACAATCATTGGTGAATATTTAGCGTGGAACACTAAAAACATTACTTTTATTAACTGCAAATTTATTTCGCATCAAGGTCTTTGCTATATCGATGGATTAAAAATGGTAAATTGTGAACTCATCGATAGTGATCTTTGTTTTGAATATTGTTCTGATATTGATGCAGATATATCCACTGAAGTTGATTCAATAAAGAATCCAATTTCTGGAGTTATTAGAGTGAAAAACGTTAAAGAAATCATCCAAGATGATGAGAATATTGATAAGTCTAAAGTAAAAATAGTGGTCGGTTATGGCGAATAGATACAACTTTGATAAAGAGATTGATAGAAGACAAACGCACAGTTATAAATGGAATGTACCAAATAACTTTATTTCTTTATCGATTGCAGACACCGACTTTATGGTGGCAGACGAAATTCAAAACGCAATTATTAATAGAGCAAAAGAATCAACATATGGATACACATTTGTTCCTGATTCTTATTATGAAGCCTATATCAATTGGTGGAAAAGAAGGCATAACGCTACATTTAAAAAAGAATGGTTTACTTTCTCAACCAGCATCGTCGCTTCTATTGACTCAATCATTAAAAGATTAAGCAAACCAGGAGATGGTGTTTGTTTATTCTCTCCAAATTACAATGTTTTTTATAACTGCATTAAGAACAATAATCGCGCTATTGAAGAAGTTCCTTTTGATTATCGTGACTATAAATATGAAATTAACTGGGACTTATTAGAAAAAGGAATTAGCAAATCTAAGATTTTTATTCACTGTAATCCTCATAATCCATTTGGAAAAATTTATACAAAAGAAGAGAACAATAGAATCATTGAACTATGTAAAAAATATGATGTCTATATCCTTTCTGATGAGATTCATTGCGACTTAGATTATAACGAAAACAAGTATGTTCCAATGATTAATTGTGAGCATTATGATAAACTCGTAACTTTATTATCTCCAGGAAAAGTTTTTAACCTAGCTGGATTACATTCATCAGTTGTTGTTACTGAAAATAAGGAACTTAAAGAAATGATTGAAAAAGGGCTAGGAGAAGACGACGTTGGAGAACCTTCATACTTCTCAATTGAGCCTGTAATTGTGGCTTATAATGACTGTGATGAGTATGTAAATGAGGAAAATGAGTACATAAAGGAAAATAAGGCGTTTTTGAGGGAATTTTTGCTTAAAAATCAAATAAATTTACGCATTATTGACGGTTCTTCAACATACTTATTATGGCTTGATGTGTCAAATTACTATGATGATTCAGAAAAATTTGCGAAAGAGTTTTTGGAAGAAGAAAAAATCGCTGTGATTGATGGCAAGCATTACCATGAATTCTACTCAAGCTTTATTAGAATCAATATTGCAACCCAAAGAAAAAATATCATACATTTGTGTGAATCGCTTAAGAAGTTTTTATTAGAAAAAGGAGAGAGAAAATGAAAAAACAATTAAAGATTTGTCCTGCTATCTTCCCAATGCCAGTCATTCTTATTGCAACTTATAATGAAGACGGCACAGTCGACGTTATGAATGCAGCGTGGGGATGTGCTTATGACACCAAACAAATTCAATTAAATATTAGTGAGAGTCATAGAACCACTAAAAATATTAGAAGAACAGGCTGCTTCACTGTAACTATGGCGACAGCAGACCATATCGCTGAAGCTGATTATGTTGGTTTAGTGTCCGCTGATAGAGTAAAAGATAAATTCGAAAGAACAGGTTTAAAAGCTCATAAATCAGATTTAATTGACGCACCTATTCTTGATGATTTCCCAATCTGTATGGAATGCAAGGACATCGAATTCCAAGGCGAGTATGGTGTTTTAGGTGAAATCATTCGTTTATCAGTCGATGAAAAGTTTGTCGATGATAATGGTAACGTTGATCTAACTAAGATGAGAGTTATTTCTTATGATCCATTTAATCACGGATATTATGTGATTGGCGAAAAAGTCGGCCAAGCTTTCAAAGATGGCACTAAATACATCAAATAATTATGAATATTAGAAGTTACTCAAAAGAAGGAATACTATTTACTGAGGTTACAAACGATAAAAACCTCAAAGTTGTTTTTGCTAACCTCGGAGCTTCAATTTTTAAAATCAATTATGACAATTATGTTTTAACTAGAAACGTTAAATATGTGAGTGATTTTTATAATCCAACTATATATTACGGCAAGACCATTGGAAGAGTGTCTAATCGTATGAAGGGACATGCATTTATTCTTAATGGCCTTCGATATGAGTTAGAACCAAATGAAGGTAATAATGTCCTTCATGGAGGAAAATATGGGCTTTCTTACGCGTTATTTGATGTGAATGTCTTAAAAGATAACGATAAAATTGAAGTCGTATATACTCATGTTGTGAAACATTTAGAGGATGGTTATCCTGGAAACTTAAATGTTGAAGTTAAATACACTGTATACACTAATTCGAATGAGATAGATATTGAATATAACGCTGTTAGTGATATGGATACAGTTTTATCTTTATGTAACCATTCTTATTTCACTTTAGGATGCAAATCTATTAGAGGTTTAACACTTGAAATCGACGCTAATAACTACTTAAAGGTTGATGGTGATACCCTTTTAGCGATTGATAGAAAATTTGTCACCAAAGCTCTTGATTTTAGAACTCCAAAAAGATTCATTAGAGACTTAGATGACGAATCACTCCATACATCTAGATTAAATGGTTATGACCATTACTATTATTTCGAAGATATAGATATCAAAAAGAAAAGATTGTCACTTAGTAACGCTAAGTTCCAAATGGATATCTACACTAATTATCCAGGAATACAAATCTATACTTCTGGATTCGATCCACAAGTTGAATTGTATCCTAATACTGAAGGCCTATTCGATAGTGTTGCTATTGAACCAAGTGATTCATTTAAATCTTTACATCTTTTGAAAAAAGATACACTATATTCACGAACCACTAAATACATATTTATAAATAAGGAAAATAAATAACATGGAAGAAAACATCAAAAATCTAGTTAGTAACTACAAAGCCTATCATAGTGAAGACCCAGAATTAGTCTGTTCCTGTGGTGGAAGGTTTGAAATTTTAGGAAACCACACCGACCATAATCATGGCTTATGTTTAGCCTCTGCCTGTAATCTTGAAATCATCGCAGCAGTTAAAAAAAGAAAAGATAAGGTGGTTGTCTTAAAATCATTAGGTTATCAAGAAAACCAAGTTGATTTATCAGACTTATCTATCGTTGAATTAGAAAAAGAACATAGTGAATCTTTAATTCGTGGTATTGCATATTATTTAAATAGTAAAGGATATAAAATTGGTGGTTTTAATGCCTACACAATCTCTACAGTTTTTAGAGGCGCTGGTGTTTCTTCTTCCGCTGCATTTGAATTACTTGTTGGACATATTTATAACGTCTTATTTAATGAAGGCAAAATCCCTAACTTAGTTTTATGTAAGGCTGGTCAATACGCTGAAAACGAATACTTTGGCAAGAAGAGTGGCCTTCTAGATCAAATTGGTGTCGGTTATGGTGGAATTGTTAAAATTGATTTCAAAAATATTGAAAATCCAGATATTGAACAAATTCAATTTCCATTTAAAGATTTACACTTTGTAATAGTCAATACTGGTGGAGATCACTCCTCATTAAGTGATTTATATTCTTCAATTCCTCAAGATATGTACGCTGCTGCAAATGAGATGAAACAACGCTTCTTAGCGGATGCATCAGAACAAGAATTAGAAGAGGTAAAAGGTAACTTAACCGAGATGCAATATTTACGCGCAAAACACTTCTATAGTGAGAATTTACGCGTAAGAAACGCCATAAATGCTCTTAAAGAGAATAATGAACAAGCATTCTTAGACGCAATCAATGGTTCAAGATTATCTTCAACAAATAACCTTAAAAATATGATGGTTGGTGACCAATATGAAGGTAGCCCACTTGAAGCATGTGACTTAGTGATGGAAGCAACTGAGAATCATGGCGCTGTTAAGATTAATGGCGGTGGATTTGCTGGAAGCGTTATCTCTGTCATTCCAACCAAATATTTAAAAACCGCAATGTCTAAACTAAAAAAGAAATATGGTAATGAGAACGTTGTTGAGATATTTATTCGAGACGATGGACCAAAAACTATTTATAAGTTTTAGTTGAAAATAATTTAAAAGGTGTGGCTCTGTCACACTTTTTTATAATAATTAAAAAATAAAATATTTTTTCTTTGTTGTTTAATGATTCAATATCCTATACAATCAATATGCATTTATATTGCATATATTTATATAAAGGAGAAATTTAAATGGGCTTTTTAAATGTCAATGCCACTTTCGAAGGTAACAAGGTACCTAAGTTAACAAAGTGGTTATTCCCATTATCAGGCATTTTTAGAGATGCTTGTTATGCATTAGTCGGCTCCTTCTTACTTCAATATGCCATTAACAGTGGTGTTTTAAGTAGTAATGCCGATGTATTTGCTCAACAATATGGTGTCATTACTGTCGCCATGATTATTGCTCTTATTTGGGACGGTATTAACGATCCTATCATGGGCTTTATTGTTGAGAAATTCCGTTTCAAGAATTTAGGAAAATTCAAACCATGGATTCTTTTAGGCGCTATTGGCAACGCAGTTGCTGTTATTTGTATGTTCCTTATTAGACCTGTTGACGCTAACGGTGCAGCTGATGGCTGGGCGTTCGTTGGTGTTATGATTGCTTTCTATTTCTTATGGGACTTATTCTTTACTATTAACGATATTGGTTATTGGTCAATGCTTCCATCATTAACAAATGATGAACACGAAAGAGCCACAATCACATCTAGAATGACAGTTTGTGCTTCTATCGGTGGATTCGTAATGACTGCTGGTTGTATGTTACTACCAACATTATTTACCAGTCTATCTTCAGCACAAGTCTTCGCTATTTTAGCGATTGTAGTGTCAATTTTATTCTTCTTATCTCAACTTGCAGTATTCCTATTCTGTAAGGAAAGAAAAGAAGATCCAAACCAAGTTCAAGTTAGTGAAGAAACACACTTCCTTGACTTATTTAAAGTTTTTGGAAAGAACAAAGAACTTAGAGTTGCAATTATCTCCATGTTCTTATATTACCTCGCTAGTGGTGTCTTAACTGGTGGTATTGGACTTAACTACTTCTACTTATCCATGGGTTATGGTTCTGGTAGAGGTGGACTTGTTTCTACAATCATTTCAGTAATGTATGTTATTGCTATGGTTGCTTCTCAAGCACTCTATCCAACACTTGCTAAGAAATTATCAAAACAAAAAATCTTAACTATTTCATTCATCATCCAAATGGTGGGCTTCGTCGGATTCTTCTTCTGCTGTTTCCCATTATTTGGTAATCAACCACTTGCATTTAATGCGAATACACAAACAGATCCAAGCTTATATATGTCTATGGACTTTGGTTGGGCATTAGGTGGAACAATGTTCATGTACTACTTGTTCCCACTCATCTTCTTCTTTGGAATGGGTATGATGTACCTTGCTGTTATGGTCATGTTCCAAGACGCTATCGACTATAACGAACTCGAATTCGGAGAAAGAAAAGAATCTATTATCTCTGCTTGGAGACCATTAGACGTTAAATTATCTTCTGCTTTATTAAGAGGATTCCAATTCTTAATCTTCTTATCAGCAGGATTAATGGGTGCAGTCAACGCGATTAGTGATGCTGAACAACTCCATAACGCTGCATCTCAAGCAAAAGACGGATGGTTACCAGTTACTGGTAGCAAAACTGGAGAATTATATGATCCAGTCTTCGTCCAAAACGTTAAAGATGCTCAAGCGATGGCGACCCCAGACAAATTACGTATTGCGGGTATCCTTATTATGGCAATCTTAATTGTTGCTGTCGTCGCCTCTTGGTTACTCATGCACTTTGGTTACACAATTACTGAAGAAAAACATCGTGAAATCGTCGATGAACTCGAAAGAAGACACAAGAAAGACTTTGAAGCTGCTGGAGAAGTATATGAAGCTCCTGTAGAAGAAGGTCCAAAACAAGAATAATTTGTTACTATTTAGGCCCTATCAAACATCAAGCGCGATAGGGTCTAATATTATCTAAAGAAAGGATTTCGATATGGAAATAAAAGACAAATCCAGTGTTATATTTGGTAATCAAATTGACCGAAAAACCATCAAGAAAGGCCTTAAAAGCAAGGCAAAGTTCATTAAAGAGTTTGGTGATGACACTCAAAAAGAATATCATTTAGGATTAGAACCAATTCCAACACTAGACTTTATCGGCGCTCAAAATTTAGTCCTTTCCGATAAACCATTAGAGTTGCCTAAAAATTCAGTTGTTGTTGGTAATATCAGAATGGGATTTGGACATTACCGTATTTCTATTGCTCTAGCGAGCTGTGCTAAAGCGTTAGGATATGAACCAATCTGGATGGACTTAGCAAGTTTTGATGCGACAGGTAGTAAGATGATTCGTAAACAAAACGATATGTATTCTCTTGCTAGTCGTATCTCGCAAAAATCAAAATTATTTAATGCGATTATTTGGGAACCACTCAATAGTGAAGGATTTAGACAAATTACTTATAATTCAACTGACCAAAAGAACGCTGAATTATTAGCACCTTTATATCATGATCTTCCTAAAGATGTTCCTTATGTTGCCACTCACGTTTGGCCTTCTCAAGGTGCGGTACACGCAGGACTAACTCATGTTGTTAACGCAATTCCTGATAACTGGCCAATGGCGTTACACCTATCTGAAGGCGCAATACACGCAGTACAAACCCCATTTGCGTATCTTGGTTATAAGATGCTCAATGGAATGGCCAAGAAGCCTTTAAAAGGCATTCCTGAAAGTGAATTATTTGAAGTTGGACATTATATCGACCACGAACTTGTTAGCAATATCGAAAAAGATGTTGAAGCAAGAATGAATAGAATCAATAATGGTGAACCAATTAGAATTCTTACTTCCGTCGGTGGAGCAGGCGCAGGTGCTAAGTCATTCTTAGAAATCGTTAATCACCTCATTCCACTTGTTAAAGAAAATAAGACCGCTTTATTCATCAATCTTGGTGATCATCTTGATATGTATGATTATCTTAAAAAACAAATTCCAGGTTTTGAAAGTATGTGTCAAACACACTTTGATCGATATGATAAAACAAAAGAATTTGTTAATAAGATGGATAAAGAAAAGATTACTGGAATCCATATCTTCTATCACAAGAATATCTTTGAAGCAGTTTATAGCACTAACTTATTAATGAGGCATGTTGAAATTCTCATTACTAAACCAAGTGAATTAGCGTTCTACCCAGTTGTTAAAGTAATGATGAAACATATTGGTGGACACGAAGTCTATGGTGCAGTTCACGCTCAAGAAATTGGAGATTCAACATTTGAATGTCCAGATAAGAAGAGTATGACTGAAATGCTTGATAGATTATTAAGTGATAAAGAGCTACTTATTCACTTAAATAAGAAGATGGTTGAACTTAAGAAAGCTGGTATCTACGACGGTGGATATAAAGCAGTTCAACTTGCTGTAAAAGGAAAATAACAATAAAGAACCCGGTTAAATGGGTTCTTTTTTTGTGCCACAAGAATTGACTTAATACTTAATTGAATCGTTGATTTCTTTGATTTTTTGAGGATCAACTTTAACGACCTCTCTATCAAATGTGACAAATCCATTTAGTTCATCTTCGACATCACTTAATTGAGTGTAGATGATTGCAGATAAGCCTTTAGGAATATTTCTTATAACATCAATTTCAATAGACTTCTTATATCGTTTTAGCCAACTTTCTACATCTTTATAGCTACGATATGTTGCTTTTCCTTTTTGCATATGTCCTTTAATTGGAAGAACAAATCCACCGAATTCGGATAATATTATTGCGCGCTTATCATCCTTTTCGTTTAGCTTAAAATTCTTAAAGTAAACGTGATAGGATTTAGTTTCACTTATTCCTTGGTCGTGCCACCCAGAAGCGTGGTCATATAGCCTAGTGGAATCAAGTTGTAATAATTCTTTATAAATCTTTTTACTATCGAATTGACCCCACCCTTCATTGAAGATTGTCCATAATCCAATTGAAGGAACGTTATATAAGTATTTGATTGTTTCTTTAAATTCGTTAATGGTTTCTAATCGACCTTCTTCACTCATCCTTCTAAACCTTTTATAGTTGTGGTCGTTATGATGAATACCAGTGAATAAAGGAGAAGCGATTGTGGCGAAATTATATGCCTCGCCTCCATTAACAAAGTCTTGCCAGACAATTATTCCTCGTTTATCACATTCAAAGTACCAGCGAGGAATTTCAATTTTAATATGTTTTCTTATTGTGTTAAAACCAAGCGATTTAACTAATTCAATATCTTTGACGTAATCTTCATAACTATTTGGAGTTAGTAACCCATCTTTATAATATCCTTGGTCTAATACTCCTTTCATAAAGTAAGGCTTGTTATTTAAACCAAGACGAATGATATTGTTTTCATCTTTCACTAATGAGAATTTTCTCATAGCGAAATAAGATGTCACTTCATCATAATCCGTCATTATTTTAATAAAATATAAATATGGATCTTCAGGAGACCATAAGTGCATATCTTTAACTTTGATATGAACATCTTTATTAACATCGATTGGTCGATCCATTCCAAAGATATGAATCGCGGCTTCTTTTGCTTCTGTTTCAATATTAATAATGATTTCTTCTTTATCAATATCAGGTGTTAACTTGATGTTTTTAATATAATCGGAAGAGACACTTTCAATCCACACTGGGAAATAAATTCCACTTTGAGGAGTGTACCATATCCCTCCTCTATCAATTCTTTGTTTACCCCTAGAATGATAGGAAGTATCAGTGGTGTCTTTAACTCTAACGATTAATTCGTTTTTGTCGGTGTTGATATATTTACTTATTTCAAATTCAAAAGGTAAAAAGCCTCCAACATGATTCCCTAAATAGTGGCCATTAAGATACACATCAGCGATCTGATCAACTCCCAAAAAATGAAGAATGACTTTATCGATGATAACAAAATCTGTTAACGAGAAGTTTAAACGATAGAAAAGATAGTCATCTGGACCTACTTGTTTATTAACTTCACTTTTAGCTGTTTCAGGAGAAAAAGGAACGAGTATTTTTCCATCATAATTTGTAGGAAGTGAGTCGTTTTTACTAATTTTATAGTCCCAGTAACCATTCAAAGATAAATAGGAATCTCGATATAATTGAGGACGTGGATATTCACTAAGCGGACACTTGTTCATCTTCTTTTTCCTTCTTAAGTAAGAACACTAGTGGGATGATAGCAAATAACACAGTTATTGCTGCAAATAAGAAAATATATTGATTTGGTTGAATTGTTGGTTGACCAAAATCGTTAGTAATCATTGTTCCATTAATGTAAGAAACACCTTGACCAATAAATGGACCAGTAACCATTGGAATCATAACGATGAAAACCATTCTTACACCTTGGAATAAACCGGTTTCGTTTTCAGGAGTGTAGTCTCTAATTTTTGCACCTAACACTGCAGTAGCAAGTAAATATCCAGTCATGAGAATAATACCGCCGATAATTACTCCGACTTGTTGCTGGAGGAAGAATAAGAGTAATCCACCGATAACTGTTGCTCCAATTGCGGAGAAGGCAAGTTTATATTTTCCGATTTTATCCATAAAGAAACCGAATAAAACAGTTAAAACACAAGCGATACCTAGGATAGGTCCAGCAGTGGACACTAATTCAAAATTAAGCACTGATTGAACATAAACCATGAAGTATGGCATAAAGATTTGAATTGCGATAGAAAATAGCATTAAAGAAGTCAAAGCCAAATATAGTTTTGGACGACTTTTAATAACTGATGGTCTAAAGCCGTGGATGATATTTTTTAAATAAGGTTCTTCTTTGTTTGGCTTAATATTGTCTTTTGGTAGTAAGAAGATACAAGCGACACCGCTTAAAGTAGTAATACCTCCAAAAACCACAAAGAACCAAAGCCAATCTAATTCTTGTTCAGGAGTTTTCTTTTCTCCAACAAGCATTCCTTGAAGTAAAACAACCGCAATCATTGCCACAAGTGGAAGGATTGATAAAACACTTTCAACCTTTCCTCTATTAGTGGTGTTTGTGGAATCGGTAACAAAAGCGTTAAACGCTGAATCGTTTGCAGTGCTACCAAAGAAAGTCATAACGCAGTCCATGATAATAATCATTGTTCCTGCAAGTAAAGCGGAATGGGCTACTAAGTTATATGGTTTTCTAGGATCTAAAAACGCAAACATGATAATTGATATACCCCAGATAATATAACCTGAAGAGATGAACAATTTTCTTTTGCCAAGCCTATCTGATAAAGCGCCCATTAACAAAGTTGTGACAGTTGCAGCAATCGCACTAAACACTGTCATATATGTGATGAATTTTGGTTCGGCTGTGCAATCAAAGACATAAACATTCAAATAGTTATTCTCAATTGCCCAGGCAAGTTGACCAATTAATCCGGCCACAATAAAAGAAAGCCACTTTCTTAAACCTAATTTAGTTGTTTGCATAATACAAAATACCTCGTAAATGATTATATCACTTCAAAATATGTAGATATTATTCTTTTCTTTTATTAAAATAAACTCGCTATGATATTGTTTGATATTCTTAAAGCTCCAACTGAAACACCAACAGAAACTACAACTACCGCAACTGAGCCATTAACTTGGCAAACATTTTGGGAAAGAGTAGGTGCGTTTTTCTTAACCCCAGATTCAACAGGCGTTAATTATTTATCAAGAATTATTCTTGCTATTATTTGGATTGTTATCTCTTGGATTCTTATCAAGCTTTTAGCGTGGGTCATTAAGAAAACTATGGGCATTTCTAAAAAAGGTCCAGAGATTGACTCATCTGCAAAATATTTTATTGTTACATGTATAAAATCTCTTTTATGGATTGCTACTGCCTTTATTGTTATTGGCATTTTGAAGATTGACACTACTGGTGTTGCTGGTATTACAAGCGCAATCGCAGTCGCCCTAGGTCTTGCCTTACAAGATTTAATAGGTTCTTTATTCTCTGGAGTTCTTCTTTTACAACAAAAGAATATTAAAACCGGTGAATATATCAAAGTCACAAACGCCTTTGGTTCTTGTGAAGGAAGTCTATTAAATATTCATTTATTCTTTACTCATTTACAAACTCCACAAGGTCAAATAATTACTATTCCTAATAAGAATATGACCTCTGCTTCAATTACCAACTACACAAGACTTGGTAAAAGAAGAGTGGATTATGATGTTGGCTTATCTTATGACTGTGATGTTGATCTTGCTAAAGAAGTTTTACAAGATATCATCGATACTGACATTAGAGTCCTTGATAGCGAAGCTAGAACAGTCTATGTTGCTTCTTTAGATAGCTACGCGGTGACATTCAGAATTAGATGCTGGACTAAGGTTGATGACTATTGGCCATTCTATAACGATTTAAGCGAAAGAGTGTTAATTACTTGCCGTAAGAATAAACTATATATTCCTAGTAGCACTGACATTCACGTCGAAAAAAATTAAAAAATTAGACCTATATAATAGGTCTTTTTTGTTACATAAAAAATTTTGTTAAAAAAATAGCAAAAACTGACTCAAGGAATTACTAAGTAATTCCGTATATATAGTGAGGAGACTTTTATTTTAAATGCCCATTATTCAAGAATGTTGATAAGGACAAAAGAAGGTTAACTATAATATAACCTAATTCGCATTCAATGGGTGTTTCCCTCGAAAAGCAATTTGCCATTTTATTGCTGTTTTTAAAAAAGATGGAAGATGTTTCTTTACAACATAGAGAGTGATATGTATAATACATATGCTAAATTTTTAGCAACACTCTGCTGTTACATAATGATAACAGCCACTAGACCAAAGAGGAGGTAAAAGAAATGCGCAAATATGAAGTTATGTACATTTTGAAAGCCGATTTAGATGACGCTGCTCGTAAAGAAGTCATGGACAAATTAGCTGCTATTATCACCGATAATGGTGGTAAAGTTGAAAACACTGATGAATCCATGGGTTTACGCGAATTAGCGTATCCTATTAAGGATGAAACCAAAGGCTACTATGTTGTACTCAAAGTTACTATGGGCAACGAAGCGATTAACGAATTCAATCGTTTAGTCCGTATTAACGGAAGTGTCTTACGTCATTTAATTGTTGTAGAACACAAATAGGAGGACAATCATTTATGATTAATCGTGTAGTCTTAGTTGGTAGACTTACCAGAGACCCAGAAATCAGAAATAGTGGAACTATTACTGTCTTCACCGTCGCGATTGACAATCTTGGAAAAGAAAAAAGCACTAGCTTTATTCCATGTGTTGTCTTAAACGCTCAACGTGCTGAAACAGTCGCAAAGTTCGCTAAAAAAGGTTTATTAGTAGGAATCGAAGGTCGTCTCAATCAAAGAAGTTTTGTTAGACAAGACGGTTCTAAAGGAAGCACAATCGAAGTTATTTGTGACAATGTTCAATTCTTAGAAAGAAGAGATGGACCAGTCGCAAACGAAGAAATGGAAATTCCATCATTCGATGATGTAACACCTGCTGCCGAAGACGAAAACAAAAACCTCGACAGTATTGAAATCACTGACGACGATCTCCCATTCTAGAAAGGAAGATATTTAAAATGGCATTTAAGAAAGTTAGACCACACAAAAAGGTCTGTTACTTCAAGAAAAATAACATTACCCACATCGATTATAAAGATGTTGAAACATTAAAAATGTTTATTGCTTCTAATGGA
>JBGURM010000070.1:0-3252 GCA_045132035.1 Bacilli bacterium
CTACTAATGCAATCTTTGCTTTCTCAAATATGATTAATAAAATCGTTTCTTCTTTAAAAGAAGGAGAAGGAATGATTGTGGCCTTTGACGCTGCAAAACACAATTTTAGACATGACGCTTTAGAAACTTATAAAGCAAATCGAAAACCTGCTCCAGAAGATTTAGTCACTCAATTCCCAATTGCAAGGGACTTCTTACGTTCTTTTGGTATTTTCCAATTTGAAGAAGAAGGATTTGAAGGAGACGATATCGCTGGGACAATGGCGAAAAAAGCTGAATCTTTAGGAATTGATGTAGAAATCTATACTTCTGATCGAGACTTCCTTCAACTTGTTAGTGATAAAGTCACTGTTCAAATCATTAGAAAAGGGCTTTCTGATGTCGTTAGAATGACTTCAGAAGTCGTTAAAGAAACCTTTGGTTTCTCTCCTATTCAAATTATTGATTATAAAGGGTTAAGAGGAGATAGTTCTGATAATCTTCCTGGTATTCCTGGAATTGGAGAAAAAACCGCAGTTAAATTAATTGAAGAATATGGTTCTTTTGATGAAATCATTGCTCACGCTTCTGAAATTAAAGGCAAAGTTGGTGAAGCGATTGCTAATAATGCAGAAATTGGGAGAATCTCTCGAGATTTAGCAATTATCAAAACTGATATTGAACTTCCTTTTACCGTCGAAGATACAGTGTATAACGGATATTCATTTAAAGTTATCAATGAATTCTGCCAAAAATATGGTTTAAAACAGTTTTTAAATAAAATCTCTCCAAAATGGAAATTGTCTGGTGAAGCTTCTCAAATAATTGAACCAGTTATTGTTTCTTCTTTTAAAGATATTGATGTTGGAGATGAAATTGGAATCGCTCTTGATTATGAAGATGAAGACGATTATTTCAATTCTGTGATTTTTGGTATTGCAATTACTAGTAAAGATAAACACTACTATATTAATTTTGATGATTTAAAAAATGATAAATACTTATTAGATATTTTATCTAATAAAAATATAAAGAAATACTGTTATGACTATAAAGCAATTAAAGTCAATTTAGCTAAGCAAGGAATTGTAATAGATGGCTTAGAATTTGATATGTTAATTGCAACTTATTTAATTGATACATCAGTTAAAAATAAGGTTGAGCCAGTTCTTAATGTTTATGGAGTTGATATCTCTACCAATAAAGATGACGTTTCTTTATTCACTAATGAAAATCCAACTAGAACCGCTCAAATAAGTTTCTACACAATTCACTTAGCAGGAAAAATTAAAGCCGAATTAGTCAAAATTAGTGCTTTAGACTTATATAACAATTTAGAATTACCACTCGTTAACGTTTTAGCGGATATGGAAATTGAAGGATTTCCATTAGACGTTAAAGTCCTTGATGAAATGGGAGATGAATGGAAGGGAAAACTAAAAGTTTTAGAAGAAGAAATTTATTCTTTAGTGGGAGAAAAATTTAATATTGCCTCTCCAAAACAATTAGGAGAGATCTTATTTAATAAATTAGGTTTACCTGCTAAAAAGAAAGGTTCCACTTCTTTTGATAATTTAAAAGAACTCATCGATTTACACCCAGTAATTTCTAAAATTATTGAATATCGTAAATACGCTAAACTGATTTCAACTTATGTTGAAGGATTAAAGACTCATATCTATAAAGATAAGAAGATTCACGCAACATTTAATCAAGCCTTAACTCAAACTGGTAGATTAAGCTCTTCAAATCCAAACTTACAAAACATCTCTATAAGAGATGAAGATGGGAAATTAGTGAGAAAAGCTTTCTATTATGATGACGATAATTACGAGATTTTATCTTTAGATTATTCTCAAATCGAATTAAGAATTCTCGCTCATTTATCAAACTGTGAAAATCTTAAAAATATCTTTATGGATCCAAATAATGATATCCACTCCGCAACCGCTAAAAAGATCTTCCATATTGAAGGAGAGCCAAATTCTTTACAAAGAAGAAAAGCTAAAGCTGTTAATTTTGGAATCATATACGGCATCTCCGATTGGGGTTTAGCGGATCAACTTGAGATTTCTGTTAAAGAAAGTAAAGAAATTATCAATAGTTTCTATCAAACATTCCCAGAAGTTAATGATTTCTTTAAAGGTATTGTTGATAATGCTTTAAAAGACGGCTATGTCTCAACGATGTTAGGAAGAAGAAGATATCTTAGAGAACTTCATGATTCTAATTATCAAGTGAGAGAATTCGCTAAAAGAGCGGCAATGAACGCTCCAATACAAGGAAGCGCTGCTGATTTAATTAAAGTTGCGATGATTAATGTCGATAAGAAATTAAAAGAAGGCCACTATAAAACAAAGATGGTTCTTCAAATTCATGACGAACTTATATTTAAAGTTCCAAAAGAAGAAAAGGAGAAAGTCTATGACTTAATCCAAAATGAAATGACTCATGCGATGAACTTAAGTGTTCCTCTTGAAGTTGATGGAGGTTTTGGAAAGAGTTGGTATGACTGTAAATAAATATGCCTGAATTACCAGAAGTTGAAACGATTAAAAATGTCTTAACTCCAATTGTGGTTGGTAATAAAATTACCAAAATTGATGTAATTAGAGAAAAAACAATTGAAGGAGATCCTAAAACATTCGTTAAAGAATTAACTAACGAAAAGTTTTTGAGTGTTTCTCGAATTGGAAAATATTTAATCTTTCACTTAACTAACGATAAAGTCATTCTTTCTCATTTAAGAATGGAAGGAAAATATTACGAGTTTTTAGAAAATGAAAATGATAGTAAATATGCGAAAGTTGTCTTCCATTTTGATAACGGCAAAAAGCTTTGTTATGACGATTCAAGATGTTTTGGAATTTTAAAATTATCAAGTGAATCAGAATATAGAAACGAAGAAATGATTTCTAAACTTGGACCTGAGCCATTTGATGTTAAAGACACTAACGAAATATATAAGAAATTACATAGAGTTAAAAAGCCGATAAAAACTACACTACTAGACCAAACAGTTATGACTGGTTTAGGAAATATTTATGTTGATGAAACTTTATACACAAGTCATATTCATCCTTTAACTCCTGCTAGTTTAATTACAAAAGAAGAAGTTAGTTTAATCGTCAAGAACGCAAAAGAAATCCTCAAGATCGCCATTGAAATGGGTGGATCCACTATTAAAAGTTATCACCCTGGAAAAGATATTGATGGCAACTTCCAAACTAGAATTAAGATATATGGTAAAGAAGGAGAGATTTGTCCTACATG